>JBGAJI010000180.1:0-4360 GCA_044225035.1 Amaricoccus sp. | reverse complement strand
CTGCGCCTCGCGCGCGAGGTGATGGCGATGGGCGGCCTCAGCGGCGCGGTGCTGAACGCGGCCAAGGAGGCGGCGCTCGACGCCTATTTACTAGGAGCGGTCGGCTTTCTTGACATGGCGGTGCTCGTGGAGCATGTGCTGGACAAGCTCGGTCCGGACGCCGCCGGCCAGGGCCCCGATTATGACCTTGGAACTGTGATGGATTTCGACGCGACGGCCCGACGGATGGCGGGCGTCTGGGTCGAGGCCTTCAGTGGTAGGTGACATGATGGACCTGATCGCCGGCATCCCCTTCTTCGGGGGTTTCCTCTCCACCGTGCTGCCGTTCCTGGTGGTGCTCGGCATCGTCGTGGCCGTGCATGAATACGGCCATTACATCGTCGCGCGCTGGTGCGGCATCCATGCCGAGGTGTTCTCGATCGGCTTCGGGCCGGTGATCTGGTCGCGGCGCGACCGGCGGGGCACGCTCTGGCAACTCGCGGCCCTGCCGCTCGGCGGCTATGTGAAATTCCTCGGCGACGGCGACGGCGCCAGCCGGGCCGATCCTGTGGCGCTCGACGGCCTGGCGCCGGCCGACCGCGCGCGCAGCTTTCACGGCGCGAGCGTCGGGCGCCGGATGCTGACCGTGCTCGCCGGACCCTTCGCCAACTTCCTGCTGACCCTTGTCGTCTTCACCGGGCTCGCGCTCTGGCAGGGCATTCCCTCGAACCGGCCGACGATCGGGGCGATCGCGCCGCTGCCGGGCGTGGCCCAGCCGCTGGCGGTCGGCGACGTGATCCTTTCGGTGAACGGCGAGGCGATCGACAAGTTCGACGGTCTCTATCGCGCCGCCGCCGCCCTGCCGAAACCCGGCCCTCTGACGCTCGAGGTCGAGCGGAACGGCGAGCGCCTGACTATCGACGCGCCCTATCCCTTCCCGCCGCTGGTCGACGGGGTCGAGCCTTTGTCGCCGGCCAGCGGCATCGGCCTGCGCCGCGGCGACGTGATCCTCGAAGCGGACGGCAAGCCGCTCGCCTCCTTCGGCGATCTGCGGCAGGTGGTGGTGGAGTCCGGCGGCCGCCCGATCCCGCTCCTCGTCTGGCGCGACGGCGCCGAGACGCGGATGGAAATCCAGCCGGTCGAGCGCGACACCGACAATGGCCAGGGCGGGTTCGAGCGCCGGGTGATGATCGGCGTCGCCAGCGCGCCGCTCTACCTGCCGCTCTTTGAGACACCGGCGCCCTGGACCGCCGCCGCCTATGGCGTGTCGCGCGTGACCGAGGTCATCACCCAGTCGCTGCACGGCATGCGCTCGATCCTCAACGGCTCGATCGGAACCGAGAACCTGCAAGGCCCGATCGGCATCGCCCAGATCTCCGGCGAGACCGCGTCGCAGGGCTTCACCAATTTCATCGTGCTGATCGGGGTGATCTCGACCGCCATCGGCCTGCTGAACCTGTTCCCGATTCCCGTGCTCGACGGCGGGCATTTCGTCGCCTTCCTGATCGAGGCGGTTCGCGGACGTCCGCCCAGCCAGGCGGCGATGCAGCTTGCCATGTCGATTGGTCTTGGCTTGATCCTGTTGCTGATGGTATTTGCTACCTACAACGACATCATGCGAATGGTGAGTTGAAAAAAGGGGCGGGTCAAACCGCCCGACCTTGGCAAGGGGCAGTGCGGCATGGCGCAGCGGCGGTGGATGCGGGCCATACCCCGCGTGTTGGTCTTGGCTTTGCTCGTGCTCACGCTGTTGCCAGACCCATCCGCCAAGGCGCAGGGCACCGCCGTGTTCAGCCGGATCGACGTCGCCGGCAACCAGCGCATCGAGGCCGATACAATCCGCGTCTTCGCCGGCATCGAGCCCGGAACCCCGGTGACGCCGGAGCAGATGAACCTCGCCGTGCGCCGGCTCTATGATTCCGGCCTGTTCCAGGACGTCGACGTGATGCCCGAGGCCGGGCGCCTCGTCATCACCGTGGTCGAGAACCCGACGATCAACCAGATCGCCTTCGAGGGAAACAAGGCGATCAAGGACGAGGTGCTGCTGGAGGCGATCCAGCTGCGCCCGCGGCTTGCCTATTCCGTCGCGGCGGCCGAGGCGGATTCCCAGGCGATCGTCGATGCCTACCGCGCCGCGGGACGCTACGCCGCCGCAGTCAATCCGGTGATCATCAAGCAGTCGGACAATCGCGTCGATCTGGTCTTCGAGATCACGGAGGGCCGCGTCACCCAGGTGCAGCGGATCAATTTCACCGGCAACCAGGTGTTTTCCGACCGCACGCTGCGCCGGGTGATCGACACCAACCAGTCCAACTGGCTGAGCTTTATCTTCGGCAACGACAATTACGACGCCGACCGGCTGGAGGTCGACAAGGAAAAACTGCGCCAATATTACCTGGAGCGCGGATATGTCGATTTCCAGGTCGAATCCGCGACCGCCGAACTGGCGCGCGAGCGCAACGGATTCTTCCTGCAATTCACCCTCAGCGAGGGGCAGCGCTACAATTTCGGCACCATGTCGGTCAGCTCCTCGACACCGGGCCTGAACGCGGCGGACTTCGCGCCGCTGCTGGCGCCGGTGCAGGGCGGCGGGGTCTACAACGTCAAGCAGGTCAACCGCGTGATCGAACGCATGACCTATCAGGCCGGCCAGCAGGGCTACGCCTTCGTCGAGATCCGGCCGAAAGTCACCAAGAACGCCGCGGCCCGCACCGTCGATATCGAGTTCCAGCTGGTCGAGGGGCAGCGGGTGTTCATCGAGCGGATCGACATCTCCGGCAATACCCGCACGCTCGACCGGGTGATCCGGCGCCAGTTCCACGTGGTCGAGGGCGACGCCTTCAATGCCCGCGAGGTCCGCGAGGCGGAGGATCGCATCCGCGGCCTCGGTTTCTTCAAGACCGCCAACGTCACCGTGCGCGAAGGCACCTCGCCGCAGCAGGCGCTGGTCGCGGTCGAGGTCGAGGAACAGCCGACCGGCAGCCTCAGCCTTGGCGGCGCGTTCTCGAGTTCCGAGGGCCTGACCGCGCAGGTCAGCATCGTCGAGCGCAACTTCCTCGGCCGCGGACAGACGCTGTCGGCCTCGGTCTCGGCCAGCACCGAGAACCAGAACATCGAGTTCGGCTTCTCCGAGCCGGCGCTCTATGACCGCGACCTGCTCGCCGGGTTCAATCTCTACTATCGCGAGACCGACTTCGACGAACAGTCGTTCCAGACCTCGAACTACGGCTTCGAGCCGCGGATCGGCTTTCCGCTCAGCGAGAACGGCCGGCTGACCATCCGCTACAAGATCTCGCAGGACGACATTTTCGACGTCGCGCCCGACACGTCGCTGATCATCGAGAACGAGCAGGGCAAGCAGATCACCTCGGGCCTGATCTTCACCTACGCCTATGACCGGCGGAACTCGGTTGTCGATCCGACCGCCGGCTTCATCCTGACCGTCAACCAGGAGTTCGACGGCCTCGGCGGCGACGTGCGGCTGTCCAAGACCCGCGGCAACGCGCGCGTCTATACCAGCTATTTCGAGGAGGCGCTGGTCCTGTCGGCCGAGCTCGAGGGCGGGATGATCTTCTCCGAGGACGGGACGCGCATCATCAACCGCTTCAACGCCGGCGGCGACAGTTTCCGCGGCTTCGCGCGCAACGGCCTCGGCCCGCGCGACAAGTGCGACATCGGCCAGTGCAAGGACCCGCAGCAGGATCTCGAGGTGAACGAGGCGCTCGGCGGCAATTTCTTCGGCGTGCTCCGGCTCGACGCCAGCTTCCCGATCGGCATCCCGGAGCAGTATGGCGTCTATGGCGGCCTGTTCTCCGACTTCGGTTCGCTCTGGGGCCTCGACGATACCGACGGCAGCCAGGAGGATCCGGTCGACGATTCGATGATCACCCGCTGGTCGCTGGGCGCCAGCCTGTTCATCGACACGCCCTTCGCGCCGCTGCGCTTCAACTACGCCGTGCCGTTGAAATCGGTGGATGACGACGAGATCGAACGGTTCCGGTTCACCGTCCAGACCCGGTTCTAGAGCGCACCGGGCGGAATCAGCCGATGATCGAGTCGTCGCGGCGGGAAAAGACAGCTAGCGCAATGTCCAACCAAACGGGATCGTCTGGTGTTTAAGACATTGCGCAATTTCAAAACCCTAGGGCGGACGACCCGGCGCAGCCGGGACGGACTCCGCTCTAGGCGACGGACGGCGCCCTTCGCCGCCGCGCTGCTGGCCGCGCTCGCGCTGCCCGCGCTGGCGCCCGCGCAGGATGGGCCGCCGGCGCAACGTCCGGCCCCCGAGGCGCCCGCCGCCGCCGACGATCCGGGCCTTCGCCTCCGCGACAGCGTCCCCGTGGTGACCGGGACCGCGGGTCCGCCGGCCAGCACCTTCCTG
>JBGAJI010000029.1:0-33905 GCA_044225035.1 Amaricoccus sp. | reverse complement strand
ATCGCCGGCCGCCATTGAATCGAGTTCCGCGATCATCGCCTGCTGGCCGGCGTTGTCCAGCGTCGCATATTCCGCGCAAACCAGCGTCGCAGCGTCCTGAGCAAAGGACGGGCCTGCGAACGCCGCCGCGGCGAGTGCCGCGCAAGCAAGGCGTTTCATTGAAATTCCCCCAAGGTTCTTACCGCGCAAATCCGGCGGCGAACCGAGAATAGCAGGGCGCGTGGGCCTTGTCTCGCCCCGCTCATTACTTCATCGCGACCGACGGAATTCGTCACAAGCCCGTCGCTCGCGGCGAAACCGCCGGAATTTACCGCGTCACCGGCTGATGCCGGCCTGCAGCGTCGGCACGTCGAGCGCGGCGAAGCCATAGTGGCGGAGCCAGCGCAGGTCGCTGTCGAAGAAGGCGCGCAGGTCGGGGATGCCGTATTTCAGCATGGCGAGCCGGTCGATGCCCATGCCGAAGGCGAAGCCCTGCCACTCGGCCGGATCGACCCCGGCGGCGCGCAGCACCTTCGGATGCACCATGCCCGACCCGAGGATCTCCAGCCAGTCGTCGCCCTCGCCGATGCGCAGCTGGCCGCCGGCCCAGGAGCAGCGGATATCGACCTCGGCCGAGGGCTCGGTGAAGGGGAAGTGCGACGCGCGGAACTTGAGCTCGACCCCGTCGACCTCGAAGAACGCCCGGCAGAACTCCTCGAGCACCCACTTGAGGTTCGCCATCGACACGTCGCGGTCGATGCAGAGCCCCTCGACCTGATGGAACATCGGCGTATGCGTCTGGTCGTAGTCGGCGCGATAGACGCGACCCGGGGCGATGACGCGGATCGGCGCCCCCCGCGCCTCCATCGCCCGGATCTGCACCGGCGAGGTATGGGTGCGCAGCACATGCGGCGGGCGGTTGTCGCCCTCGGCGCGCGCCATGTAGAAAGTGTCGTGGTCCTGCCGCGCCGGATGTTCGGGCGGGATGTTCAGCGCGTCGAAATTGTACCAGTCGCTTTCGACCTGCGGCCCCTCGGCGACCGAGAAGCCGAGGTCGGCGAAAATCGCGATGATCTCCTCGGTCACCTGGCTGACCGGATGGATGGTGCCCCGCGGCGCCGGGCGGCCGGGCAGGGTGACGTCGCGCCATTCGGCGGCGAGCCGGGCGTCGAGCGCGGCGTCGGCGAGACGGGCGCGGGCGGCGCCCACCGCCTCGGTCAGGTCGTCCTTCAGCGCGTTGAGCGCGGGCCCGGCGGTCTGGCGCTCCTCCGGGCTCATGGCGCCGAGCGAG
Organism: Amaricoccus sp.; assembly: GCA_044225035.1. Classification (GTDB taxonomy): domain Bacteria; phylum Pseudomonadota; class Alphaproteobacteria; order Rhodobacterales; family Rhodobacteraceae; genus Amaricoccus. Next base: position 32,635 of record JBGAJI010000029.1, on the reverse strand, counting down.
CGCATCAGGCCCGAGACCTCGCCCTTCTTGCCAAGCGCGGCGAGACGCACCTCTTCCAGCGCGGTCTCGCCCTCGGCGGCGGCGATCGCCGTCAGATATTTGTCGCGCAGGCCGGTGATCCCGTCCATCTCTCGCCCCATCGCCGCGATTTCCTCGCGCGGACGCCTAGCCCGAGAGGCGGCGGGAATGCAAGTCCGGCGCTGCTCGGGCCGACGGGATCGCATTTGGAATGGATGGCCCGCGAGCTCGCAGCATTCCCTTCACGAGATCGACCGTCGGCGAGATCGTGACGGGCGTGCCCTGCCGGGGCACGCCCGTTTTCAACGGGCGAGCCGGGCACACCCGCCACGATTCAAAGCTCCGGAGAAATGTGGACCCCTCGCGCCCTGCGGAGGTTCCTCCGGGCGCGCGCCCGCGCGACCTGCCACTGGCAGGTCGGCAAGGTACGTGCGCGGAGATATCTCAGCACGAGGCTCGCGATGCCGAAATAGATGAGCACGCCCATCACGTCGCAAATCGAGGCGACGAGCGGGCCGGAGGCGGTGGCGGGATCGAGGTTGAAATTCGACAGCACGAAGGGCAGCGACATGCCGATGATCGCGCCGAGCAGCACGATAACGATCATCGCGGCGGCGACCACCAGCGTCACGTCGGGCGTCGCGCGGACGATGCCGATCGCCGAGACCGCCACCGCCATGGTGACGCCGAGCGCGACGCCGATCAGCAGTTCGCGCGTCAGCATCTGGAACCAGTCGCCCCGCCGCACGTCGCCCGTGGCGAGCGCGCGCACCATCAGCGTCGCCGACTGCGCCCCGGCGTTGCCGCCCGAGCCGATCAGCAGCGGCAGGAAGAAGAGCAGCGTCAGGTTGTCCGCGATCACATCCTCGAAGGCGGCGATACCGGCGCCCGAGAAGATGTTGCCGAAGACGAGCAGCACCAGCCAGGCGATGCGCGCCCGATAGAGCGACAGGAACCCCGCCTCGCGCACGCCGCCCTCGATCGGGCCGACGGTCGAGGATTTGTAGATATCCTCGGTCGCTTCCTCCTCGGCGACGTCCATCGCATCGTCCTGGGTGACGATGCCGACGAGCCGTCCCTCGCCGTCGAGCACCGGCAGGGCGATGAGGTCGTAGCGCGCGATCAGCCGCGCGGCGTCGCTCTGGTCGGCATCGACCCGGAGCGAGACCGGGTCGGTATCCATCATCGAGCCGACCGTCTGGTGCGCGCGCGCCAGCAGCAGCTCGCGCAGCGACAGCACGCCGAGCAGGCGGTGCGCGTCATCGACGATATAGGCGGAATAGACCGTCTCGCTGTCGACCGCCTGCCGGCGCAGCGCCTCCAGCGCCTGCGGCGCGGTCATCTCGGGGCGCAGGGTCGCATAATCCGAGGTCAGGATCGAGCCGACCGTCCCCTCGGGATAGGAGGCGAGGCGGCGGAGGTCGTCGCGTTCCGCCTTGGCAAGGCCGGGCAGCAGCGCTTCCTGCGCGCGGGGGTCGAGCGCCTTGTAGAGGTCCGCCCGCTCGTCATGGCTCATCGCGCCCATCAGCCGCGCGAGATGCTTGCGGTCCATTGCCTCGCTGAGCGCTACCTGCGTGCTGGGCGAGAGATAGCCGAAAGCCTCGGCCTGATCCGCCGCCGGCAGCTGGCGCATGGCGAGGAGCGCGTCGGCGGTTTCCATATGGTCGAGCAGGCCGGCGATATCGGCCAGCTCCTGCACGACGAAGAAGCCCTTGACCGCGCCGAACTCGCCGCGCCGCAGATAGAGCGCCAGTTCCTCCGCCACGATGTCGAGCGCCTCGGAATCCTCGAAGGTCTCGGGATCGATGCGGCGGTCGGGGAGGCGCGTCTCGGTCTCGGCTTCGGTCATGGCTGCTCTCCGACGGATTCGCCGCGGCGCAGCAAAGCACCGCCGCCCTATCCTGTCACGCGGCGAAATCACATGGCGAAAATCACACGCGGCGCCGGTCTTTTGACCTTTGCCTGTCGTTTGGGCTCGCGCTTGCCGCGAGACGTGCCATAGAGGGCGCCAACCATGCAACGCCCGTGACGGTCACGAATGCTGTTCGACGCGAACGAGGGCGGGCGCGACGCCTTCGCGCGGACCTTCGACGTCTGTGTGATCGGAGCGGGGCCCGCCGGTATCACGCTTGCCCGCCGCCTGGCGGCGCAGGGGCTCGACGTCGCGCTGATGGAGGCCGGCGGCTTCGACTATGATCCGGTCTCGCAGGACCATTACGACGGCCCGGTGACCGGTCGGTTCTATTTCCCGCTCGATACCTGCCGATTGCGCTATTTCGGTGGCACCTCGGGTCATTGGGACGGCAAGTGCCGGCCGCTCGACGCCCGGGATTTCGTCCCCCGTCCCGGTCGCGAGCTCAGCGGTTGGCCGATCGCGCGCGCCGATCTCGATCCCTACCTCGCCGAGGCCGCCGCGATCGTCGAACTGCCCGACCCGCCCGTTCTGCCCGACGCGGCGGTGAAACAGGACGAGGACAGGTTCCGCCAAGCCTTCTGGCGCTTCAGCCCGCCGACGCGCTTTGGCGAGAAATATCGCGACGAGATCGTCGCCTCGCCGCGGATTTCGCTCTGCCTCAATGCCAACCTGGTCGATATCCGGCTGACGCCCCAGCTCGGCGCCGTCGAATCGCTGCTCTTCAAGTCCTACACTCCCGGCGACCCCGGCTTTTCCGTCACCGCCCGGGCTTACGCGCTCTGCCTCGGCGGCATCGAAAATCCGCGGGCCCTGCTCAATGCCCGCGGCCAGATCAGCACCGGGATCGGAAATGGCACAGATCAGGTCGGCCGCAACTTCTGCGATCATCCGACTGCGCTGACCGCCGATATCCTTCTCGTCGATCCCCTGCCCGGCGATCAGCTGATCTTCGCGCCGAGCGACGCCTTCCTCGCCGCCGATCCCGAGATTTCGACCTTCGGAGTGCTGGTCGAACCGCGGCCGCCGGACGAGCCGGCGACCCTGGTCAAGGCGCTGAAGATGACGGCGCAATGTCTGACCCCCGCCATCGCCGAGCTGGTGCAGCGGTTGCGCGGCATCCGGCCGCGCTGTGGCTGGGGCGGGCTGGAGGAATACGCGCTTCTGCGCGATCCCGAAAGGAATCCCTCGGCCCGGATCGGGGTGACCATCGAACAGCGGCCGAACCCCGACAGCCGGGTGACCCTGGCCGAGACGATGGACGATTTCGGCCTGCGCCGGGCCGAGATGCGCTGGCGGCTGAGCGAGGGCGACTATCACACCTTTCGCACCGCGACCCTCGCCTTCGGCGCGCATGTCGCCGAACAGAACCTCGGACGGATGCGGCTGCGCGACTGGCTGATGGCCGAGGATGTCACCCTGCCGGGCCCGCACGAGGGCCAGGGCCAGATGGCCGGGCGCCATCACATGTGCGCGACGCGCATGGCGGCCGACCCGAAGCTCGGCGTGGTCGATGCCGACTGCCGGGTGCATGGCGTCGCCAACCTCTATGTCGGCGGGTCGAGCGTCTTCGGCAACGGCGGCTTCACCAAGCCGACGCTCACCATCACCCAGCTCGCCCTGCGCCTCGGCGACCACCTCGGCGCGGCGCTGAAAGGCGCATAGCGCAATGTCCAACCAGACGGGATCGTCTGGTGTTTAAGACATTGCGCAATTTCAAAACCCTAGGGCGGACGGCCCGGCGCAGCCGGGACGGACTCCGCACGGCTTCGCGTCAGGGGATCGGCGGCATGTCGAGCGCCGCGGGCGACCGGCAGGCGTCGCGGAGCACATCGGGTCCGCAGGCGCGCGGCTCCAGCTCCGGCGTCAGGCAGATCCGCGCTTCGCGCACCTGCCCGTCGGAACAGGTCACGACGATGTCGTCGGACTGGAAACCCGGATTGGCATCGAGCAGCGCCTGCTCCACATCCGCCGCCGACCGCCGCCCCGGCGGATAGGCCGGCAGCGCGATCGACTGGTAGGCCCTTCGCGACAGGTCGAAATAATCCGCCGCGCTCAAGCCGGTACAGCGCCCGTGCTTCTTCCACTGATACCAGGCGAGCCCGGCCGATCCCATGATATCCGCCATGCCGGCCGTCACCCCGCGCGCCGGATCGCGGGCCTCGGTCCGGCAATTCTCCGGCCAGCCGCCGTCGGCATATTGCGGCCAGAGCCCGTGCAGCGAGAAGCCGAGGTCGCGGTCCGGCGCGCATTGCTCGGGCGCGTCTCCCTCGGCGGCTTGCGACTGGCACCAGCTCGGGCTCCAGCTCAGCGCCAGCACGTAATAGTCGAACCCCTGCGCCCGCGTGGGAGCGCCCGCCCCCAGCGCCGCCGCCAACACCATCGCAAGCGCCGCCGCCCCGCGCGAATGACCCTTTATCATCGCGGCCGTTCTGCCTATATACTGCGCGTTGATCCCCACGAAGACTGCTCCGCGTGCCTTGGCACACCCGAGTTTTCGGCTCGGGGAAGGATTGCTTGGACGAAAGGAAAAGGTCATGGCGCTTCCATTGATGCAAAAGGCGACCGCCGTCTGGCTCGTCGAGAACACCACGCTCACCTTCCAGCAGATCGCCGAGTTTTGCGGCCTGCACGAGCTCGAGGTCAACGGCATCGCGGACGGCGAGGTGGCGCAGGGCATCAAGGGCTTCGATCCAATCGCCAACCGCCAGCTGACCGCCGAGGAGATCGCCCGCGTCGAGAAGGAACCGACCGCCCGGCTCCGGCTCTGGAAGAACCCGGCCGCCGAGGGCGAGATGAAGCGCAAGGGCCCGCGCTATACCCCGCTCTCCAAGCGTCAGGACCGCCCCGCCGCCATCGCCTGGCTGGTGAAGTTCCATCCCGAGCTCAGCGACGGCCAGGTGGCGAAGCTGGTCGGCACGACCAAGCCGACGATCCAGTCGATCCGCGACCGCACGCACTGGAACATCGCCAACACCGCGCCGGTCGATCCGGTGGCGCTCGGCATGTGCAAGCAGGGCGAGCTCGACGCCGCCGTGGCGAAGGCGGTGGCCCGCTCGGCCAAGACCGGCGTCGTGATGAACGACGCCGAACGGATGAAGCTCGTCTCGACCGAGCAGTCGCTCGCCATGGAGGCCGAGCCGCGCATCCCCTCCAGCATGTCGGGCCTCGAGAATTTCAAGCTCGGTTCCGGCCGCAAGGACGAGCGCGTGTCGCGCGAGGATGCGAAGGCGGACGCCGAGAGCTTCTTCAACCTCGCCCCGTCGAACGACGAGGACGAGTGACCGGGGCGCCCCGCCCTCTTACGCCGTCCTCTCACGCCGCCGGCGTGTCGAGCGGATCGAGCAGCACGCGGCCGCCGTCGACCACGAGGATCTGGCCGGTGACGAAGCTCGCCTCCGGCGAGGCGAGATAGACGACGGCCGCCGCCGCCTCCTCCGGCTCGCCGAGACGACCGAGCGGCACCACGTCGCCGAGCGCGCCCGGCAGATCCTCGACCTCGCCGAGCGCCGATTCCATCGAGCTGCTCAGCATGCCGCCGACCGCCACGCCATTGACCCGGATCCCCTGCCCGGCGACCGCGACGGCGAAGGCCCGGGTCATCTGGTCGAGCGCCGCGCAGCTCACCGAATAGCCGAGCAGCTCCGGCAGCGTGCGCCGCGCCTGGATCGAGCCGATATTGACGATCGCCCGGTCGACGGGACGTGGCTTCTCGGCGGCGGCGAATTCCATCATGCGCCGCGCGACCACCTGGCTCAGCCGGAGCGGCGCGGTGACATTGCTCTCGAGCATCGCCTCGAACTGGTCGGTGTCGGGCAGGAACGGATCGGCCGCCACCATCAGCCGGCTGGCATTGACCAGCACATGCACGTCGTCGAAGGCGTCGAGCGTCGCGGCGATCAGGTTGCTCATGGTCAGCTTCTGCCGCAGGTCGCCGGTGAAGGCGACGGCCCGGCCGTCGCGGCCCTCGCCGGCGATGGTCTCGACCTCGCGCTCCAGCCGCGTCTCGTCGATATCGGCCATCATCACATTGGCGCCCGCGCGCACGAAGCCCCGCGCCGCCGCCCGCCCGATGCCGCGCGCCGCGCCCGTGACGATCACCGACTTTCCGGCCAGTCCGTTGCCCATCCCGCCCCCGCCAAGTCCGCGCCCAAGCCCGCCACAGACTAGCGCCGCGCCCCGCCTCCCGCGAGCGCGAAATGCGGGTGACGGCCGCGTCCTCCGCCGCTAGATTCCGGCTCCGATCCGAGGAGAAACCCCATGTTTATCGCCATGAACCGCTTTCGCATCGTCCCAGGCGCCGAGGCCGATTTCGAGGAGATGTGGCGGACCCGCGACAGCGAACTCGACCAGGTCCCGGGCTTCAAGACCTTCAAGCTCCTGCGCGGCCCGAGCACCGACGAGCATACGCTCTATGTTTCGCATTCGATCTGGCAGGACCGCTCCGCCTTCGAAGCCTGGACCCGCTCGGCGCATTTCCGCAAGGCCCATGCCAACGCGGGCGATCGCGGGACGATGTATCTCGGCCATCCCCAGTTCGAGGGCTTCGAGAGCGTCGTCGAGAGCTGACCCTCGATCGCCGGCGCTCAGTCGTGCGCGGCCATCGCCGGCGGCGGCGGCGCCGCGCCCGCCGCCGCGGCGCCCGCGCCAGTCCCGCCACCGCGAGAAAGCCGAGCGCGTCATCGATCAGCGCGACGCCGAGCGCCCCGGCGTGAACCGCCCGCCGCGCGCCGCCGGATACGGGGCCCGGCGGCCAGCCCGCCCGCCGCGCCAGCCCATCACCCCCGCGCGCTGCGAGGCTGACCCGGCGTCCAGCCCTCCAGTGCGCCCGAAGCCCTAAGCGATCCCTTCTCCGCTGGCTTCTCCCAGTTTCATATTGGCAGATTCCTATCGGGCAGGACGAGGGGCCCCGCCAACAGGCGGGGAGAAAATGACTCGCGGCCAACAGGCCGCTCCTGCCGCGGCCGCGGAGCGGCCGCCGGGCCCAAGGGCAACGCCCGCGGGAGCCCCCCTCCGGCCGGCGCGCGGCATTGCCAATTGCGCGGCGATCTGCCACCACCCGCGCCATGACCTCCGCCCCGAAACCAGCCGCCCCGGCGCCGGGCATCCGGCTCTTGCCCGCGTTCCTCAGCGTCGGCGCCTGGACCATGCTGTCGCGCATCCTGGGTCTGGCGCGCGACATCCTGATGGCGGCCTTCCTCGGCACCGGGCCGGTGGCGCAGGCGTTCCTGATCGCCTTCACCCTGCCGAACATGTTCCGCCGCTTCTTCGCCGAGGGCGCCTTCAACCTCGCCTTCGTGCCGCTGTTTGCCAAGAAGCTGGAAGGCGGCGAGGATGCCGAGGGGTTCGCGCGGGACGCGCTCTCCGGGCTCGGGCTGGTGCTGCTGCTCTTCACGATTCTCGGGCAGATCGCCATGCCGTGGATGGTGCTGGCAATGGCCTCGGGCTTCGCCGGTGACGAGCGATTCACCCTGTCGGTCGAGCATGGACGGATCGCCTTTCCCTACATCATCCTCATCTCGCTGACCGCGCTGCTCTCGGGCGTGCTGAACTCGCTCGGGCGCTTCGCGCTGCCGGCGGCGGCGCCGATCCTGATGAACGTGGTGATGATCGCCTTCCTGCTGATCGGCTGGCGCACCGGCGGCGATGTCGGGCTCTGGCAGATCTGGTCGGTGCCGGTCTCGGGCGTCGCGCAGCTCGCGCTGGTCTGGTGGGGCTGTGCCCGCGCCGGCATGCCGGTCCTGCCGCGCTGGCCTCGGCTGACGCCGGACATGAAGCGGCTGACCGTGATCATGGTGCCCGCCCTGCTCGCCGGGGGCGTGGTGCAGATCAACCTGATGGTCGGCCGGCAGGTCGGGTCCTTCTTCGACGGGGCGGTGGCGTGGCTCTCCTATGCCGACCGGCTCTACCAGCTGCCGCTCGGCGTCGTCGGCATCGCCATCGGCACGGTGATGCTGCCCGACCTGTCGCGCCGCCTGAAGGCCGGGGACGGGTCCGGCGGGCGCGACGCGGTGAACCGGGCGACCGAGCTCACCCTGGCCTTGACGCTGCCCGCCGCGGTGGCGCTCGTCGTGATCCCGGTGCCGATCGTCGCCGTCCTGTTCCAGCGCGGCGCCTTCACGCCGGCCGATACCTGGCCGACCGCCCTCGCGGTGGCGATCTATGGCGCCGGCCTGCCGGCCTTCGTCATGCAGAAGGTGGTCTCGCCGATCTATTATTCGCACGAGGACACACGCTCGCCGTTTCGCTTCGCGGTCCATGCCATGGTGGTCAACGCGGTGATCGCGCTTGGCCTCGCGCCGGTGATCGGCTTTTCGGCGGCGGCGCTCGGCACCACGGTCGCCGGCTGGACGATGTACTGGCAGCTCTGGCGGGGCAGCCGGCGGTTCGGCGCCATCGCCGAGCCGGACGCCCGGCTGCGCCGCGCGGTGCCGCGCATCCTGCTCGCCTCCGCGCTGATGGGGGCGGCGCTGGTCGGCGGGCAATATCTGCTCGCCCCCGCCTTCGCCCACCATGGCGCCCGCTTCGTCGCATTGGCGGCGCTGGTCGGGCTTGGTCTGGCGAGCTACGCCGCCGCCGCTTTCGCCACCGGCGGCATGCGCCTCGCCGACCTCCGCGCCGCCATGCGCCGCCCGCCCCGGGGCTGAGACTGGATCGGCCCGAGAACGACGGCGCCCATGCCCGAAACCCGGGCGAGAGCGCTGCCGATCAGCCCTGGAAATAGATCACGAGGGTTTGCGGCCGAACCCCGTCGTGCTTCATCGCCGCCGCGGCCGCCTCGCCCTTCATCAGCGTGTCGAAGGCGGCCATGTCGGCGACCTCCATCGACAGCGCAACCCGATTGGGCTCGCTCGGGTGGACGTAGGTGGTAATGTTCCTGGCTACGCCGGCGAAGACCTCTTCCCGCTTCGGCGAGGCGAGCCAGTGTGCGACATCATCGACTTCGTGAGTTGCGACCAGCTTCGGCATGACGTTTCCCCCTGTTGCCTCGTATCGGGCAACTCCGGAGACAGTCTCACAAGCGGCCGTGAAAAGCAAACCGCGGGCTCGCGGCGGGTCGCGGCGCGGGGCGCGCGTCTTTGACGTTTCACGCCCGCGCGCTTCCTGGCACATGGTCGGTGTACGGGTTGCGCATACTTCGCGCATACTTTGCGCATGGCCGATCGCGCGTTGACGCATGCGTTCCGCCGGCTTCCCGCTCCCCGAACCTCCGGCCGTTGACGCCGCCCCCGGGGCGCGGCATTAGACCCCGCCCGCCACCCGGAGTCCGCCCATGCCCGAGGCCAAGTTCACCCGCCGCGTCTTTTCCGGCATCCAGCCGTCCGGCAACCTGACGCTCGGCAATTATCTCGGGGCGCTGCGCCGCTTCGCCGGCCTGCAGGCCAGCCACGAGACGCTCTATTGCATCGTCGATCTGCACGCGATCACCGTCTGGCAGGATCCGGCCAGGCTGCGCAACGCCACGCGCGAGCTCGCCGCCGCCTACATCGCCAGCGGCATCGACCCGGAAAAGTCGATCCTCTTCGCGCAATCCGCCGTGCCCGGCCATGCCCAGCTCGCCTGGGTGTTCAACTGCGTCGCCCGCATCGGCTGGATGTACCGGATGACCCAGTTCAAGGACAAGGCTGGCAAGAACACCGAAAACTCCTCGCTCGGCCTGCTCGCCTATCCCGCGTTGATGGCGGCCGACATCCTGCTCTACCACGCGACCCACGTGCCCGTGGGCGAAGACCAGAAGCAGCATATCGAGCTGACCCGCGACATCGCGATGAAGTTCAATCACGACTACGGCGTGGATTTCTTCCCGATCACCGAGCCGGTGATCGAGGGCGTCGCGACCCGGGTCATGTCGCTGCGCGACGGCACGAAGAAAATGTCGAAATCCGACCCCTCGGACATGAGCCGCGTCAACCTGACCGACGACGCCGACGCGATCGCGGCCAAGATCCGCAAGGCCCGCACCGATGCCGAGCCGCTGCCCGAGACCTACGCCGGCCTCGCCGAGCGGCCCGAGGCGCGCAATCTCGTCAATATCTACGCCGCCTTGTCCGGCGAGACCGGCGACGCGGTGGTCGCCGCCTTCGCCGGTCGCGCCTTCTCGGACTTCAAGCCGGCGCTGGCCGATCTCGCCGTCGCCCAGCTCGCCCCGATCAGCGCGCGGATGGGCGAGTTGATGGCAGATCCGGCCGAGATCGACCGCCTGCTGGCCGCCGGCGCCGACAAGGCCGCCGCCATCGCCGAGCCGATCCTCGCCCGGACCTACGAGATCGTGGGCCTCGCCGGCCACCGCTGACGGCCGGCGCGACGCCTTCAGGGTTCGGTGACCGGCCCGCAGACGCCATCGACCGTCGAACAGACGACGACCACGGTATCAACATGCCCGTGGTCACGCGCCTCGTAGAGCGCGTCGTCGTAGCGCGACCGCATGTCGCCGATCCACCAGCCGTTGCTCGCGAGATGCGCGTCGGCCGTCATGTGGACTTCCGGGCAGACGGCGACGTAGAAATCGCCTTCCCGGTCCTTCTCCGCCTGCCAGTCCTCGGAGACCGGGGTGAGCGCGACGTCGCCCGGGATCTGGACCACCTCCCAGAGCAGGGCGAGAAGGCCCCCAGGCGCGCCCGCCAGCTTCTCCAGCGCGACATGCGGCACCACGAGATGCGCGACCTCCCCGAGAAGACCGCCGTCGGGCTCCGGCTCACCCGGCTCGCTCGCCCCGCCGAGCAGCGGATCCTCCCGGGCGGGATCGGAGCTGGAATAACGGGCATCGTCGCGGCCGGCGACGACGCCCTCCTCGAAGGCCGCGAGTTCCTCCTCCGCGTAGGGCGGATAGAAATCCTCGTCCGGGCTGTTGAAACCCTTGTCATAGCCCTCCTGCCAGAACGGATCCCGGTCCCCATCGCCGGCATAGGGGTTCAGCGCGGTCACGCGCTCAACCCCCGACCCGCGCCATGACGAGGCGAGAGGACAGATCCGCCCGAAGCCTCAAGGCCGAGAACCGGATCTTGGTCGGCATCGTGTGGATCCGCACCACGGTTCCGGCGGGCACCACGGCGCCGCCCGGCGGATCGACGCTGATGATGGTGAAGCTCTCCTGTTGGGGTCGGCCGCTCTCGATCACCTGCTCCGCCGTCAGGCCGCTCTCCGCCGCGCGCCCCACGCATTCCGTCCAGGACTTGCAGGTCGAGAAGTCCGGCACCGAGACCGGACCCGCCGCCTTGGGCTCGGGCATCGGATCGGGCAGCGTCGCCCAGACATAGGCCCCCCGCCCCTCCGCTTGCTCAGCCCCGTCGGCATAGGACGCGGGTAACCGCGCATCGGCGGGCGAGTTGATCGCATTGGACGCACAGCGGGCGACCATGGTCAGATCCCGCTCGTAATGGTCCATCGCGCTCCGCAACGCGGTCTGGTCGACCGGATCCGTGAAGGTATAGTCCTGCGGCCGGTCGAGAACGAAGCCGAGCAGGTTGATCTTGTCCATGATCCGGCTGCGCGCCTTGGTGCAGGCGGCGAGCGTGTCCTGTGCCAGTTGCAGATCGGCCGAATTGAGCGGCAACGGCCCCTCGGCGATGGTCAGCGGCGCCAGCGTGACGAAATAGGGCACGGCCACCTGGCCGGGGGTGTTCTGGAAGCTGTCGAGAAACGCGTTCATCGCGTTCAGCAGTTGTAGGGGATCCTGCGTGTTCTGGATCGACAGATTGATCGGCCCGCCTTCGTGATAGACGTTTATATTGATGTTGCTCTGGTATTTCTCCTGCAGTTCCTTGAACTTCATCGAGGCGTCGGCGGAGAACAGGCCGTAGCTGCCCGCGACGTTGGACGCGATCTCTTTCGACTCGCTGGAGTTGCTGATGTCGATCCGCACGACCCCGACGAAGAGTCCGCCGCGGCCGATGCCGCGCACGAACATGGTGCCGTAACGGTCCTTGAAGACGTCGGGCCGGTCCTTGAGGTTCGCCGCGGCGTCGTTGAGGCGCACGTCGTCGATCGACTGGAACCCGAGCTCGACCTTGGCGGTGACGGCGAGGAACAGGCTGCTCGTCTGCACCTTCTGCTTGCCGCAGAAATCGAAGCGCGCCGAGATGCCGGCGCCGAAGGCGGCGCAGCCATAGCTCGCCTCGGCGTTGATCGACAGTTCGCGCTCGAGATCCTCGGTCGTCTGGATGCGGGTGATCATGTAGCTGACCACGGCGCCGCCGGAGTCGTCCACCGGCGACGGCTGCGGCACGACAGCGCGGTTCATCGGGCTGCCGGTGGCGAAATCAACGCCTATTCCATAGTCAAGACCGCGCGCATACGGGATCGTTACTTGAGCCTGAGCCAAGTTAATTCTCCATATCTGGAAATGAAAGTCGAACAGTCGGAAAAGATTTTATAGATAGAAGGAATCGAGTATCCGGTAATTTTAACCGATCCGTCGGCTCCGGTCGAGCCTCGGTTCGACGCCGCGGGACACCGCCGAAAAGCGATTGCGTGAACCCATGCCTTGACCGATGATCCCGGCCGCCGCCAGAAGCACTGGACCATCCGATTGCGCAAGTTCCTGATCATTCTCGACGATACGCCCGAGATGCTGAACGCGATGCGCTACGCCGCGATCCGCGCTTCCAAGACCGGCGGCGGGGTCGAGATGCTGGCGATCTCGTCTCGCCGGAGGAGTTCAACCGCCTTGCGGCGTCGCCGACGTCATGCGGGCCGAGGCGCGCGAGAAGATCGAGGCGCATTTCCAGATCTTCAAGAGCCGCATGGAAAAGCGCGAGGGGGTGACGCCGACCCTCGCCATCCGGGAGGGGGACAAGATCGAGAAGTGATCGCCCGCGTGAAATCGGATCCGGAGATCGGCGTGCTGGTGCTCGGCGCCGGGGCGGAGAAGGGACCGGGGCCCCTGGTCGCCGCGCTGACCGGCCGGCGGATGAGCGAGATGCATGTGCCCATCACGATCGTCCCCGGCGCCATGACCACCGAGGAAATCATCGCGGTGACCTGAGGCCCCGGGCGCTACGCCGGTTCGATCGCGTAGAGCGGCGCCGCGCCCTCGGTGGCGGCCGCGCACAGGGCGGCGACCTGCGGCAGCATCTGGCGGAGGTGGAACAGCGCCAGCGGCTCGCGCCCCGGGTCGGCGAGCGCCGCCCGCAGCAGATAATGGCCGCCAAGGGTCAAGGCGAAGGCGCGCAGATAGGGCGCGGCCCCGGCGAACCGGTCGTTCGTCTCCGCCGCCAGCATCCAGTCGGTCGCCCGTCCGACCTCCGCCGCCGCCAGGGCGAGCGCCGCGCCCTCGGGCTTCGTCGCCGCCGTCTCCGCCACCTCGGCCAGCAGGGCGCGCGCGGCGGCGCCGCCATCCATCAGCTTGCGCCCGACCATGTCCATGGCCTGGATGCCGTTGGTGCCCTCGTAGATCGCGGTGACGCGCACGTCGCGGTAATATTGCGCGACCCCCGTCTCCTCGACATAGCCCATGCCGCCGAAGACCTGGGTGGCGAGCGACGCGACCTCGCAGCCGGTGTCGGTGCCGAAGGCCTTGGCGATCGGCGTCAGGAACGCGGCCCGCGCCGCCCAGCCGTCGCCCTGCCCCGCCGACGCGAGATCGAGCGACAGCGCGCAATCGAGGCAGATGGCCCGCGACGTCGCGGTCAAGGCCGCCATGGTGGCGAGCATCCGCCGAACATCCGCGTGGCCGAGGATGGTCTCGACGCCGGGCACCGGCGTGTGCCCCTGCCGCCGCTCGGCCGCGAAGTCGCAAGCGGCCTGATAGGCGGCCTCGGCCTGGGCGAGGCCCTGGACGCCGACCCCGAGGCGGGCGTTGTTCATCATGGTGAACATCGCCGCCATGCCGCCGCCCGGCGCGCCGACCATCCAGCCCTGCGCGTCCTCGAACTCCAGGACACAGGTCGGGCTGCCGTGCAGGCCCATCTTGTGCTCGAGCGACACCACGCGGACGCCGTTCGCCACCCCCGGCCGGCCCGCGGCGTCGGGCAGGAACTTCGGCACGAGGAAGAGCGAGATCCCCTTGGTCCCGGCCGCCGCGCCCGGCAGGCGGGCGAGCACCAGATGGCAGATGTTCTCGGCGATATCGTGGTCGCCCCAGGAGATGAAGATCTTGGTTCCGCTGACCGCGTAGGTTCCGTCCTCGCGCGGTTCCGCCCGGGAGCGGACCGCGCCGACGTCCGAGCCCGCCTGCGGTTCGGTCAGGTTCATGGTGCCGGTCCAGTCCCCCGACACGAGCCGCGGCAGGTAAAGTTCCTTCAGCGCCGCGTCGCCATGCGCGGCCAGCGCGTCGATCTGGCCGAGCGACAAGAGCGGGCAGAGCGACAGGGCCATGTTGGCACTCGCGATCATCTCGTTGACGCAGGTCAGCAGGGTGACGGGCAGGCCCATGCCGCCATGTTCCGGCTCGGCCGTCATCCCGACCCAGCCGCCTTCTGCGATGGCGCGATAGGCCTGCGCGAATCCCGGCGTCGCGCGGACCACGCCGTTCTCCAGCCGCGCGGGATAGAGATCGCCGGCCCGCCGCAGCGGCGCCAGTACGTCCTCGCTCAGCTTCGCCGCCTCGTCGAGGATCGCGGCGACGGTTTCCGACGTCGCCTCGGCGAACCGCTCGGTCCCGGCGAGGCGCCCGGCGTCCAGCACCTGGTACATGACGAAACGCATTTCGGCGACGGGCGCGCGATAGGGCATGGGCTTTCCTCCGGCTGGTGACGCGACCTCGGCGTTTGCGGCTTTATGGCCGCGCGGGATGCGGCTAGATCCATACCGAGGGCTCCGCACTCTAGGGTGGAGACCGGCGGCGGACAAGCAGGATGCGGGGGTGACGCGCCTTGACCAACCGAACGACCGTGACCCTGCCCGACAGCCCGCGCGGCATCCGGTTGGCCGTCGAATTGCTGCGCGCGGGCGATCTCGTCGCCTTTCCGACCGAGACGGTCTACGGGCTCGGCGGAGACGCGCGCTCGACGCCGCGGTGGCGCGGGTCTTCGCCGCCAAGGGCCGACCGACCTTCAATCCGCTGATCGTCCATGTCGCCGATTTCGCCATGGCCGAGGAGGTGGCTGTCTTCACCCCGCCGGCCCGCCGGCTCGCCGATGCGCTCTGGCCGGGGCCGCTGACCCTGGTTCTCGCCAAGCGGCGCGAGGCCCGCCTCTCCGATCTCACCACCTCGGGGCTCGATACCGTGGCGCTGCGGATGCCGGCGCATGACCTCGCCGGCCGGCTCTTGCGCGCGTTCGGCGGGCCGCTGGCCGCGCCCTCGGCCAATCCGTCCGGCGCGGTCAGCCCGACGCGCGCGGACCATGTGCTCGACGGGCTCCGGGGGCGCATCGCGGCGGTGCTCGACGGCGGCGCCTGCGCGGTCGGGCTCGAATCGACCATCGTCGGGTTCGATGGCGATACCGGCATCCTGCTCCGGCCCGGCGGGCTCGATCTCGAAGTGATCGAGGCGGTGCTCGGCGCCCCGCTCGATACGCGGGCGCTCCGGCACGTGAACGCGCCGGGGCAGCTGCTGTCGCACTACGCGCCGCGCGCGGATCTGCGCCTGGAGGCGACGGGGCCGGGGCCGGGCGAGGTCTGGCTCGGCTTCGGCCCGATCGGGGCGCTGCGCCCGGGCCTGAACCTGTCGCCGACCGGCGATCTGGTCGAGGCGGCGGCCAATCTCTTCGCCTTCCTGCGCGAGGCCGATGCGATCGCGGCCCGGACCGGCGTCGCGCGGATCGCGGTGGCGCCGGTGCCGATGACCGGCCTCGGCCTCGCGATCAACGACCGCCTGCGCCGCGCCGCCGCCCCCCGCCCGGGCGAGCCCTGGCCGGCCGAGACGCTGCCGGACTGAAGGTTACGCCCGGCCGCCCTCGGCGGAGAGCAGGCGCGGGTCGATCGACAGCGAGCGCAGCGCGGCTTCCCATTTGCGGGCGTCGCGGTTGCCGAAGACGAGGTCGGGCTCGGCGACGGCGGTCAGCCAGCCGTTTCCCTGGATCTCGGCCTCGAGCTGGCCGGGCCCCCAGCCGGAATAGCCGAGCGCCAGCAGCGATCGCTCCGGCCCCGCGCCCTTGGCGATGTCGCGCAGGATCTCGACGGTGGCGGTCATGGCGAAATCCGGGCTGACCTTCAGGCTGGCGCCGTCGATCTCGTAATCGGCCGAATGCAGGACGAAGCCGCGGCCATGCTCGACCGGCCCGCCGAAATGCACCCGCGTCTCCGGCATGCCGGCGACGACGGCGGGAATTTTCAGCTGCTCCAGCAGGTCCGCGAAGCGCAGTTCGGGCGCGGGCTTGTTGACGATCAGCCCCATCGCCCCCTCGGCGGAATGCGCGCAGAGAAAGATCACGGTCCGCTCGAACCGCTGATCTCCCATGCCGGGCATCGCGATGAGCAGCTGGCCGACGAGGAAATTCGGATCGGGCGCGCGCATCGCCGGAACATGGTCCGGTTCGCCGCGGATTACAAGCGGACGGCGCGCGGGCGCGCGGCCGGAGCAAACTTGCGGAGGCCGCGAGGGGTGCGGATTTCTCCGGCAGCTCTCAATCGGGGCCGGTGTGCCCGGCTCGCCCGTTGCAAACGGGCGTGCCCCGGCAGGGTACGCCCGCCACGATCTCGCCGACGGTCGATCTCGTGAAGGGGATGCTGCCATGCCGCGAGCCGTCCGTTCAAATGCGATCCCTGGGTCGGCAGGCACAATCCTGACCGCGCCGCGCCCGGCGAAACGCTGGGCGATCCGGCAACGCTCGCCGCTTTGTGACGCGGGCGGGGCGGATTCTCCCTATCGCCCCGCGGGGCGACGTGGAATTGGTCGGGACGTCATGCGCCCGCTCCTTTGCCTCCTCGCCGCCGTCGCCGCGGCCCAGCCCGTCCGAGCCGAGGCGCCGGTCATCGCGGCCGAGGGACTCGCCCGGGTCGCCCTGCTCGACGGATGGCGGGAGCCGGACGGCTCGCGGATGGCGGCGATCGAGATCACGCTGGCGCCCGGCTGGCATACCTACTGGCGGGTGCCGGGCGAGATCGGCATCCCGCCGGAATTCGAATGGTCCGGGTCGCGCAACCTCGCCTCGGTCGCCTATCAATGGCCGCGGCCGGTCCTGTTCGACAACGCGGGCCTGCCGGGCATCGGCTACGCGGGGCAACTCGTTCTGCCGATCCTGCTGACGCCGGCGGCGCCGGACCAGCCGCTCGACCTGACGCTCGACCTCTTCTTCGGCGTCTGCGGCGATATCTGCGTGCCGGCCCAGGCGCGACTGACCGGGCATCTCGCCCCCGACGAAGGCCCAGACGCCGCCGACCGGGTCAAAGCAGCGCTGGCCGACCGGCCGCGCAGCGCCGCCGAGGCGGGGGTCTCCGCCGTCACCTGCGCGCTCGCCCCGGCGGGCAAGGGCTATGAACTGACCACCGAGGTCACCTTCGGCCGGGCGCCGGACCCGGATCAGATCGTGGTCATCGAATCCGACCGGCCCGGCGTCTGGATCGGGTCGCCGGTCAGCGAGACGGTGGGCCGCACCGTCACCTCGCGCGCGCCGCTCGAGCCCGCGGCCGGCGGCGCGGCGGTGCTCGACCGCGGCGGCCTGCGGCTGACCCTGGTCGATTCCGAGGGCGCGGTCGATATCAGGGGCTGCGCCGCCCCGGGATGACGCGCCGCCGCGGAGCGGCTACCATGGCGCGACAGGATGAGGTCCCGCCCGATGCCGGCAGCCATGCCCGCCCAACTGACCACCCGCTGGTCGCGCGCCGAGGACGCCGCCGCGCTGGCCGAGCTGCATGCCGCGGCCTGGCGGCTCGCCTATGCCGGGATCATCCCGGGCGTGGCGCTGGAGCGGATGATCGCGGCGCGCGGCCCCTCCTGGTGGCGCCGGCTGCATGGCGCCGGGGCGCGGACGCTGGTGGTCGAGTTCGACGGCGCGCTGGCCGGCTATGCCACCCTCGGCCGGGCGCGCGGCACCGATCGGTCGGCGCGCACCGGTGAAATCTACGAGCTCTACCTGCGGCCAGCCTATCAGGGCGTCGGCCTCGGGCGCCGGCTGTTCACCGCCGCCCGCGCCGAACTCGCGCGCCACGACCTGCCGGCGCTGCGCGTCTGGGCCCTGGCCGAGAACGCCGGTGCGCGCCGCTTCTATCTCGCCATGGGCGGCGCGGAACTGGGCCACGCGCGGGACCGCGTCGGCGGACGGGACCTGGACAAGGTCGGCTATGGCTGGGCCTGACCCGCGGCGTCAGAGCAGGAAGTCGGCGGCCGAATAATCGGCGGCGTGCACATCCGCCCCATCCTCGATGCGCAACAGGAATTCCGCCCCGGAATCGTCGTCGACATTCCCGCGCACCACGGTGACGTCGCCATCGTCGCTGAGCCAGAGCCCGCCCTCGGTCCGCTTGTCGAAGCGGAAGGCCTGATCGGTGAAGAAGCTGCTCTCGCGCGCGTCGATCTCCCGCAGGTCGATCCGGTCCCCGCGCGCCCGGCCCGCGCCTTCGAACGCCGCCGCGACCGAACCCGCCGAGGGCCCGTCGTCTGGCGCGCCGCCACGGATCACGTCGGGGCGCACGACGCTCGACTCGCGCAGATCGTAGAAGACGAACCGATCGCGACCCGCGCCCCCGTAGAGCTGGTCCGATTTTCCGTTGCCTGCCAGCAAGTCGTCGCCGGCGCCGCCGAACAGCACGTCCCGGCCGCTGTCGAATCCGCCGAAATCGCCGAAAAGCTTGTCATCCCCCGCGCCGCCGAACAGCAGATCGCGATCGTCCGCGCCCTCGATCCGGTCCCGGCCGCCGTCGCCGAACAGCCGCTCGGTTTCAAAACCGCCGCGCAGGTGATCGTCGCCGGCGCCTCCGCGCAGCGTGCCGCCGTAGCTCGTCAGTCGGTCGTCACCGTCGAAACCCCAGGCGATCGAATTCGCGCCGACCGCTATCGCGTTGCCGCGGGCGTCGCCGTAGACCGTACTGTCATCGCCCGCCTCGACGTTCTCGATCGACAGAAATTGCCAGGTCGCGCCGCCCATGCGCGCCGTGCCAGCGCGCAGGTCGACCACGCCGCCGGACTCCCAGAAGCCCAGCGTGTCGGAACCGCCGCCGCCATCGACATAGTCGCGGCCGCCCCGACCTTCGCCGCCCGTCCCGGCCGTGATCGTGATCGTGTCCCGCCCACGTCCGCCCAGCATGACGTCGTAGCCGTCGCCACCGCTCAGATAGTCTTGCCCGGCGCCGCCGTTCAACACGTCGTCGCCCGCGCCGCCGTCCAGGACGTCGTTGTCGTCGCCGCCATCGAGATCGTCGGCGTCGTCGCCGCCATAGAGCGAGTCGTCGCCCGCCCCACCGCGCAGGTCGTCGGCGCCGGCCTCGCTGTCGAACCCGCCGCCGATCGAATCGTCTCCCGCGCCGGCGAGGACCGTGTCATCGCCGCCGCCGGGCCGATAGATGTCACCCCCATCCCCGGGGAGGGCGTCGGCGGGGTCCGCGGTAACCGTCGGCGACAGTTCGGCGGGAGAAAAAAGCTCGGCCTCGTCCGTTCCGGTAAAAGTGGCCATTTTCGTCCCTCAGAGCAGAAAATCGGCGCGCGTGTAGTCCGACGCCTTCACGCCTCCGTCGTAGATCGCGAGAACGAACTCGGCGTTCGCGTCGGTATCCACGTTGCCGTAGACCATCGTCACGCCGGCCTTGTCGTCGAGCCAGAGGCCACCCTGGGCGGTCCTGCCGAAGGTGAAGGCGTCGTTCTGGAAATCCTGGTCCTCCGGCCCCTGGAAGGCGTCGATCCCGCGCAGGTCGATCCGGTCGCCGCTCGCGCGGCCCACCCCCTCGAAAGCCTCGCGGACGCTGCCGGAACGGGAGAATCCTTCCGGCGCGCCCCCCCGGATTTCGTCGAGCCGGTCGTATTTCGAGGCCGAGACGCTCGAATAGACGAACCGGTCCCGGCCGGCGCCGCCATAGAGCGTATCGCTGTAGAAGCCGCCCTGCAGCGTGTCTTTGCCCGCGCCGCCAACGAGCAAGTCCTCGCCGTTGCCGCTGTCGCCTTCGTGATCGCCAAAGAGCATGTCGTCGCCGGCGTCGCCGAAAATCTGGTCGTCGCCGCCGCGGCCGAGAATCAGGTCGTCGCCGCGCCCGCCGTGGAACTCGTCCTCGCCGCCGCCGCCGAGTCCGGTATCGTCGCCCGCGCCGAGGTCTATGTTTGGCGAACCGTAGTTGGCTTCGACCGCGTCGTCGCCGCCGAGGGCCCAGACCTTGGACGAGCCGTTGGAGAAGATCGAGTTTCGCCCATCGCTGCCATAGATGCGCGCGCCGTCCGAACCTTCGACGTTCTCGATAGAGACGAGGTTCCATTTCTCGTCGGCCGTGGTGACGAGGCCCTTGCGCAGGTCGACCACCGCGCGAATGTTGTCGTCGAAAAACGACGAGAGGACCAGCGTGTCGCGGCCCGAGCCGCCGTTGGCGAGGCTGCGACCACTCGGCTCATGGCCGGCGCGCAGCGAGAGGTCGAAGTAGAAAGTGTCGGCCCCGGCGCCGCCGAACATGTCGTCGCGCCCAAGGCCGCCTTCCAGCCGGTCGGCGCCATCGCCTCCCTCCAGACGGTCGTCGCCGTCGCCACCGAGGAGGTAGTCGTCGTCGCCTTCGCCATAAAGGAAGTCGTCGTCGTCCCCCCCATGGAGTTCGTCGTCGCCGCCGCCGCCGTGAAACTCGTCCGCCCCGTCGGCCGTGCCTTCCACCTCGTCGACCAGGTCCGACCCCAGTCCGCCGAAGACTGTATCGTCGCCGCCGCCGGGCCTGAAGGTGTCATCCGTCCCCCCACCCGCTTCCCCGGGAGCGTCGCGATGCACGGCGGCGGACATTGAAGGCCAGCCGGGACAGGATCCGGTCCGGCAAACTGTCAGGCCACCGCGCCGACGAATCCACTTGGAAAAAATGCTCTCAGACTATGGGGGAATGCTACCAGATGGATGGTCGCCGGAAAAGAACAGGGATCATCGGTAGCGGGTCAGTCTTGAAACTGACCCGCTACCGATCATTGGCCGCGGCGGTGTTCTTCCAGCCGGGGCATGATCTCGACGAAGTTGCAGGGCCGGTGGCGGAGGTCGAACTGGTGGACCAGGATCTCGTCCCAGGCGTCTCGGCAGGCGCCGGGGCTGCCGGGCAAGGCGAAGAGGTAGGTGCCGCCCGCCACGCCGGCGCAGGCCCGGCTCTGGACCGCGGAAGTGCCGATCTTGCCGAAGGAGACCAGGGTGAAGATCGTGCCGAAGGCCGGGATCGCCTTCTCATAGACCGCCTCGTGCGCCTCGACGGTCACGTCGCGCCCGGTGAGGCCGGTGCCGCCGGTCGAAATCACCGCGTCCACCGCCGGGTCGGCGATCCAGGCGCGGAGCTGCGCGGTGATCGCCGCCTGTTCGTCGCGGAGGAGAGCGCGCGCGGCGAGGACATGGCCCGCCGCCGTCAGCCGCTCGACCAGCGTCTGGCCGGAGCGGTCCTCGGCCAGGCTCCGGCTGTCCGAGACGGTGAGAACGGCGATCCGCACCGGGACGAAGGGCGGGGTCTCAGCCATCGAGCCGCGCCCGCAGCGAGAGGAGATCGGCCCAGGCCTCGCGCTTCTGGAGCGGCGACCGCAAGAGATAGGCCGGGTGAAAGGTCGGCAGCGTCGGGATCCCGCGCCAGTCCGCCCAGCGCCCGCGGATCTGGGTGATCCGTTCGGACGTGTCGAGTACCGCGTGGACGGCGGTCTTGCCCATCAGCACCAGTACCTCCGGCCGGACGAGCTCGATATGGCGGAAGAGGAAGGGCGCCATCATCGCCGCCTCGGGACCTGCGGGATCGCGGTTGCGCGGCGGACGCCAGGGCAGCAGGTTGGTGATGTAGAACGCCTCCTCCGGCGCCTCGGCGGCGCGCGACAGGCCGATGGCGGCGAACATCCGATCGAGCAGCTGGCCGGAGCGGCCGACGAAGGGCAGGCCGGCGAGATCCTCGTCCTGCCCGGGCGCCTCGCCGACGATCATCACGCGCGCCCGCGGGTTTCCGTCGGCGAAGACGAGATTGCGCGCGCCCTGCTTCAGCGAGCAGCCCTCGAAAGCCGCCATCGCGGCGCGGAGCGCGGGCAGGCCGTCGCAGGCCGCCGCCAGCGCCGCGGAACCCGCGTCGGCCGTCAGCACCGCCGGGGTGACGGGTGACGGCGCCACCGCGGGCCGCTGGGGCGCGGCCTTCGGGGTCTCGAAGCGGTTGATGGGCGTCTCGGAGATCGCCTCGTCGGCGCCGAGCTCCACCAGCCAGGCGAGCGCGGCGAGATCGGCGGCGAACTGGGGCAAACGGGCGGTCACGGGCGGGCTCCTCGTTGCCCGGAGCCTAGCGGGCCGGCGCTGGCGTTGCCATATCGAAGCCCGCCTCGCGCATCAGCCGATCGGAATTTTCCTCCACCACGCCCTCGACCCGGCGCATGAACTCCTGGATCGGCAGACCGGGAGGGATCGGCGGCAAAAATTCGAGGACGGCGAGCCCCGGGTATCGGTAGCGGCTGCGCCGCGACCAGAAGACGCCGACATTGGTCGCGGCCGGCACGCAGACCTTGCCCAGCCGGTCGTAGAGCACGCCGGCGCCGGATTTGTACGGCAGCCGGGCGCCCGGCAGGACGCGGGTGCCTTGCGGATAGATCACCAGCTGGCGCGGCTCGGTCGCGGTCTCGACATGGGCGACCATCTCCTTCATCGCCTGCGAGCGCTTGCCCCGGTCGACCGGGGTCGAGCCGATCCGCAAGGCATAGAGGCCTAGGACCGGCGCCCAGCGCAGCTGCTTTTTCATGATGAAACTCGGCCGGGGCAGCGCATGGGCGAGGATCATGATGTCGAGAAACGACTGATGCTTGGAGGCGACGATGACGTCGCCCTCCGGCACCTCGCCGCGCACCTCGACCCGGAGGCCGCAGGTCACGCGCAACAGCCAGAAGACGGCGGCGCAATAGGCCTTGATCGCCCGGTGCGCGCCATCGACCGACCAGAGCGCGAAAGGCGCGCCGAGGAGGCCCATGATCGCCATCAGCGCATACATCAGGACGTCGAAGAGGAGCGAGCGGAGCAGGAGCATCGGCGCTCAGCTCCAGCGGCGGAGGTTGCGCCGCGTCGCCCAGCGCGTCGCGACGAAGGCGACGATCCCGGCGACCGGCGGCACCAGGAGCGGCGCCAGCCAGTGCCAGCCGCGCGGGCCGATGCCGACGAGGAAGAATCCCTGCTCGCTGGCGCTCGGCAGCGCGACGAGCAGGGCGAGGCCGGCGACGGTGCCGACCGCCGCGCCGAGCAGGGCGCGCGAGGTGAAGCGCAGGATGAAGGCGCGGGCGATGTAGTCGTCGCGCGCGCCGACCAGCCGCAGCGTCTGGATGACCTGCGCGTTGGCGGCGACGGCGGCGTGCGCGGCGAGGCCGAGCACGGCGGCCAGCGCGGCGGCGGTCAGCCCGAGGCAGGCGAAGGCGAAGAGCCGCAGCCGCTCCGCCGTCAGGATCAGCGGCGCGCGCCAGGCGGCGTGATCGTCGAAGGTCGCGCCCGGCGCCTCGGCCGAGAGACGCATGTCGAGGCTCTCACGGTTCAGCCGCTCGCGGTCGGTCGTGACCTCGATCATCAGCGGCAGCGGCAGGCTCTCGATGGCGAAATCCGGCCCGAGCCAGGGTTCGAGCAGCGCCTTCTGCTCCTCGAGCGTCACCACGCGCACCGAGACGACGCCGGGCGTGGTGCGCAGGACATTGAGCGCGGCGCGGGCCTGCGCCTCGACCGCGTCCTGCGGCGCGAAGATGCGCAAGGTGGCCTCCTGCGCGAGTTCTCCCTCCCACGAGGTGGCGAGGCGGCCGGCGGCCAGCGCCAGCGCCAGCGCCAGCACCGCGAAGAACGCCATCACCGCCGCGAGAAAGCCCACCGAGACCGCCGCGTGGACGCCGCGCGGCACCACGCGATCGGCGCCGTCGCCGGCGAGGAAACGCCGCGCGGCCGCGATCACAGGTCGGCCCCCGCGAGGCGCAGCTCGCCGTCGCGCAGCCGGAGCACGCGGGCGGAGACCCGGGCCTTGGCCGCGCGGATGAGGTTGAGGTCGTGCGTGGCGATCAGCACGGTCTTGCCCATGCGGTTGAGCTCGATCAGCAGGGTGAGGAGCCGCACTGCCATCTCCCAATCGACATTGCCGGTCGGCTCGTCGGCGAGGATCACCTCCGGGCTGAGGATGACGGCGCGGGCCAGCGCCGCCCGCTGCCGCTCGCCCCCCGACAGTTCCGGCGGCAGGGCATTGACCCTTCCGGTCAGATCGACCCATTCCAGCAGGGCCTCGAGATCGCCCTGCCGCTCGCGCGTGTCGATGCCGTTCACCAGCAGTGGCAGCGCGATATTCTCGATCAGCGGCAGATGGTCGAGAAACTGGCAATCCTGATGCACGACGCCGACCGAGCGGCGCAGGTCGGCGATCGCATCGCGATCCGTGGGCGCGATGGTCCGGCCGAAGAAGCGCGCGACGCCCTGGGTCGGCGCCAGGTCCATGTAGCAGAGGCGCAGCAGCGTGGTCTTGCCGGCGCCGGATGGGCCGATCAGGAACTGGAACGATCCCGGCGCCAGTTTCAGACTCATGTCACGCAGCACGTCGGTCTGGCCGTAGCTGAACCCCGCCTGCTCGAATTCGATCACCGGGACCTCCGCCGCGGGCCTACGCCGCGACTTATACAGACCGGCGGAACGGGCGCAACGGGGGCCGGGAAGCGCTCGCGGCAATCGCAGAGGCGGCGCGCTTGGAATGACGGGAGCGCGCCGTTAGAAGGGAGAACCCGATTCGGTCGAAATATCGCGATGCGCCTGACCTGCCCCAATTGCGGTGCGGAATACGAAGTCCCCGAGGGCCAGATCCCCGCGGCCGGCAAGCATGTGCAATGCACCGCCTGCCATACGCGCTGGTTCGCGCGGGCGCCTCAGGCGGCGCTGTCCGAGGACCAGATCCTCGCCCGGCTGGAAACACGGGGCCCCCGCCCGCGCCCGACCCTCGTCGCCGTTCCGGAGCCCGAGGAGACCGCCCCGGGCGACGACGAGCAGCGCACCGAAGAGGCGGTTCCCGAGGATGCCACCCCAAAAGAACCCGTGCCCGACGCTGGGTGCCCTCAAGCCCGGCCGTCCTTCAGCCTGACCCCCGCGACGCCCGTCTCGACGGAGTGGAAGCGCCCCCCGTCGCCCTTGCCCGACGCGGAAAGCGACCGGGGCCCCCCGCGCGACACGGGGCGCCTGCGGCTCGACACGGCGGCGCCGGAGCGGGCGCCGATGCCCCCGGTCAGCCGCTTCGGCCGCGGCCTCCTCGTCGCGCTCGCGCTCGGCGGGGTGGCGATCGCCACCTATGTCTGGCGCGCGCCCCTCGCCGCGACCGCGCCGCCCGCCGCGTCCGCGCTGGAGGCCTATGGCGCGGCGATCGACGGCGCGCGCGAATGGCTCGACCAGCACCTGACGCCGTCGCGCTGATCCGGCCTCGCGACGCCTAAGCACCCGCCGCCGCTCAGTTCTTTTCCGGGACGTGTTCGGGCTTGCCCTTGTGCTTGGTCGCGGCGAACTCCTCGAGCTGGTCCTCGGTCATCGAGTCGTACATCTCGCGCGACGCGCCCCTGAGCTCGCTCTTCTTCGCCTCGCCGCGCTTCGCCGCCAGGGCGGCGCCCGCCGCCTTCTGCTGCGCCTTCGATTTCGCCGGCATCATCGGCCTCCTTCGCTTGCCTGACGCGAAACCCGCGCGAGGGCGCGAAGGTTCCTGGAGCAATGTCCAACCGGACGAACTCGTCTGGTGTTAAGACATTGCGCGATTACAAGACGCTAGAGCCCGAGCCGCGCCAGCGCCGCGTCGATCGGGGCCCAGTCGAGAAGCTCCAGCCGCACCGGCAGGGCCAGCACCTTCGGCAGGAAGGCGGGCGGCAGGCGGGCGGCGTCCTTCTCGGTGGTGACGAGCTGCGCGCATTGAAGGCGCGCCTCCGCCTCCAGCCGCGCCAGGATGCGCGGGTCATAGGGTTCGTGGTCGCCAAAGGCGCGGGTGGCGACGAGATCGGCGCCGAGACCACGCAGGGTTTCGAAGAATTTCTCCGGCCGGCCGATCCCGGCGAAGGCCAGCGCGCGCAGGCCCTGCCAGTCCATCCCGGTCCGCAGCGGCCGCAGCTCTCCCGCCAGCGCGCCGGCCGCGGGGGGCCCCCAGCGGGTCGCAGCGAAACCCGCCCGCGCCTCGGCGCCGCCGATGACGAAGGTGATCACCGCCAGCCGCGACGGCCACCGGCTCGCGCAACGGCCCGGCGGGCATCACCCGGCCGTTGCCGAAGCCGAAGCCGGCGTCCACCACCTGGCGACCAGATCCTTGGCGAGGCCGGGTTCTGGAAGCCGTCGTCCATCACCAGCGCCCGCGCGCCGGCCGCCACCGCCGCGCGGCCGGCCGCCGCCGGTCGTAGCCAGACCAGGGCAGGCAGGAGCAGCGGCTCGTCCCCCACCTCGCCGGCGCGGTGCCGGCGCGCATCGACCCGGACCGGCCCGGTCAGCGAGCCGCCATGGCCGCGCGAGATCACATGCGCCTCGATGCCGCGCCCCCGCAGCCGCTCGATGAACGCGATCACCGTCGGGGTCTTGCCGGCGCCGCCGGCGGTCAGGTTGCCGACGCAGATCACCGGCGCGCCGAGCCGGACGCCAGGGCCGCGGGCCAGCCGCCGCGCGGTGACGGCGGCCCAAAGCCAGCCCAGCGGCGCCAGCGCGCGGGCGAGCCAACCAGGCCGGGCCGGCGGATTGCCCCAGAAGCCCGGCGCCCGCATCAGCTCGGGGCTGCGTCGCGCGGCCGGTCGAGCAGCTCGCCGATCGTGGCTAGCACGGTGTCGGTGACTTCGGCGCCTTCGCTGCAGGCGGCCCAGGCGGCGGCGGCCATCTCGGCCGCGCGATCCGGCGCCAGCGTCGCGCCGAGTACCTGGCCGAGCTCTTCCGCGCCGCCCACCTCCACCGCCGCGCCCGCCTCGGTCAGGCGGGCATAGGCGTCCTGGAAGTTGCGCACATGCGGACCGTGCAGGATCGCGCTGCCGAGCAGGGCGGGCTCGAACGGATTGTGCCCCCCGACCTCGGCGAGGCTGCCGCCAATGAAGCTGACCGAGGCGACGCGATACCAGAGGCCCATCTCGCCCAGCGTGTCGGCGAGATAGACGTCCGTGTCGGCGCCGATCGGCTCGCCCTTCGACCGCTGCGCCACGGTCAGGCCGCGGCCGCGCAGCATCTCGGCCAGCCCGTCGCCACGCACCGGATGCCGGGGCGCGAGGATCAGCGCCAGCATGGGCAGCGCGCGGCGGGCGCGGAAATGCGCCTCGATCACCGCCTCCTCCTCGCCCGAATGGGTGGAGGCGGCCAGCCAGACCGGCCGGTGGGCGAAGGCGCGGGTGATGCGCACCCGCTCCGCCTCGTCATAGGGGAGCGGCGCGGCGCCCTCCTTCAGCGAGCCGACGACGCGCAGGGTGCCAGGCGCGGCGCCGAGCGCGCGCAGATGCACGGCGGCGAGCTTGTCCTGGGCGAGAATGGCGTCGAACAGGCGCAGGAGCGCCCGCGCCATGCCGCGCGCCAGCCGCCAGCGCCGATAGCTGCGGTTCGAGATCCGCGCATTGACCAAGAGCATCGGCGCCCCCGTCGCGCGGGTGGCGGTCAGGGTGGCGGGCCAGAGCTCGCTCTCGGTCCAGACCGCGAGATCGGGTCGCCAATGCGCGAGGAATCGCTCGACCCACGGCAGGACATCCACGGGAACGAACTGGTGGAGGCAGGCCTCCGGCAACCGCTCGCGCAGGAATTGCTCGGAGGTGACGGTCACGGTGGTGACGAGGCAGGTCAGTTCCGGCCGCTCGGTCAGCAGGCGCCGCAGCAGTTCGAGCAACGAGGCCGCCTCGCCGACGCTCGCCGCGTGGAACCAGGCGACCGGGCCGTCGGGACGCGGCACGCCCGCCTCGCCCATCCGCTCGCTGAGACGGGTCGGGTCTTCCTTGCCGGCCGCCATGCGCCGGGTCAGGTAGCGGTGCGCGATTCCGCCGGCGCGCCGCGACACCATGAGATAGAGCCCGAGCAGGGCTGAACGATTCGCGGCGGGCATTTTCGAATCAGGGGTTGCTCAATCCTCGCGCGCGTCTCCGGCCGGCGGCTTCGGCTCGTCATGCAGCCGGTGCAGATGCGCGATGAAATAGCGGGTCTGGGCGCTGTCGACGCTGCCCTGCGCCTTGGCCTTCCAGGCGGTATAGGCGGTCGCATAGCTCGGGAACATGCCGACGATGTCGATATGGTCGATGTTCTTGAACTCGGTGCCCTGCGGGTCCGTCAGCTCTCCACCGAAGACGAGGTGCAGCAATTGGGGCATGGGGTCTCCTGATCCTGACGGTCGAGGCAGCTTATCCGCGGCGCCGGCGAAATCAATGCCGCGCGCGCGAAGACGGCGGACGGCCGCCTTTTCAGGCCGGCGCCGCCCCGGCGCGGATGCGCCCGACCAGCGCGGCTTGCAGCGCGGGGGCGCCGGCGACGAGGCCGGACAGCCGCGGCGGATCGGCGTTGTAGCGCGTGGCCTCGCCCGAGCGCGTCGTCACCGCGGCGCCGGCCTCGCGGGCGATGAGGTCCCCGGCCGCGACATCCCATTCCCAGGTGTCGCGGAAGGTCAGCATGGCATCGAACCGGCCCTCGGCGACGAGGCAGAGCCGGTAGGCGAGCGAGGTCCGGAAATGCCGCTCGAGCGCCGGCACCCCGCCCGGCCACCAGGAAGGGTTCATCGCCGGCGCCGTCGCCAGCACCGTCGCGCCATCGGGCTCGAACCGGCCGCTGGCCGCGATCGCGGCGCCGTTCATCGCGGCGCCGCCGCCCAGCGCCGCGGAATAGACGCGATCCAGCATCGGCAGATAGACCACGCCGGCGATCGGCCGTCCGTCCTCGACCACGGCCAGCGAATGCGCCCAGGCCTTGTCCCGGGCGATGAAGGCCCGCGTGCCGTCGATCGGATCGAGGATGAAGACGCGCCGCGCGGCGAGGCGCGCCGGATCGTCCGCGCTCTCCTCCGACAACCAGCCATAGTCGGGGCGCGCCGCCATCAGCCCCGAGCGCAGCGCGCGGTCGATCTCGAGATCGGCCTCGGTCACTGGTCCGTGGCCGTCGGGCTTGTCCCAGCTTTTGACCCCGCGGCGGAAGTGGCGCAGCGCGATCGCCCCGGCGATGCGCGCCGCGTCGGTCAGGAGCGCGAGATCCTCCGCGCGCCCATGCTCCGCCGGATCAGCCGTCCGATCAGGCTCCGGCAACGACCAGACCTTCGACCAGCAGGCTCGGCACGACCCAGCTGAGATGCGGCCTCGCGTCGTTGGCGGCGACGAGGCCGCGCAGCATGGCGCGCAGATTGCCGGCGATGGTGCATTCGTTCACCGGGCCGGTGATTTCGCCGCGCTCGACCCAGAAGCCGCTGGCGCCGCGCGAATAGTCGCCCGTGGTCGGGTTGATGGAAGAGCCGATCAGCGAGGTGACGACGAGGCCGGTGCCGATGTCGGCGATCAGCGCGTCACGCGAGACGATGCCCGGGGTCAGCGTCAGGTTGCCCAGCGCCGGCCCCGGCGGACCATCGGTGCCGCGGCTGGCATTGCCGGTGCTCGGAAAGCCGAGCTTGCGCCCGGTCGCGAGATCGAGCGTCCAGCCGCGCAGCGCGCCGCCCTCGACGATCACCCGGCGCGACGCCGGCAGCCCCTCGCCGTCGAAGGGGCGCGAGCCGCTGATCCTCGGGCGCGAGGGATCCTCGACGAGATCCATCCCGTCCGGCAGCACCGCCTCGCCGAGCGCGTCCTTCAGCCAGCTCGCTCCCCGGGCGACGGCCGCGCCGTTGATGGCCTGTGTCAGATGGCCGATCAGCGACGAGGCCACCCGCTCGTCGAAGATCACGGGGAAGGCGCCGGTCGGCGGCTTGCGCGCGCCGGCCCGCGCCACCGCCCGCTCGCCCGCGCGGCGGCCGATGCCCTCGGGGCCGGGCAGGTCGGCGCGATGCGTCCGGCCCTCGACGCAATGGTCCTGCTCCATCGCGAGGCCCTCGCCATGGATCGCCACCGCGTGGATCGAATGGCCGGTGCGCCCGTAGCCGCCGGAAAAGCCGTTGCTCGCGGCGAGATGAAAGCGGCTCGCCTGCCAGCTCGCGCCCGCGCCCTCGGCCCGGGTCACGCCGGGCACGGCCAGCGCCGCCGCTTCCGCTACCAGGGCCACCTCGCGCAGCTCCGCCGCCGAAGGCATGTCCGACGGGTCGGTGAGATCGAGCGCGGCGATATCCCAGCTCCGCGCCAGCTGTTCGGGCGTGGCGAGGCCGCACCAGGGATCCTCGGGCGCCTCGCGGGCCATGGCGACCGCCCGCTCGGCCATCGCGGTCAGCGTCTCGGGCCGGACGTCGCTGGCCGAGACGCAGGCCTGCCGCTTGCCGAGCAGCACGCGCAGGCCGATCTCCACGCCCTCGGCCCGCTCCGCCTGTTCCAGCGCGCCGGCCCGCACCTCGATCGACAGGCTGTCGCCCTCGACCGCCAGGGCGTCCGCCGCCTCCGCCCCCGCCTTCAGCGCCGCGTCGATGAGCGCGCCGGCCAACCCTTCGAGATCCCGAGCCATGCTCACCCCATCGCCGTCAGCGCGTGGAAGATCAGCCCGACGCTGCCGAGCGTGATCGCGAGGAAGGTCAGCATCGCGCCGATCTGCCGCGCGATCAGCGCGTCATAGACGCCGGTGAAATGCGCGGCATGCAGCACCCGGCCGACGGTCAGCGTCGCGCCGAAGATATGGACGAGATACCAGGGCAGGCCCAGCACCGCCATCATCAGCAGCATCAGCAGGCCGAAGGGCACGAACTCGGTGAAATTCGCATGGCCGCGCATGACCCGCGTCAGATCCTCCACCCCGCCGTCGCCGATCCAGACGTTGGTTCGCATGCGGACCCGGCTCACCGCCGCCGTCAGCCAGATCAGGACAAGGCCGTTGAGGCCGACATAAAGCGCAACGATGGGCAGGGTTGATAGCGAGGTCATGCCGGGCGTCTCCATGCGGCCGCTGATGCGGCTACTTAGGTCGGAAACCGGCCCGAAACAACCGGAGAGCGCGGCCTTGACCCTTGCCTTTCGCGCCGCGACCGCCTTTCATCGAAGCGGAAAAACGCGCCCCGCCGGGGCCTTTGGTTGGGAGAAGCGATCATGGGCTTGCTGGCTGGCAAGAGCATCGTCATCACCGGCGCCGGCCGCGGGATCGGCGCCGCCACCGCCGAGGCCATGGCGGCGGAGGGCGCGAGGCTGTTGCTGCTCGCGCGCGGGTCCGAGGGCATCACCGAGCTCGCGACCCGGCTGCGGCGGTCGGGCGCCCGCGCCGAGGCGATGACCTGCGACGTGGCGGAATTCTCGCAGGTCCAGGCCGCGCTCACCCATGCGCGCGAGACCCTCGGCGCGCTCGATGTCCTCGTGAACAACGCCGCCGTGATCGAGCCGATCGGGCCGCTGGCCTCGACCGATCCGAATGCCTGGGGCGCGACGATCGATATCAACCTCAAGGGCGTCTATCACGGGCTGCGCGCCGCCCTGCCGATCATGCGGGCCGCCGGCGGCGGCGTGGTTATCAATATCGGCTCCGGCGCCGCGCATAATCCGCTGGAGGGCTGGAGCGCCTATTGCGCCTCGAAAGCCGCCTCGAACATGCTGACGCGCTGCGCGCATCTCGAGAACAAGGGCCATGGCGTCCGGGTGTTCAGCCTGTCGCCGGGCACGGTGGCGACGGACATGCAGCGGCGGATCAAGGCCTCGGGCATCAATCCGGTCAGCCAGATGGATTTCTCGCAGCACGCGCCGGTGACAACGCCGGCCCGCGCGCTGGTCTGGCTCGCGGCCGAGGCGCCGGCGGATCTCGCCGGTCAGGAAGTGTCGCTGCGCGACCCGGCGATCCGCGCCCGGATCGGGCTCGACTGAACTGGAGCCGGGTCCCGCCGTTCCTGCGCCGGAGCCGGTCGAGGCGCTGGTCATCGGCGGCGGCCCGGCGGGGCTGATGGCCGCCGAGACGCTGGCGGCGGCCGGCGCGCGGGTCCTGCTGGCCGAGGCGAAGCCCTCGGTCGGGCGCAAGCTGTTGATGGCCGGCAAATCGGGCCTCAATCTCACCAAGGACGAGCCGGCGGCCGCCTTCGCGGGCGCCTATGGCCCGGCGGACTGGCTGGCGCCGGTCGTCGCGGCGTTCGGTCCGGCCGAGGTCCGGGACTGGGCGCGCGGCCTCGGGCAGGAGGTCTTCACCGGCACGTCGGGCCGGGTGTTTCCCGTGGCGATGAAGGCGTCGCCGCTGCTGCGCGCCTGGCTGGCCCGGCTGACGGCGGATGGCGTCGAGATTCGGACCCGCTGGCGCTGGGGCGGCTGGGGGATGGACGGCGCCGCGCTGTTCGAGACGCCGGATGGGCCGCGCGTCCTGGCGCCGCGGGTCACCGTGCTGGCGCTCGGCGGCGCCTCGTGGTCCCGGTTGGGATCGGACGGCGCCTGGGCGCCGCTGCTCGTGGCGCGCGGGGTGGCGCTCGCGCCGTTCGAGCCGTCGAACGGCGGCTTTCTCGTCGACTGGTCGCCGGCCATGGCCCGGCATTTCGGCGCGGCGATCAAGCCGGTCGCCCTGTCGGCCGGCGGGCGTACGGCGCGGGGCGAGTTCGTGCTGACCGCGCGTGGCATCGAGGGCGGCGGCGTCTATGCGCTCGGCCCCGCCTTGCGCGCGGGCGAGGGCCTGACGCTCGACCTCCTGCCCGACCGGCCGGAAC
>JBGAJI010000028.1:13928-33344 GCA_044225035.1 Amaricoccus sp. | reverse complement strand
CCGACCGGCGCCGGCAGCCGATCAGAACGCGCCCGGCGCCGGTGTAGCGCACGGCGTTGGTGAGGAAATTCTGCAGGATCCGCCGCAGCATCGCCGGATCGCTGCGCACCGAGGCCGAGGAGGCGACGCCGCGAAAGCCGAGGCCGTGCTGCCCGGCCAGCGCCGAGAATTCCTCGCCAAGCGGCCGCAACAAGTCGGAGACGCGGAAATCGGTGACTTCCGGCGTCGTCACCCCGCCGTCGAGCTTCGACACTTCCAGGAGCTCGCCGAGCAGATGCCCGACCGAGCGCAGCGAGGCGTCGATCTGCCCGATCGCCGGATCGCTCACCCGCTCGGCCAGCGCCGACAGGAAGAGATGCGCGGCCTGCAAGGGCTGCAGCAGGTCGTGGCCGGCGGCGGCGAGGAACCGGGTCTTGCCGCGGTTCGCCCGCTCCGCCTCGGCCTTGGCATCCGACAGCGCATGGGTCCGCTCGGCGATCCGCCGCTCCAGCGACTCGTTCGCCTCGCGCAGCTCGGCGGCGGCGCGGTAGCGGTCGCTGACGTCGGTATAGACAGCGACGAAGCCGCCGCTCGGCAAGGGGTTGCTGGCGACCTCCAGCATGGTGCCGTCCGGCCGGCGCCGCTCGAACACGTCCAGCTGGCCGCGATGCGCCGGATCGATCTGCCG
Source organism: Amaricoccus sp. (assembly GCA_044225035.1). Taxonomy (GTDB): domain Bacteria; phylum Pseudomonadota; class Alphaproteobacteria; order Rhodobacterales; family Rhodobacteraceae; genus Amaricoccus. Next base: position 32,677 of record JBGAJI010000028.1, on the reverse strand, counting down.
CGACAACAGCGATTCGAACTCGCCCTCCGGCCCGTATTCCTGCCGCGCCTCGTTGAAGCGGACGATCTCGTCGAGACCGGTGCCGACCCGCACCATGTCGGGCGGCAGGTCGATGAGCTCGAGGAACCGCCGGTTCCAGAGCGTGACGCGCATGTCCTCGTCGAAGGCGCAGATCCCCTGCCGCACGTTCTGCAGGGTGTCGCGGAGGAGCTCGTGCCGGCTCAGGATGGCGCGCGACGCCTCGTCGAGCAGGCCGCGCGCGTCGGATTTCGAAAAGCGCCGGTCCGAGGACAGGCTCGCCACCACCACCCGCGCCGAGGCCGAGCCGATCGCCCCGGCCAGCAGCCGCTCGGTCACCCGCGCCGCCTCCGGATCCGACCGCGCGAGCATCAGGTCCTCGGCGCCGGCCAGCGGCCCATGCCGCGCCAGGGCGAGCGCGTTGAAGGTCTCGTCGGCCCGCGCGCGCCCGACGAAGCGCGTGGCAAGCTCGTGCAGGTCGGCGAGCGAGGCGGCCCGGCCGTCGCCCTCGCGCTCGGCCAGCGGCGGAGGCGCGACGAACCGCTCCGCCTGCAGCCGCTCCTCGCGCCCCGGACGGGTCAGGAGCGAGACGAGCAGGAACAGCGCGAGATTCGGCCCGAGGCTCCAGAGCATTCCGCTCAGCTGCGGATCGATCCGCCAGCCGCCGAAGGCGCGGGGATTGAGCGCGGCGATGCCGAAGGGACCGTCCACCTCCCAGCCGGCGGGCAGCCATCCGGCGGCGATGAAGGCCGGCACCGCGACCGCGCAGGTCCAGCCGAGAAAGCCGGCGCCGATGCCGGCGAAGGCGCCGGCCCGCGTCGCGCGGCGCCAGAACATGCCGCCGAGCAGCGCCGGCGCGAATTGCGCGACGGCCGCGAAAGACATGAGCCCGATCCGCGCCAGCGGAAAGGCCGGGCCGATCGCGAGATAGCAGAGATAGGCGAGCGCGATGATCCCGATCACCGTCAGCCGCCGGGCCAGCAGCACCACGGCGGCCGGATTGGCCTCCCAGCGCCGCCGCGGGCCCGGGAACGCCGACAGCGACGGGATGATCACGTCGTTGCAGAGCATGGTGCCGAGCGCCAGGGTCGAGACGATGATCATGCCGGTGGCCGCCGACAGCCCGCCGATGAAGGCGACGAGCGCGAGCCAGGGCAGGTCCATGGCGAGCGGTATCGCGACGAGAAAGCTGTCCGGCTGGGTTTCGCCCCCCGGAAACAGCAGCAGTCCGACGATCGCCACCGGCATGACGAAGAAATTGATCGCGACGAGATAGGCCGGGAAAGACCAGGCCGCCGCGCGCACGTCGTCGAGATGGACATTCTCCACCACCGCGACATGGAACTGGCGCGGCAGGCAGAGGAAGGCGAGCGCCGAGAGCAGGCAGGTGCCCCACCAGACCGGGTCGCCCGCGTCGAAGGCGATGACCGGCGCGATCCGGGGATCGGCCAGCGCCGCCTCGACCACCCCCGACCCGCCGAGCGCCAGGAAGGCGATGGCGCCGCCGACCAGCACGGCGGCGACCAGCTTCACCACCGATTCCGTGGCGATGGCGAGCATCAGTCCGGGATGATGCTCGCTGGCATCGACGCTGCGCACGCCGAACAGCACCGCGAAGGCGGCCATCGCCACCGCGACGAGCAAGGTGGTGCCGCCGGGCAGCCCGCCGCCCCCCGATCCGGTCAGCGCCTCGAAACTGATGGTGATCGCCTTCAGCTGCAGCGCGAAATAGGGCATCAGCCCGACCATCGCCGTCAGGGTGACCAGCGCGGCGAGCGACCGGCTCTTGCCATAGCGCGCCGAGATGAAATCGGCGATCGAGACGACGTTCTCGGCGCGCGCCACCCGCGCCATGCGCTGGATCAGCCGCCAGCCGAGGGCCATGACCAGGATCGGCCCGACATAGATGGCGAAATAGTCGAAGCCGTCGGTGCTGGCCGCGCCCACCGCGCCATAGAGCGTCCAGGAACTGCAATAGACCGCGATGCTGAGCGCATAGGTGACGGGCGCCCGCGCCGGCGCGGCGACCCGCGCCCGCCGATCGCCGGCCCAGGCGATGGCGAACAGCGCCACGAGATAGGCGAGCGACAAAGCCAGCACCGCCCAGTCCCGCATCAACCCTCCCCGGCGCCGATTTCCGTGCTTTTTCTTGCCGCCGATCCTGCGCGGCCAATCGGCCCCTGTCCAGCATCGCGCAGCGAAATCCGCGCCATGGGTTAGCGCCCCCCGCGCCACCCGAAGCTGACCCGGCGTTCAGCCCTCCAGTGCGCCGGAAGCCCTACGAGCTTCGCGCGCCGCTCGCTTCTCCCAGTTTCATATAGGAAGAATTCCTATCGGGCAGGACGAAGGGCCCCGCCAACAGGCGGGGAGAAAAAAGACTCGCGGCCAACAGGCCGCTCCTTCCGCGGCCGCGGAGCGGCCGCCGGGCCCAAGGGCCGGCCCCGCGGGAGCCCCCCGGCCCAAGGGCAAAGCCCGCGGGAGCTCAGAGCCCGGGATAGAGCGGGAAGCGGTCGCAGAGCGCCTGGACGCGCGCCTTCACCCCCGCCTCGACCGCCGCGTTGCCGTCGGCCCCGTTCGCCGCCAGCCCGTCCACCACCTCGACGATCAGTTCGCCGATCTCGCGGAACTCCGCCGCGCCGAAGCCGCGCGTCGTCCCCGCCGGCGAGCCGAGCCGCACGCCCGAGGTCACCGTCGGCGGCTGCGGATCGAACGGGATGCCGTTCTTGTTGCAGGTGATATGCGCCCGCCCGAGCGCCTTCTCGGTCTCCGCCCCGGTCACCCCCTTCGGCCGGAGGTCGACCAGCATCAGATGGGTGTCGGTGCCGCCGGTGACGATGTCGATCCCGCCTTTCATCAGCGTCTCGGCCAGGACCTTCGCATTCTCCACCACGGCGGCGGCGTAATCCGCGAAATCGGGCCGCAAAGCCTCGCCGAAGGCCACGGCCTTGCCGGCGATCACATGCATCAGCGGTCCGCCCTGCAGGCCGGGGAAGATCGCCGAATTGATCTTCTTGGCGATCGCCTCGTCATTGGTCAGCACGAGGCCGCCCCGCGGACCGCGCAGCGTCTTGTGGGTGGTCGAGGTGACGACATGCGCGTGCTCGATCGGATTGGGATGCAGGCCGCCGGCGACCAGCCCGGCGAAATGCGCCATATCGACCATCAGATAGGCGCCGATCTCGTCGGCCACGGCGCGGAACCGGGCGAAATCGATCTGGCGCGGGATCGCCGAGCCGCCGGCGATGATCAGCTTCGGCTTGTGCTCCCGCGCGAGCGCGGCCATCTGCTCGTAGTCGAGCTGGCTGTCCTGCCGCCGCACGCCATAATGCACGGCGTTGAACCACTTGCCCGACATGTTCGGCTTCGCGCCATGCGTCAGATGCCCGCCCGAGGCGAGATCCATGGCGAGGAACGTGTCGCCGGGCTTCAACAGGGCAAGGAATACCGACTGGTTCGCCTGGCTGCCGGAATTGGCCTGCACATTGGCGAAACCCGCGCCGAACAGCCGCTTCGCCCGCTCGATCGCCAGCGTCTCGGCCACGTCGACGAACTGGCAGCCGCCGTAGTAGCGCTTGCCGGGATAGCCTTCGGCGTATTTGTTGGTCATCACCGAGCCCTGCGCCTCCAGCACCGCCCGGCTGACGATGTTCTCCGAGGCGATCAGCTCGATCTCGTCGCGCTGGCGCGTGAGTTCATCGCCGATGGCGCCGAAGATCTCGGGATCGCGGTCGGACAAGGTCTCGGTGAAGAATCCGGTCTCGGGAAGAATGTCTTTCACGGTCGGCCTCCTTGTCGGGGCGGGAATACGGGGACGCCGCCCTGATAGCGCGAATGGTCCTATCGTGAAACTGGCAAAACGTCGCGCAACTTTCTTACGCCCCCGTCCCGGGTGAGCGCCGCGGCCAACGCCGTCGCCCGCCCCTCGCGGCGGAAAACCTTGTCACCCGACGCGGTCCGCGCGAGAGTGCGCGTCCGGTGGCAGCGCGGGAAGACATCTCTTGGCATTCGAGCGCATTCACTTCCGCGCCAGTTCGGTCGATCTGGCGCGGAACTCGCTGGACCGGCTGATCGCGAGGTACGGACAGGCGCCGGTCGAGGCGGCGGACGTGATCGTCGCCCTCGGCGGCGACGGGCTGATGCTGACCACCCTGCACAGCAACCCCACCGGTCTGCCGGTCTATGGCATGAACCGCGGCACCGTCGGCTTCCTGATGAACCGCTATTCCGAACAGAATCTCGAACCGCGGCTGGCGGCGGCCGAGGCGGCGGCGATCAATCCGCTGCGCATGCGGGCGACCACCGCCGAGGGTCAGGTGATCGAGGCGCTGGCGATCAACGAGGTCTCGATGCTGCGCGCCGGCCCGCAGGCGGCGAAGCTCCGCATCCTGATCGACGGCCGCGAGCGGATGGCAGAGCTCGTCTGCGACGGCGCGCTGGTCGCCACCCCCGCCGGCTCCACCGCCTACAATTACTCCGCGCATGGACCGATCCTCCCGATCGGCGCCGACATCCTCGCCCTCACCCCGATGTCCGCCTTCCGCCCCCGGCGCTGGCGCGGCGCGCTGCTGCCGAAGCGCGCGCGCATCTTCTTCGAGGTGCGCGAGGCCGAGAAGCGGCCGGTCTCCGCCGTCGCCGATTCGTTCGAGGTGCGCGACGCGGTGCTCATCGAGATCGAATGCGCCGCCGACATCACCCACCGCATCCTCTTCGACCCCGGCCACGGACTTGAGGAGCGGCTGATCCGCGAACAATTCGCCTGATCCCCGCCGCCCGGGGTCGGCGGCGGCGGCGTTCCATCTGGCCGCGTCGGCGCGTCCGCTCTAGATGTCTCAACCGTCGCGATATCTCGGTCATCGGCCGCGCCCGTCCGATCGGATGTCGCCCCAAGGTCACGGAGCAGGCGGATGGCGCTCAGCGCGCGGCGGCAATGGCGATTCTGGGGCATCGGCTTCGCGCTGGTGCTGCTCATCATGTGGCTGCTCGGCGGCGCGCTCCTGCCGTTCATCGCCGGGGCGGCGCTCGCCTATATCCTCGATCCGCTGGCCGACCGGCTGGAGCGGCTCGGGATGGGCCGCGCCACCGCGACCGTGCTGATCGCCTTCGCCGCGATCCTCGCCTTCGCCCTCGTCATGCTCTTCGCCGTCCCCGCGCTCGTTTCGCAGGCCCAGGCGCTGGCGGCGGCGATGCCGGACTATGTCGCGCAGCTGACGACGGTGCTGGCCACGCGCTTCCCCGATCTCTTCAATGACGATTCGATCACCCGCCGAGGCCTCGCCTCGGCCGAATCCATGCTGCGCGAGGGCGGCATGACGGTGATGAACCAGTTGCTCTCCTCCGGCCTGCAGGTGATCAATTTCGTCGTCGTGCTGTTCGTGACGCCGGTGGTGGCCTTCTACCTGCTGCTCGACTGGGACAAGATCGTGGCCAAGGTCAACGGCGCGCTGCCGCGCGAGCACGCGCCGACCGTCCGCCGCCTGATGCGCGAGATCGACGCGGTGATGGCGGGCTTCGTCCGGGGACAACTCCTGGTCTGCGTCATCCTCGGCGCCTTCTACGCCGTCGCGCTGATGGTCATCGGCCTGCCCTACGGCTTTCTCGTCGGCATGGTGGCGGGCCTCATCTCCTTCATTCCCTTCGTCGGCTCGACCGTCGGCCTGCTGCTCTCGGTCGGCATCGCGCTCTTCACCTTCTGGGAGGAGCCGATCTGGATCTTCGTCACCGCCGGCATCTTCGGCTTCGGCCAGTTCGTCGAGGGCAATATCCTGTCGCCGCATCTGGTCGGCAAGTCGGTCGGGCTGCATCCGGTGCTGCTGATCCTCGCCCTCTCTGTCTTCGGCGCGATGTTCGGCTTCGCCGGCCTCCTGATCGCGGTGCCGGTCGCCGCCGCGCTCGGCGTGCTCAGCCGCTACGCCTTCGAGCAATATCTCGCGAGCCCGCTCTATAGCGGCAAGCTGCCGCCGGCGGATCCGTGAGCACAGGGCAGCCCCGGCAGCTCGTCTTCGACCTCGCGACCCGGCCGGCGCTCGGGCGGGCGGATTTCTTCGTCTCGCCCGCCAACCGGCTCGCGCTGGCGCTGGTCGATACCTGGCCGGCCTGGCCCGGCGGACGGCTCGCCGTCGCCGGGCCGGCCGGCGCGGGCAAGACGCATCTCACCCATGTCTGGGCGGCGCGCTCGGGCGCGCGCATCCTGCCCGCGGAGGCGCTCGAAACGCTCGACATCGGCGCGCTCGCCGGCGACGCCGCGCTGGCCGTCGAGGATGTGGACCGCCTCGCCGACTTGTCGGCGGACCGGGCCGCCGCCGCCGAGGAGGCGCTCTTTCACGTCGCGAACCGCCTCGCGACCGCCGGCGCTCTGATGGTCAGCGGGCGCGAGCCCCCTGCTCGCTGGGCGATCCGCCTGCCCGACCTCGCCAGCCGCCTGCGCGCCGCGCCGGTGGCCCGGCTCGAGGCGCCGGACGACGACCTCCTGGCCGCGCTCCTGCTCAAGCTCTTCGCCGACCGGCAGATCCTCGTCGAACTCGACCTCGTCCAGTATCTCCTGACCCGCATGGACCGTTCCTTCGAGGCGGCCGATGCCTTGGTCGCCCGGCTCGACCGCGCCGGCCTCGCCCGCCGCCGGCCGGTGACAAGGATGCTGGCGGCCGAGATCCTGCGCGGCGCCGAGTGAGGTTGGTCTTGGGCGGGCGGGTCGCATTGAACGATCCGCCCGTCTTGCGCGGCCGTTCGAGATGTCCTCGCGCCCGCGTCTTGCCGACCTGGCAGTGGCAGGGCGCGCGGCCGCGCGGCGCGAGGGGTTCAGTTTTCTCCGGGAGCTCTAAATCGTGGCGGGAGTGCCCGGCTCGTCCGTTGGAAACGGACACGCCCGGCAGGGCACGCCCGTCACGATCTCGCCGAGGGTCGATCTCGTGAAGGGAATGCTGCGACGTCGCGCGCGGTCCGATCCAATTCCGATCACCTCAAGTTCCCGGGCGCAACGAATTGCCACTGCCCGGAAATCTGCCATAGTCGGACCGATCCGGAGACCGCCGACATGCTCGAAACCCTCGCCACCGAAGAAGCCCGACCGGCCATCGACGCCGACTTCCTGAAATCGCAACCGCCCGCCGGCCAGCCGCTGCCGGAAGGCGACGCCACCGGGCCGGAGCGTTTCATCAACCGCGAGCTCAGCTGGCTCGCCTTCAACTGGCGCGTGATGTCGGAGGCGGAAAACCCGAGCGTCCCCCTGCTCGAACGGGTACGCTTCCTGTCGATCTCCGGATCCAACCTCGACGAATTCTACTCCGTCCGCGTCGCCGGTTTGCGCGGCATGGTGCGCGAGGGCGTCGCTTCCTCCAGCGCCGACGGGCTCAGCCCTGGCGAGCAGCTGCGCCGGATCAATATCGACGCCCGCGCCCTGATGCTGCGGCAACAGGAATGCCTCGGCGTGCTCGGCGGGCTCATGCGGACCGAGGGAATCGAGATCCTCGGACCGCGCGAACTCCGGGGCGCCGACCTCAAGGTGATGGAGAAGCACTTCTTCGAGCAGGTGTTCCCCATCCTGTCGCCGCTCGCCATCGACCCGGCGCATCCCTTCCCCTTCATCGCCAATGGCGGCTTCGCCATGGCGCTGAAGCTGCGGCGGACCGCCGACGACACGGGGCTCGAGGCGCTGCTGCCGGTGCCGGCGCAGGTGCCGCGCTTCGTCCGCCTGACCGACGGCCCGGCCGGCCAGGCGCGTCTGCTGCCGCTGGAGGCCCTGCTCGAAGTCTTCCTCAACCGGCTCTTCCCCGGCTATGTGATGCTCGGCCATTGCGCCTTCCGCGTGCTGCGCGACAGCGACCTCGAAGTCGAGGAAGAGGCCGAGGATCTGGTGCGCGAATTCGAGACCGCGCTGAAGCGGCGGCGCCGGGGCGAGGTGATCCGCCTGACGATGACCGCCGACGCGCCGAAGGACCTGCGCAAGATGATCGTCGGCGCGCTCGGCGTCGTCGAGGACGAGGTGATCGAGTTGCCCGGCCTCATCGGTCTCTCCGACCTCGCCGAGCTTTGCCGCCTGCCGCGCCCCGATCTGCTCTGGCCGCCGTTTACCCCCCGGGTGCCGGAGCGGGTGCAGGATTTCGAGGGCGACATCTTCGCCGCGATCCGCCAGAAGGACATGCTGCTGCACCATCCTTACGAGTCCTTCGGCATCGTCATCGGCTTCCTGCAGCAGGCGGCGCGCGACCCGGACGTGCTCGCCATCAAGCAGACGCTCTACCGCACCAGCCGCGACAGCCCGATCGTCGCCGCGCTGTGCGAGGCGGCGGAGGACGGCAAGTCGGTCACCGCGCTCGTCGAACTCAAGGCGCGCTTCGACGAAGCGGCCAATATCCGCCAGAGCCGCCGGCTGGAGCGGGCCGGGGCGCAGGTGGTGTATGGCTTCATCGACTGGAAGACCCATGCCAAGATCTCGACCGTGGTCCGGCGAGAGGCGGGCGAGCTCGTCACCTACACGCATTTCGGCACCGGCAACTATCACCCCGGCACCGCGAACATCTATACCGACCTCAGCCTCTTCACCTGCGACAAGGCGCTGGGGCGCGACGCGACCAAGGTCTTCAACTACGTCACGGGCTACGTGAAGCCCGAGACGCTGGAAAACCTCGCGATCAGCCCGCACATGATCAAGCCCCGCATCCTCGAGGGCCTCGCGGCCGAGATCGAGCATGCGCGCGCCGGCCGCCCGGCCCAGGTCTGGATCAAGGTGAACGCGATCACCGAGCCGGACGTGATCGACGCGCTCTACGCGGCGAGCCGCGCCGGCGTGCGCATCGACATGGTGGTGCGCGGCATCTGCGGCCTGCGCGCCGGGGTGGCGGGGCTGAGCGAGAACATCCGGGTGAAATCGATCATCGGACGCTTTCTCGAGCACAGCCGCATCGTCTGCTTCGGCAATGGGCACGGCCTGCCCTCGAAAAAGGCGCGGGTCTATATCAGTTCCGCCGACTGGATGGAGCGCAACCTCAACCGCCGCATCGAGGCGCTGGTCGAGATCACCAACCCGACGGTCCATGCCCAGATCATCTATCAGGTGATGGCCGCCAACATGGCCGACCAGGCGCAGAGCTGGGTCGCCCAGCCGGACGGCACCTACCACCGCCACGACGCGGAGCCCGGCGCCCAGCTCTTCAGCTGCCACCGTTTCTTCATGGAGAACCCGTCGCTTTCGGGCCGCGGCCGCGCCGGCGCCAAGGACGTCATCCGCCTCGTCCACAGCCAGGAGTAACCGCGGATCCGTCCTCCGACGAACGCCGCGATTGACGGCTCCGGTTCCGAAATGCGACATCCCCGGGGTACCGGGCGGGGCCAGGGAGACGGGGAATGACGGCGTGACAACGCAGGGGCTCTCGGGAATGGAGTTCGCGCGGCCCGTCGCCGCCACCGTCGCCGCCACCGTCGCCGCCACCGGGCGCCGGCGCATCGGGGTCATCGACGTCGGCTCGAACTCTGTCCGCCTCGTGGTTTTCGACGGGATGGAGCGCAGCCCGGCCTATTTCTACAATGAAAAGGTGCTCTGCGGCCTCGGCGCGGGGCTCGGCGAGACCGGACGCCTGAGTCCCGACGGCTGGGCGAGCGCGCTCCGGGCGCTGCGCCGCTTCGCCGCCCTCGCCACCCGCATGGAGATTTCCGGCCTCGTCGCCGTCGCCACGGCGGCGGTCCGCGACGCCGCCGATGGCCCTGATTTCTGCGACGACGTCCTCCGCGAGACCGGCCTGCGGCTCCATGTCGCCGGCGGCTCCGAGGAAGCGCGGCTGGCGGCCAAGGGTGTGCTCCTCGGCTGGCCCGACGCCGAAGGCCTCGTCTGCGACATGGGCGGCGCCTCGATGGAACTCGCCCATCTCACCGGCGGCGACGTCGCCGACAGCGAGACCTCGCCCCTCGGCCCGCTGAAGCTCGTCAATCTCGCCGAGGCCGAACGCGTGAAATACATCCGCAAGGCGGTCAAGGCGCTGTGCAAGGCGGTGCCGGTCGCCACCCCCCGGCTCTTTCTCGTCGGCGGCTCTCCTGGCGGGCGATCGCCCGTCTCGACATGGAGCGCACGGGATATCCGCTCAAGGTGCTGCACGGCTACCAGCCGCCGGTGCCGCGCCTGCTCGAGACGCTCGACTGGATCCGGGCGCAGGACCAGCAGGCGCTCTCCGGCGTCCCCGGCACCTCGGCCGCGCGCCTGCGCCTCGTGCCGCTGGCGAGCGCCGTGCTCGCCGAACTCATCCGCCGCGTCGCCCCCGCCGGCATCGTCGTCTCCGGCTACGGCCTGCGCGAGGGCCTGCTCTACCGCCAGATGCCCGAGGCGATGCGCGCCCTCGACCCGCTGATCGACGCGTGCCGCCATACCGAGGCGAGCCAGGCGCGCAGCCCCGGCTTCGGCGATGCGCTCTTCCAATGGCTTTCGCCGCTCTATTCCGACGCGCCCGCCGCCGAGGCGCGGCTGGTCCAGGCCGCCTGCCTCCTCCACGACGTCAATTGGCGGGCCCACCCGGACTATCGCGCCGAACTCTGCTTTGAATCGGTGACCCGGGCCAATATCGGCGGCATCGACCATGCCGAGCGGGTGTTTCTCGGCCTCGCGCTCTTCAACCGCTACAAGGCGAGCCTCGGCGGCTCCGGCGCGGCCGAGACGGCGCGCTACGCCGCCCTGCTCTCGCCCGAACGCGCCGACGCCGCCATCTCCCTCGGGCGCGCCCTCCGCCTCGGCGCGATGCTCTCCGGATCGGCGGTCGGGGTGCTGGAGCACACCGCCCTCCACCGCGACGCCGGCGCCTTGCGCCTCACCCTGCGCGGCCCGGCCCGGGCCTTCGCCGGCGAAGCCGTCGAGCGCCGCCTCCAGGCCCTCGCCCAACGCCTCGGCGCGGCTTATGCGATGGAGATCGGGGATTAAGGCCGACGGCGGCCCGGCGACCGTCATTCGCCGACGTGCCAGTGGCGACGCGCGCGACCGCTCGCCACGCGCAGAATTGGCAGAGTGTCCGTGAAACGAAAAGCGGCCTGCCTTGCGCAGACCGCTTTAATTTTTCCCCCCAGACTTGGGCCAGCTTGGATCGATCTCTGATGGGCCCAGGTTGAACCGACGAAGCTCCCCGCCGCGCTTGGTTCCCGAGTCCCCGCCTATCCTCCGCTGCATGCAAATAAACAGTTTCACGCATCGAATGCAACGCGGAAATTCCCACAGCGCATAGCACGCCCCCCGATGCGCGGGATTGCGCGGATGAGGGCCTTCGCCTAATCCTCGGTCCTCCCGCCGCGCGACAAGAGTGAGCCCGATGCGCCTGACCCGATATTTCCTGCCGGTTCTGCGGGAGACCCCCGCCGAGGCGCAGATCGCCAGCCACCGCCTGATGCTGCGCGCCGGGATGATCCGCCAGGCGAGCGCCGGCATCTATTCCTGGCTGCCGCTCGGCTTCAAGGTTCTGCGCCGGATCGAGCAGATCGTGCACGAGGAACAGCAGCGCGCCGGACATATTCCGCTCCTGATGCCGACGCTGCAATCCGCCGACCTCTGGCGCGAGAGCGGGCGATATGACGACTATGGCGCCGAGATGCTTCGGATCAAGGATCGCCACGACCGCGACATGCTCTACGGGCCGACCAACGAGGAGCTGATCACCGACATCTTCCGCTCCGCCGTCGGCTCCTACAAGGACCTGCCGCTCACGCTCTACCACATCCAGTGGAAATTCCGCGACGAGACGCGGCCGCGGTTCGGGGTGATGCGGGGGCGCGAGTTCCTGATGAAGGACGGCTATAATTTCGACCTGACGGTCGAGGACGCGCTGCATGCCTACAACCGCCACATGGTCAGCTATATCCGCACCTACGAGCGGATGGGCCTGAAGGCGATCCCGATGCGCGCCGACGGCGGGCCGATCGGCGGCGACCATACGCACGAATTCCTGGTGCTGGCGCCGACCGGCGAGAGCGCCGTCTTCTACGACCGCGCGGTGACGGACCTGACGCTCGGAGACCGCGAGATCGACTATGCCGACCGCGCCGCCGTGTCGGAGATCGTCGCCACCTGGACCGCGCCCTATGCCCGCACCGACGAGCGCCACGACGCGGCGGAGTTCGCGGCGGTGCCGGAGGAGCGGCGGATCGAGGGCCGCGGCATCGAGGTCGGGCAGATCTTCTTCTTCGGTACGAAATATTCCGAGCCGATGAAGGCGGTGGTAGTGAACGAGGCCGGCGAGCGCGTGCCGGTGCAGATGGGCAGCCACGGCATCGGCGTCAGCCGCCTCGTCGGCGCGCTGATCGAGGCGAACCATGACGAGCGCGGCATCATCTGGCCGGAGGGTGTCACGCCCTTCGGCGCCGGCCTCGTCAATCTGCGTCAGGGCGACGCGGCGACCGACGCCGCCTGCGAGAGCCTCTACGCCGCGCTGACCGCCGCCGGGATCGACCCGCTCTATGATGACCGCGACGAGCGGGCCGGGGCGAAATTCGCGACGATGGACCTGATCGGCCTGCCCTGGCGGATCACCGTCGGCCCGCGTGGCCTCGCCACCGGCAAGGTCGAGCTCACCTCCCGCCGTTCGGGCGAAAGCGAGGAACTCACCCCCGAAGCCGCCGTTTCCCGCCTGCGCGAAATCTACGCCAACCGCTGACGCGCAGCCCCCGGCCCCGTTGTTTGAGCGCGCCGGGGCGGCGAGGCGTCCACGCGTTCGCTCCGGTCAGGGCGACCGACGCGTCACGCGGCCCGCCTCCGGCTCAGGCGGGCGGTCGAGGGTGGCGGCGAGGGTCGAGGCGATCTCGGCGATCTGGCCTTCCCCAGTTCCCGGACGTCGCGCGGGCCATAGCTCAAACCGCTCCGAGCAGGCCGGCGGCCGCGACGATGCCGCCGCGCAAGAAGACGCCGGGGCGCCGGCGCCGTAACCGGGTCGCACCCCCAGGTCGTGCGGAGCACGATCAGAAGGACGAGGGCGATCTGTGGCCGACAAGGGTGGAGGCGCCGCTACTGGGGCGGCCCGTCCGCCCCGTGGGGTCGGCGGCGGGCGGCGCGTCTTCCAAGCGGGGAATATGCGTGGCGCCTGGACCGGATCTGAAGTAGCATGGCGGCGATTTCATAACCGAACCGGCGAGGATTGCTCGCCCTTCGCCCGACTGATCAGCAATAGACGGCCCGCGGCGCGGCGACGTCCATGGTGGAGACGTATTCAAATGAGGATCATTGCCTGGGCCCTGCTCGTCGTAGGACTGCTTCCGCCGGTGGCATCGCATGCGCAGGAGCGCAACGAATCCGTGCGCGTGGCGACGTACAACGCCTTCCTGCTGTCGCCGTTCTTCAAATGCTTCAACCCGAACTTCGCCGACTGCCTGCTGCAGATCAACGGCGAGACCGAGAAATGGGCGAACCATCTCGCCGATACCATCCTCGCCAATCCCGACCGCTTTGACATCATCGCGCTGAACGAGGTCTGGGACGAGGATGCGAAGTCGATCCTCGTCCGGCGGCTGCGCGGCGCCTATCCGAACTTCGTGCGCAAGATCGACGCCGACCTCATCCAGATCCGCGGGCAGTCGCTGGAGGACATCCTGACCGGCCAGCCGCAGGCGGTGGTCGACGCGATCTTCGGCGGCGCGCCGATCGGCAAGATCAACGGCGAGGACAGCGGGCTAATGCTGTTCGCCAACAGCAAGTTCCGCTTCGAGCCGCTGCCGCACGCCGACTTCAGGTACGGCTCGGGCCCAACGGAGACGCTGGAAGCCTCGACGTCGGAAGTCGCCTTCACCCTCTTCGAGGATTGCGGCGGGTCGGACTGTTTCGCGGCCAAGGGCGCGGCGCTGGTGCGGCTCGACTACCTGCCGACGGGGCGCATCTTCAACGTCGTCCTCACGCACATGCAGGCCGACTATCCCGAGGACAACGAGTTCCATGCCGACGCGCGGAAATCGCAGTTCGCCCAGATCGAGAAGCTCGTCCGCGCCACCCTCGACCCGCTCGACGCCGAGCGCGAGCGGCGGGAGCGGGTGCTGGTGATGGGGGACCTCAACATGGCGCCGCTGACCACCGGCCTCGCCGAATGGCGCGAGGTCTTCGACACGTCCGGCAGCTTCTTCACCCGGCCGCTCTACGACGCCTGGGCGCGGACGACCTCGCCGCTCTATCCCGGCATCACCAACCAGAACGACCACGAACGGCTCGACTATATCCTGAGCTTCCCCGAGCCCTATACGCAGGGCGATCTGGAAGGACCGATGTGCGTGCAGCACATGACGATCCCGACCGACTTCCAGGATCTGGAGAGCGATCATTACATGGTCCATGCCGACCTCAACATCGGCACCTTCCATTGCAGCCCGCGGATCGCGCTGGAGGTGAAGCTGGAGCCTTCCCCCGCCGGCCCCGGCCAGCCGCCGCGGGAGTTCACCTTCATCGACGAGATCGACGGCGTCGACGAGACCGCGATCAAGCGGCCGGGCCAGATGCAGTGGTTCCACGTCAAGAAGGAGGGCGCGGGGACCTACCTGATCGGGCCGAGCAGTTCCGGCGTGCGGATGGACATCTACGCGCCCGAGGACCTGACGACGCCGATCTCGCCCTACAACAAGACGACGGTGCCGATCGTGCTCGCCGACCGCAGCCTCTTCATCGACACCTATGTCCTGCCGAAGGAGTTCTATGTCCGCGTGTCCGGCAAGACCCGGACCTTCACCGGCGATTACGGGCTCTTCATCAAGCGCAACACCTGCTCGTCGAAGGCCGAGGCCTGCGTCCTGCAGCCGGGACAGGCGCAAGGCGCGACGCTGAGCAACGCCGCGAGCCCGTTCGGCTTCCAGAACGAGGCCTGGTTCGCCTTCGACGTCACCGGCACCGCCGACAGCGGCGTCGACCAGGCGGTGACGCTGGTGGCGGACGGGCTGCCCGACCCCGGCAACTTCAAGGCGACGCTGGAGGACTTCACCAACAGCAGCGGCATTCCCGAGCCCGGCGTCGTCGAGGACGGTGGGCGCCGGACCTTCGAGAGCCTGATGGGCGAGGGCTCGACCGGCTTCCTGGTGATCCGGCAGGCGGCGCCGACAGCCGTGGACGTGCCGGTGACGGCGCGGATGGACACGAGCCTGCGACTCCTCGACGTGCTGAACCTCATCTGCATCGACGAGACCAATCCGGAGTTCGGGTCGGACGACATCTTCACCACCTTCACCGTCGACGGGATCGACACCCGCGCGCCCTCCTCGGGCGAGGTCGAGTTCGATTGCGACGATTCCTCGGATGAGAAGGCCTGGGCGCCCCGGCTGGGCAAGCCGACGATCAGCTTCGTCGGGACCGCCGGGCTCAGGGTGGTGGAGGAGGACGACACCAGCGCCAACGACGCCACCCGCTTCCAGGAGGCGCCGGCGCTCGGCCCGGACGAGACGGTGCGGAACGGCCGCGAGAAACCGCTGGAATGGTCGTTCGAGGACGGCGAGTACCAGTTCACCTACATGCTGCGGAAGCGGGCGAACGTGCCGGTGAAATAGGTCGTCGGGGTGACCGGCGGCGCGCCGAAGGGGTCCGTCCCGTGGGAAGCCCTGGTCGGACATGCCCGAGGCGGCGCGTCATCCTTGCCGTCCTGCGGCTCTTGCTGGCAGGGCCGCCGCTCTTCGCCTGGAACGCGCGCTTTCCCCGGAGGGACCCGCAGCCCGTTCCGAGGGATCTCGTCGATCTCGAGACGGCGGCGGGCCAGACGCTGCTTGTCGCGGCCGAGAACGTCGCCGACCGGCGGCATCCTGCTGCCGTTCCTCCTCTGTCGGGCCTTCCTGCGCCTGCTCTCCGTTCCCGCCAAGCTCGGCAAGACCCCGATCGACGACTTCGCCTACGTCTTCCTCGGCCCCCAGGCGCCGACCGGGGCGATCCGCACGGCTCGCGCCGCCTCGGAGGGGCGGAGAGCAGTCGTTCGTACCCAGGCGCTCGCGACGCGAAAGCTCAGAGCGGAATCCGTCCGGGCAGAGCCGGGCCGTCCGCTCCAGATTATTGTTTTTTCGCTATATCTTAACCACCAGACGATCCCGTCTGGTTGGATATCGCTCTAGCGGTCATCCGCGGCGCGCCTACGGGGTGCGGGCGTTCGGGAGCTTCGGGATAGGATCGACCCGAGGGCGGCGACGGGAAGGTGCGCCTCTTCCGATTGGAATGCCCTCCACGCGCGCCGCCTACACCACCGGCACCGTTCCTCCATCGATGACGTATTCGCTGCCGGTGATGGTCGCGGCACGGTCCGATGCGAGGAAGGCGATCAGGTTGGCGATTTCGTCCGGCCTCGTCGGCCGCCCGATCGGGATGCCGCCAAGCGCCTGCATGATGATCCGCTTGCCGCCTTCGAGGTCGGTGCCGGCCTCCGCCGCCAGGCGCGAGGCGAGGTGGATGGAGGACTCCGTCTCGATCCAGCCCGGTGAGACCCGCATCACGCGAACTCCCTTCGGCGAGAGCTCCTTCGACAGGCTCTTGCTGTAGGCCGACAGCGCCGCCTTGGCCGCCGCATAGCCCGTGGTCGCATCCGGCAGCGGAAGCACCCGCTGGATCGAGGTGACATGGATCACCACGCCGCTGCCCTGCGCGGCCATCGCCGGCGCCAGCGCCCGGTCCAGCCGCACGGCGGACAGGAGGTTGAGGTTCAACTCCCGCTGCCAGGTCGCATCGTCGAGCGCCGCGAACCCTCCGCCCGGCGCGGACGAGCCGCCCAGGACATGGACGAGGATATCGAGCCCGCCCAGCCGCGCCCTCACGGCGGCGGCCACCGCTTCGCATCCGGCAGGCGTGGTCAGGTCGGCGGCGACGAAAATGTCTTCGGGAAGGGTCTCGGGGCGCTTGCGCGCGGTGGTCAGGATGTTGGCGCCCAGATCGCGGAACAGCGCCACGGTCGCGGCGCCAGCCCCGAGCGTCCCGCCGGTGATCAGGGCGCGCTTGCCCGTCAGGTTCAGGAAGGCCTCCATCAGGAGATCTCCAGATCGGTGATGCGGTCGCCCGCCAGCCCGAAGCGGAAGGTCAGCACGGCGGGACTGCCGGGAAAGTCGCCGCTGACCCGCGCCCGGACCAGTGTCTTGCCGCCGGTCAGTTCCGCATCGAGCGGCTCTGCGGTGTGCCGGTACTTTGCCTTGGCGGACCGCCACCAACGGGTGATTTCCTCCGGCCCACGATGAGACCCGCCCTCGTCGTGGACGACGGCGTCCGGCGCGAAGGCGGCGGCGAAGGCCTCGGCATCCTGCTCCCGGGCGGAGAAATAGGTCCTGATCGACGATGGAAGGTTCACGGTGACGATCCTCTCATTGGTTTGGCTGACAACTTAGCCCTCGACCGGCGTCCCGATAATCGGGATAAGATGGCATCCGTCGGTGACAGGATCGGGATAATGCGTGACGCTGGTCTGAGGGGCCTCGAAGCCGTCCTCGCGATCGCCCGCCTGGGATCATTCCGCGCGGCGGCGATTCATCTGGAGATGTCGACCACCGCCTTGTCCCACACGGTCGGCAGGCTGGAGGGCGGGCTCGGCGTCCGGCTCTTCAACCGGACCACCCGCAGCGTCTCGCTCACCGATGCGGGACGACACTTCGTCGCGCGGGTCGCCCCGGCGCTGTCGGAGATCTCCACCGCGATGGAGGAGGTCCGGTCGCGGCGGGTCACGCCATCGGGCCTCATCCGCATCAATGCCTCGCCCACGGGCGCGAGGGCCGTCGTGCCGCTGGCGCTGGACTTCCTGCGGCGCTACCCGGACATGCATGTCGACCTCGTGACCGAGGGCCGCCTCGTCGACATCATCGCCGATGGCTTCGACCTCGGCATCCGCACGGCTGACCTCATTCCCCGCGACATGATCGCCCTCGCCCTCGGCGAGCCGCAACGCTACGCCGTCGTCGTCGCCCCGGCCTGGCTGGAAACGCATCCGATGCCTCTGTCCCCGGCGGATCTGGCGCCCGAGGATTGCCTCCGCGTCCGCCTGCCGAACGGGGCGCTCTTCCCCTGGCACTTCGAGAAGAACGGGCAGGTCGTGCTGGTCGACGCCGAGGGCCGCCTGACGACCGACGAGGCCTCGATCACCCGCGCCGCCGTGCGTGACGGAACCGGCATCGCCTTCGCCATCGAACAGGACGTGATCGAGGACATCGAGAGCGGTCGCCTCGTCCGCCTCCTCGAAGACTGGACCCCGCCGCGACCGGGTTTCCCTCTCTACTACCCCGGCCGGCGAAATCCCTCCGCCGGCTTCGGCGCCTTCCTCGCGCTGGCGCGGGAATGGGCTGCGAGGGTCGAGCCGCGTTAGCGCGTGTTCGAGGACGACGCCCGGCCGCCGGTCAGATCGGCGGCCTGACAGCCGGCCCATTCCCCGCATGAGCCGGGTCTGACCCCTTCAGTTCAGAACGGGAGCCGCGCGTTGTCCTTCACTTCCTTCATGACAAAGAAGGTTCTGGTCTGCCGCACCCCCGGCAGCGCGATCAGCTTCTGCGCATGCAGCTTGTTGAAGTCGGCCATGTCGCGCACCCGGATCTTCAGCAGGTAGTCGAAGTCGCCGGCCACGAGGTTGCAGTCGAGCACCTCCTTCAGCGCCAGCACCGCCGCCTCGAAGGCCGCGAAGCTCTCGGGGGTCGAGCGGTCGAGCACCACGCCCACCATCACCAGCGCCCCTAGCCCGACCGCCGCCGGCGCCACCACCGCCCGCACCTCGCTGATGAGGCCCGCCTCGAACAGCCGCTGCGTCCGCCGGTGGCAGGTGGCGGCGCTGACATTCACCCGCGTCGCGAGCTCG
>JBGAJI010000028.1:0-13887 GCA_044225035.1 Amaricoccus sp. | reverse complement strand
AAGAATCTTCCATTTTCGGCTCATTTTTCGGGATGAAAGGCGGATAGTTTATCATTCCGAGATGCTCAACGAAAGATTCAAGGTCGAAGTTAGAGAGCACCTTTCACGGCGTCCGGAGTAGCTTCTCGGCATCCCGATGGAGGTTCCGATGTCCCTGCTCGACCGCTTCGACCGCTACCCGCTCACCTACGGCCCGACCCCGATCGAACCCCTGCCGCGCCTCTCCGAGGCGCTCGGCGGCAAGGTCGAGATCTGGGCCAAGCGCGAGGACTGCAACTCCGGCCTCGCCATGGGCGGCAACAAGCTGCGCAAGCTCGAATACATCGTCCCCGACGCCATCGCCTCGGGCGCCGACACGCTGGTCTCGATCGGCGGCGTCCAGTCGAACCACACGCGGATGGTGGCGGCGACCGCGGCGAAGATCGGCATGAAGTGCGTCGTCGTCCAGGAGAGGTGGGTGCCGCACCACGACGCGGTCTACGACCGGGTCGGCAACATCATGATGACCCGGCTGATGGGCGCCGACTCGCGCCTCGTCGAGGACGGCTTCGACATCGGCATCCGCGCCAGCTGGGAGTCGGCGATCCGCTCGGTCGAGGAGGCCGGCGGCCGGCCCTACCCGATCCCCGCCGGCGCCTCGGTACACAAGTTCGGCGGCCTCGGCTATGTCGGCTTCGCCGAGGAGGTGGCGGCGCAGGAAGCCGACCTCGGTTTCGCCTTCGACCATATCGTCGTCTGCGTCGTCACCGGCTCGACCCAGGCCGGGATGATCGTCGGCTTCGCCGCGCAGGACCGCGCCGACCGCGTCCTCGGCATCGACGCCTCGGGCACGCTCGAACAGACCCGCGCCCAGGTCCGCCGCATCGCCGACGACACCGCCGGGCTGGTCGGCCTCGGCCGGGCGATCCGCGACGACGAGATCGTCATCAACCCCGACTACGCCTATCCGGCGTACGGCGTGCCCTCGGACGAGACCAACGACGCGATCCGCCTCGCCGCCCGCACCGAGGCGATGATCACCGACCCGGTCTACGAGGGGAAATCGATGCAGGGCCTCATCGACCTGACGCGCAAGGGCTTCTTCCCCGACGGCGCGCGGGTCCTCTACGTCCACCTCGGGGGCGCGCCGGCGCTGAACGGCTACGCCGCCTACTACAAGGACGGCTGACCGCCCGACCCACCCAACGGCCCGACCACCGGCCGCGACGGGCACGCGCATGCGTGTCCGGCCGGAACCCCAATGTCCAAAACGTCGCCGCCAGGGGCGACCAATCCGAAGGAGACCAGACCATGGAACTGAAGCAGCTCTCCCTTTTCCTCGCGAGCAACCTGCTGGCGATGGCGCTCGCCGGCATCGCGCCGGCCGCGAGCGCCGAGCCGGCCCGCAATGTCGTGCTGGTGCACGGCGCCTTCGCCGACGGCTCCGGCTGGCGCGGCGTCTATGACGAGCTGACCGCCCGCGGCTACCGGGTCACCATCGTCCAGAACCCCCTGACCTCGCTCGCCGACGACGTCGCCGCGACCCGGCGCGCGCTCGACCTGCAGAACGGGCCGACCATCCTCGTCGGCCACTCCTGGGGCGGCACGGTCATCACCGAGGCGGGCGTCCACCCGAATGTGGCGGGCCTCGTCTACGTCTCCGCCTTGTCGCCCGACGCCGGGGAGACCACCTCGCAGCAGTACGAAGGCTTCCAGGGGTCGCCCGAGTTCGTCATCGACACCCAGCCGGACGGCTATGGCATCTTGAACCTTGAGAAGTTCAAGGCCGGCTTCGCCGCCGACACCACGGACGCCGACGCCGCCTTCCTGCGGGACTCGCAGGTGCCGATCAACATGTCGGCCTTTGCGACGAAGCTTGAGAACGCCGCGTGGCGCACCAAGCCGAGTTGGGCGGTCATCGCCACCGACGACAAGGCCTTCGACCAGGCGATGCTGTTCCACATGGCGAACCGCATCGGCGCGACCATCACCGAGGTCCCGGCCAGCCACGCGGTCTTCATGACGCAGCCGAAGGTGGTCGCCGACACCATCCAACTCGCGGCGGAGAGCGCCGCGCGCTGAGGCGGCGGCCGGATGCGCCGAAGGCAGGGACTGGGCGGAACCCCTCGGGGTTCGGCCCAGTCCCATAGCAACGGTCCTCCCGGGCGCCGGGCTCCTCGGCCTCGCCCGGGACGAATTCCTCCTCGCCGCCACCGCCCGGAACCTCCGGATCTGGCGACAGATCGACGGCTTGATGTTCGGCGCCCCGGGGAAGTCAGCCCGCCCGAAGATCGCCGACCGGTCCCTGCCCTGTCTCTCCGAGATCAGCCATGCCGCCAAGCGAGCAGGCAGGTCAGGGCGACGTGCGCGGCGACGGCCGGCCAGAGCAGCGGGCCCGTCGCGGTACCGGTCACCCCCAGTCCAGCGAGATAGAGGGCGACCGCGGCGCCGTAGGCGAGCATGCCCGCGCGCGGCGGGCCGGGCCAGCAGGCAAGGGCGAGCGCGGCGATCGCGATGCCCGCGACCCGCGCGGCCGGGACCGCCGCGGGGGAAAGGTCGGTGCCGAGCAGCAGGCGGACGACCAGCCCCGGCGCGAGCACGAGCGCGAGGCCGGTCACACCCTCGGCGATCGCGGCGGCGACGAGGATGCGCGCCGCCGGTGCGTGGCCGCTCATCGCAGGTCGACCGTCAGCCTGTCGATCTTGCCGGTGAAGCGGAACGGCGGTTCGTAGCGGTAGTCGAGCAGCGCCACCCCGGTGCGGGTGTCGGCGCCGACGTCGAAGGTCTCGTCCTCGGGGAAGGTGATCGGCGTCGTGTGCTCGAGCGTGTTGCGCGCCACTTCCTTGCCGTCGACCGAAAGGACGCCGGTTCCGCCCTTGCCAAGGCCCTCGCCGTCCTGGTCGAAGGCGAAGGAGACGGTATGCTTGCCGGGCTCCAGGTACGGCCCCTCCCAGACCGTCCGCTTCAGGTCGAGGAGGTTGTAGAGGAACACCACACGCCCGCGATCGAACCCGAGGTCGCCCTTGCTCAGGAACAGGCCGTAGCCGCCGAAGCGACCGCCCTGCGTCACGATCATGCCCTCGCCGCCACCCTCGGGCACCTCGACGTCGGCGGTGATGGTATACGAGCGGTCGAGGATGCGCGGCGCGGTGCTGCCGGGGACGTTCAGGATCTCGCCCGAATAGGTGAATTCCGTCCGCCCGGCGGTCAGGCTCGGCCGCGGCGTGTTCCAGCGCGCCAGCGTCGAATTGTCGAGCGGCAGGACGTCATGCTTCGCCGCCTCGTCGTAGAACACCTTCTGCAGTTCGGCGACCTTGTCCGGCATCTGCTTCGCGAGGTCGTTCGACTGGGTCGGGTCCTCCGCGACATTGTAGAGCTCCCAGCCGTAGCCGGAGATCACGTCCGGCGGCGGCGTGGTGCTGAGCTCCCAGGGGATCGTCACCGGCGTCGTCGCGGCGACCCAGCCGTCGTGGTAGATCGCGCGGTTGCCGAGCATCTCGAAATACTGGGTCGTGTGCCGCGTCGGCACGTCGGCGGCGGCCTTGTCCCAGGTGTAGGCCATGCTGGTGCCCTCGATCGGGCTCTGGGCGATGCCGTCGATCGTCGCCGGCGCCTTCACGCCGGTGGCGTCGAGGATCGTCGGCACGATATCGATGATGTGGCTGAACTGCCGCCTTATGCCGCCCGCGTCGGTGATGTGGCCGGGCCAGGCCATGGCGACGCCCTGCGCCGTGCCGCCATAATGCGAGGCGACCTGCTTCACCCATTGGAACGGCGTGTCCATCGCCCAGGCCCAGGGCGCGGCGAAATGCGGGAAGGTGCGGTCCGAGCCCCAGAACGGATACCACAGGAACTGGTCCTTCACCGGCACGGCGACCCCGTTGAAGGTGGTGAACTCGTTCGGCGTGCCGTTCAGCATCCCCTCGGCCGAGGCGCCGTTGTCGCCGCCGATGTAGATGACGAGGGTATTGTCGAGCTCGCCCATGTCGTCGACCGCCTGCACCACCCGGCCGATCTCGTTGTCGGCATAGGCGAGATAGGCGCCATAGACATCCGCCTGGCGGATGAAGAGCTTCTTAGACGCCTCGTCGAGGCTGTCCCATTTCGGCAGGCTGTCCGGCCAGTCGGTCAGGACGGCGTTCTCCGGCATGATGCCGAGCCGCTTCTGGTTGGCGAAGATCCGCTCCCGCACCTTGTTCCACCCTTCGTCGAACAGGTGCATGTCGCTGATCTTGCGGATCCATTCCGGCGTCGGGTGATGGGGCGCATGGGTCGCGCCGGGGACGTAGTAGACGAACCAGGGCTGGTCGGGGGAAAGCTCGCGGAGCTGGCGGATGTACTGGATCGCCTCGTCGGCCATCGCCGTCTCGAGGTTCCAGCCCGGGTTGCCCTCGAACGGGAAGATCGGCGTGGTGTTGCGAAAGAGGTTCGGCTGCCACTGGCTCGCGTCGCCGCCGACGAAGCCGTAGAAATACTGGAAGCCGAGGCCGTTCGGCCACTGGTCGAACGGTCCCGCCTGGCTGTTCTGGAAGAACGGCACGTTGTGGTCCTTGCCGAACCAGGCGGTGGCGTAGCCGTTGCCCTCGAGGATGCGGCCGATCGTCCCCTCCTCCGGCCGGATGATCGAGTCGTAGCCGGGGAAGCCGGTGGCGACCTCGCCGACCGCGCCGAAGCCGACGACATGGTGGTTCCTCCCGGTGATGATCGCCGCCCGGCTCGACGAGCAGATCGCCGTCGAGTGGAAGTCGGTGTAGCGCAGGCCCATCTCGGCGATCCGGTCCATCGTCGGCGTCGGGATCACGCCGCCGAAGGTGGAGGGCGCGCCGAAGCCCTGGTCGTCGGTCATGATGAGGAGCACGTTCGGCGCCTTGGCCGGCGGCACGACCCGCGGCGGCCACCAGGCCGTCGACTCCGACGCCTTCTCGCGAATGACGCCGCCGAACGCGGGCGCCGGCGGCGGCACCGGGCCGGGACCGAGCGTGGTCGTCGCGGTCGGGCTGCCCGGTTCGCCCCTCACCACCTGCGCAGCGGCGGGGAGCGCCAGCAGGCAGACGGCGGCGGCGAGGAGCGCCGGAAGCCCGACGGTCGAGCCGAGGCTGCGGGACAGGCTGTTCGGGATGCAGGCCATTCGTCTTCTCCGAATGAGGCTCGGGCGGCCCCCGAGGGTAAGCCCGGCCTGCGTGCCGGCAAACACGGCACGCAGGCCGCGCGCAAGCTTCTGGCGCGTCGGGACAAATGCGCGCAGGATGCGGCGGCACGGAGGGAGGGGGCCATGACGCGCGCGATCCCGCTCATTCGCTCGGCGGCGCTGTTCCCCATGCTCCGCTGGCTTCGCGACAACGGCCGGCCGGTGGAGGCGCGCCTCCGCGCCGTCGATCTCGGCTACGTCTGCGAGGCGGAGCCGGAGCGTCCGGTGCCCCTGCTCGGCGTCTTCGCCTTCTTCCGGGCGATGGCCGCCTCGGAGGGACCGGATATCGGCGCGCGCGTCGTCGGGCCGTCGAGCCTGTCCGACCTCGGGGTTTTCGGGGGATTCGTCCTCGGCGCCGCGACACCGCGCGACGCGCTGCGGCGCGCGGCGGCGGCGCTGCCGCGCTACAGCACCCACGAACTCCTCACCTTCACGCGGATCCCCGACGGGCTCCGCATCCGCGCCGGCTGGTCGATCGCCCTCGACCCTGACCTCATGCACGTGACCCAGCAGTTCACCGCCGCGCTGGTGACGGCGCTCTGCCTCGCCACCGGGCGGCCGGGGGCGGCGCCGCGCCACGTGCGCGTCCAGCCGCATCCGGTCGCCGGCCTCGACCATCTCCGCCCCTGGTTCGGCCCGGCTCTCGCCCCGGCGACGGGCGCGGTCCTCGAGGTGGAGGTCGCGGAGGACGTGCTCGACGCGCCGCTGCCCGGTCCCCACCCCATCGTCGCGGCCGCGCCGCCCCCGGACTGGCCGGTGCTGAGGGGCGATCTCTCGTGCGGCCAGTCCCTCCGCCTGCTGGTCCGCTCGATGGCGAGCGATCCCCCGGTCACGATCGGGCGCCTCGCGGCGGGCGCGGGCATCAGCGCCCGCTCGCTCCAGCGGCGGCTGACCATCGAGGGCACCTGCGTCCGGCACCTCCTCGACGAGGCCCGGCGCGAAAGCATTCTCGCAACCCTCCCCGCCTCGAGCGCGGCGCTGGCGACGATGGCGGAGGCCTTTGGCTATGCCGGACAGTCCTCCCTAACCCGCGCCGTCCGCCGCTGGACCGGCCAGACCCCGAGGGATGTCCGAGCGCGCGCCGCCGGTCCGTCCGCCAGCGAGCGAGGGTGACAATACGCCATGCGCAAGCAGTGGGGACCCAGACCAGCAGTTCCGCCGCCTGCGACGAGAGCGCAATTACGCCAACATTTTGGTGCGCGTCCTTCGAAACGATGCGGAACAGGTCTGTAACTATTTCGATACGCAGGCATTCGCATCATCAACCAACTACCATATTGATCGTTCGTCGTACCCGATTTTACCTGCATCGGCGGGGCTCCACATTTCCCATACCTCGTCCAAACTTTGCTGAACCATCACGCACAGCGCCAGCGAGTCGCGAACCGGCGCGTTCTTCAGAACGGCAGGCCAACGTAGTTTTCGGCGAGGTCGCGACGCGCGGTTTCGGACTCCGCGAGGTGAAGGAGGGTCGCCTCGCGCATCCGCGGGGCGAAATTGTCCTCGCCCTCGAAGCTGTGGAGCATGGTGGTCATCTGCCAGGAGAAGCGCATCGCCTTCCAGACGCGGCGGAGGGCGCGCTCGGAGTAGCCGTCGATCCCCGCGGTGGTCCCGCCCTTCAGGGCCTCGACCAGCGCCTCGCGCAGGTAGAAGACATCGGAGACCGCCAGGTTCAGGCCCTTCGCCCCGGTCGGCGGCACGATGTGCGCCGCGTCGCCGACGAGAAAAAGCCGGCCCCAGCGCAAGGGTTCGGAGACAAAGCTGCGCAAGGGGGCGATGGATTTCTCGATCGACGGGCCGGTGACGAGCCGCTCCGCCGCTTCGGCGGGGAGGCGGCGGCGGAACTCGGTCCAGAAGCGGTTGTCGGACCAGTCCTCGACGCTGTCCGACAGCGGCACCTGCAGGTAGCAGCGAACGAGGTTCTCGTTGCGCATCGAGGCGAGGGCGAAGCCGTGGGGCGAGCTCGCGTAGATGAGTTCGTCGCTGACCGGCGGCGTGCGTGACAGGAGGCCGAGCCAGCCGAAGGGATAGACCCGCTCGAACTCGCGGCGCTTCGCCTCGGGTATCGTCTTGCGGCTGACGCCGTGAAACCCGTCGCAACCCGCGACGTAGGCGCAGGTCAGCACGTGGCGCTCACCGCCGAGGATGTATTCGACGCGCGCGCGCGGCCCGTCCAGGCCGTGGATCGACACGTTCTCGACGCCGTGGACGATGGTCGTGCCCATGGCGTCCTGCGCGTCATAGAGGTCGCGCGTCACCTCGGTCTGGCCGTATATCATGACCTGCTTTCCGGTCAGGGCCCTGAAGTCGATCCGCACCGTCAGTTCGGCGTCGGTGATGAAGGTGCCATTGTGAGGGAATCCCTCGGCGTCCATCCGGGCGCCGACGCCCGCCTCGCGCAGCATCTCGACCGTTCTCCATTCGAGGATGCCGGCGCGGATGCGCGAGAGGACGTGCTCGCGGCCGCCGCGCTCCAGGATGACGGTCGAGATCCCGGCCCGGTTCAGGGTCTGCGACAGGAGCAGGCCGGAAGGCCCGCCGCCGATGATGGCAACTTCGGTATCCATGGTGTTCCTCCCCAAGATGTTGGCGCGACATTAGGGAGTCCGCCTCGGCCGAGGAATGGCTGGGCCGGGCGGATCATGGTACTTTCAGGACATGGCAGAGAAGACACCCATCCCCGTCTGGCAGCTCTACGGCGAGGACACCCCCTTCCCCGACCTCTTGCACGTCGAGCGGATCATCGACCGCGCGGCGGGGTTGGACTGGACGATCGCGCCACACCGTCACCCGCATTTGCATCAGGTCTTTCTGCTGATCGCCGGCGAGATCACTTTCCAGGTCGACGGGCGCACCCTCCATCCGCCGACGCCCGTCGCGCTCAACCTTCCGCCCGGCACGGTTCACGGCTTCTCGTTTTCCGCCGGGACCGAAGGCTATGTGTTGACGCTACCCGTCCGGGACCATCCGGCCATCTTCGGGACGGACAGCCGAATTGGACCCGGCATCGCACACGTGCTGGTCTGCGGCGTGCCGGAGGGAAGCGCCGCGCGCTTCGAGGCGTTGATGCGGCGCCTGTCGCAGGGCGGGCCGTTCCGGGAGCTCGAGCTGCGGGCCGAGGTGACGTTGATCCTCTGTGCCTTGCTCGCGACCGTCTCCCTCGGATCGGAACGCGCGGGCGATCCGCGTTTCGCCCGCTTCGAGGGGCTGGTGTGCGAGCATCTGCGCGATCACTGGCCGCTCGAGCGTTTCGCGGCGGAGCTGGCGGTCTCGGTGCGCCACCTGAACCGTATCTGCCACGCCACCGTCGGCCTGTCGGCCAGCGCCTATGTCGAGGCGCAACTGGTACACGAGGCCTGCCGGCTGCTCGTCTACACGCGGATGCCGGTGCAGCAGGTCGCCTGGCAGCTTGGCTTCGCCGATCCGTCCTATTTCAGCCGCGTCTTCCGCCGCCGGGTCGGCCGATCGCCGCAGGATTACCGCCGCGGCTTCGGCGATTAGGCCGCGAGCGCGGCGGCCCAGGCCTTTGTCGCGGCCGGTCCTTCCAGCAACACGGCGTCGGGCGGCGTTCGTCCGGCGTCGAGCAGCTGGCGGGCGAGCATGTGATCGGCGGGGCTGTTCAGCGTCTCGACCGCTACCAGCCGGCCGTCCCGGAAATGGAAGACGGCGAGGCGGCCCTCCTCTGCGCGGACGAGGCGGCGGTCGGCGCCTTCGGCGAGGCCCGCGATCCGCAGCTTCAGCGGCCCGATGTCGGACCAGAACCACGGCACGGTGCGGAACGGCGCGTCGCCGCCCTTCGCCAGCGGCCGCGCCAGATGGCGGGCCTGATCCGTCGCGTTCTGCACGCTCTCGAGCCGGAGCGGCGCGCCGTCCGTCTGCCAGTGCGGCGTCTCGGCCGCGTCGCCGATGGCCCAGACATGGGGCGCGCCGGTCCGGAGGCACGCGTCGGTCAGGATGCCGCGCCCACAGGCGATGCCGGCGGCGCGGGCGAGGGCGATGTCCGCCTCGGCGCCGATGCGAGGACGAGGTCGCAAGGGACCTCGCCCGCCGCGCCCAGCGCCGCGATGGCTCGATCGCCTGCGCGCCGCCAGCCGCGGCCCTGCCAACCGGTGCGCAGGTCGATGCCGAGATCCCGCAGCCGCTCCTCGACCCGGGCCGAGGTTTCGGGCGCGGCGACCCGGGCGAGGACCCGCGGCGCGGCTTCCAGCACCGTCACCCGCTTTCCGGTCGCGGCCAGCGCGACCGCGGTCTCGAGCCCGATGAAGCCGCCGCCGACCACCAGCACCCGCTCCGCGCCTGAACGGGTTCGGCCAGTGCTGGCTGTCGCAGACCCAGAACTTGCCGTCCTCCTCGGCGCGGCGGTTGTCCTGGAACAAGACGTAGTAGGGATAGAGGTCACGCGAGTCCTCGGCGCCAGCGGGAGCATTCAGGTCATAGGCACTCGGAGAACCGGATCGTACGGTCATGAAATCTCTCCTCCCCGAGAGGCTTTTTTTCGGTTTTTGGCTCGCGTCGGTTCTTGGCGTCAGCTCTTGGCCTGAAGGGGCGCGAGCAGCGTTCCCAGCACGCCCTCGATGCCCATGGTGAAGGCGCGTGGCTCGGCATTCTTCTGACTCCGGGACTGAAGCGCCATCAGGCGACCCTGTCGGTCGATGGCCCATTCCACGTCCTGCGGGCAGCCGCAGGCCTTCTCGAGCCCCCGCGCCAGTTGGGCGACGGCGATCACCTCGTCGTCGGTCAGGCTCGGCAGGGTCCGGCGTTCGGGCTCCACCACCCGATCCACAGTCCGGCGCGCGACACGGTCGGCCACGGTCTCGTGGTCTTTGTCCGAGATGCGCCGCTTCTGAATCTGCATCATCACCTTCTCGATGGCGAAATTGTCCGGGGTGATTTCGCCCGAGACCGCGCCCTCCCCGAGACCCCAGGCGGCGTCGATCACGATCTTGGTGCGGTTGTCGTTGATCGGATCGAGCGTCATCGCGACGCCCGCCGTCCGCGCGTCGACCATCTCCTGCTCCCCGACCGACATCAGGACGTCGATCTGGCCCAGCCGGTGGTCCCGGCGGTAGTTGATGGCGCGCGGTGAAGAGGCTCGCCCAGCAGGCGCGCACCCGGTCGATCACCTCGTCGGCGCCCACCACCCAGAGATAGGTGTCCTGCTGGCCGGCGAAGCTGGCGTCGGGCAGATCCTCGGCGGTGGCGGAGGAGCGCACGGCGACCGGGAGGTCGTCGTTCGGGGCGATCTCGCGATA
Organism: Amaricoccus sp.; assembly: GCA_044225035.1. Lineage (GTDB taxonomy): Bacteria > Pseudomonadota > Alphaproteobacteria > Rhodobacterales > Rhodobacteraceae > Amaricoccus. The sequence goes on along the minus strand of JBGAJI010000028.1, from coordinate 3,468 downwards.
GGCGGCGCAGGGTGACGCGATGGGTCCGGCGAGCAGCACGTCGTCGCCCTCGAGCTTTATCTCGTACCGGAACAGCCGGCAGCCGGCGGGGTTGATGCCGCGGCCGGTCTCCATGCTGAACTCCCATTCGTGGGCCGGGCAGGTGATCGTGCCTTCCTCGAAGTCGATCTTCCCGTCGGCCAGCAGGATCTCCTGATGCGGACACATGCCCTGGAAGGCGTCGGCGTGATGGACTATATCGAGGTCGGCTATGTCGGATGACGACCTGATCTGGGTGAAGGCCACCACGCTCGATGATCTCTGGGCAGGCCCCGCACCGTTCGCCCGACTCCAGTTCCCGGACCAAAGGGGGCGTCGTGGGCGCTCCAGCTACGCCAGGGAGGGGTCCTTACGCAGGGCACCCCACGGAACGCGGGACGCGCATGAGCCGTCGGAGCAGCGTCCGCCTCCCCCGAGGATCGGCGGCGCCGGGCACCACAAACCGCTCGCGGCGAGGCCCCCTACAAGCCCAGATCGAGCAACGCCTTGCGCATCACGCCGGCATCGACGTCGACCCCGGTCCAGAGCTTGATGCCGATCACGCCCTGGTTCACCAGCATCCCGAGCCCGTCGGCGGTGCGGCAACCCTTCGCCTGGGCGGCCGCGAGAAGGCGGGTCCGCGGCGGGTTGTGGATGCCGTCCGCCACCACCATCGACGGCCGCAAGGTGTCGAGGTCGAGGTCGAGCGTCTGCTCCACGTTCGGATAGAGGCCGATCGAGGTGGCGTTGACCACGATGTCCGTCTCCTCGGGGATACGGAAGGTTCCTTCCCACGGGAGGTAAACGGCTTCGGCCGGGGTTCGGTCCGCGATCAGGGCGGCGACCTCCTCGCCGCGGGCGCGCCCGCGGTTGACGACCGCGATCCGGGCGGCGCCGGCGAGCGCGAGCTCCACCGCCACCGCCCGCGCGGCACCGCCCGCCCCGAAGAGGACGACGCGCTTGCCTGTGGGGGCGACGACCTCGCTCAGGGCCCTCACGAAGCCCTGGCCGTCGGTGTTCTCGCCGATGAGCCGGTCGCCGCGCCGGACGATGGTGTTGACCGCCCCGATGATCGCGGCGGACTCGCCGAGCCCGTCGAGATGCGCGATCACCGCCACCTTGTGCGGGATCGAGCAGTTGAAGCCGCGCCAGCCCATGGCCCGCGCCCCGGCCACCGCCGCGCCGAGATCGGCCGGCGCGACCTCGCAGTTGATGTAGCGCCAAGGCAGGCCGTGGTGGCGATAGGCCGCTTCGACCATGGCGACGGTCGGGTTCTCGCCCGCGGGCATCGCGAAGGAGCCGGTGAGCGGCTGAAGGAAATCGTGGGGCATCGGGGCAGTCTCCTCCTATGGGGGTCCTGGGTGGGATCAGGCGGCGGCGCCGAGGGGCTCCGCCGCGAGATGGGCACCGACCCGCGGCGCCTGGGCGGCCACGGTCAGCGCGGGATTGAGCGCGGCGGATGAGGGGAAGAAGCCCGCGTCCACCACATGCGGATTGGGATGGTCCCAGGCCCGGCAGAACGGGTCCAGCGCCGAGCTGGCGGGATCCGACCCCATCCGCACCGTGCCGCATTGATGCGAGGGGCTGTCGATGCCGAAGCCGTGGCGCAGCACGACCGGGTGCCCGGCCCGGAGCAGCAGGCCCTTCACATGCCGCACGAAGCGGTCATGCGCGGCTAGGTCGGCGGGCCGCCAGGCAACCTCGACTCCCTCCGCGCCGATCGGTCTGACGCGGTTGTCCCAGACCGGCGGGTCCTCGGACATGACGAGCACGTCGGTGCTGTGCGCCGCGATCCAGGCGCCCAGCGGTCGCGGCAGGCGCGGCAGGGGGACCGGATCATCGGCTCGCGGATCTTGCCGAGCATCTGGATGTTGCCGCGCGCCGTCGGATCCCCGGGCAGGCCGTGGTAGAAGTCGTTCACGGTCAGCGTCTTCGGAAAGCGCGTGTCGTTCCGCGCGAACGGGTCAATCGCCATCAGCCCGGTCAGGTGGTGGTTCATGAGATGACGCCCGACGACGCCCGAGCGGTTGGCGAGGCCCTCAGGGTGCGCTGCGTCGGCCGAGCGCAGCGGGATCAGCGCCGAATTGATCGCGCCCGCGGCCAGCACGAAGCGCGGCGCTTCGATCCGGAGCCGCTCGCCGCCGCGCAGCACGTCCGCCGCCGCGATCCGTCCTCCGGACTCGGCGATAAGCCGAAGGACCTGCGCCCCGGTCCAGACCTCGACGTTCGGCCGGGTCAGGAGCGGGCGCAGCAACCGGGTCTCGGCATCGCCTTTGGCATCGCGCGGGCAGGCGAAGGCGTCGCAGGTGCCGCAGCGGACGCACGTCTCGCCGCGGCCGAGGTCGACCGCCGCCGGCATCGGCGCGGGGTGGAGGCCCTGCCGCGCCAGCGCCTCGGCCAGCCGGGCGATGCGCGGCTCATGCGGGATCGGGCCATGGGGAAACGGCCCGCCGCGGGGCTGCTCGGTCGGGTCGATCCCCGCCGCGCCGCGCACCCCGAACAGCCGCTCGGCCTCGGCGTAGAAGGGCTCGAGGTCGGCGTAGGAAATCGGCCAGGCGGGCGAAACCCCCTCCTGGTGCGCCACCTCGGCGAAGTCGCTCGGGCGGAAGCGGAACATCGCCGCGCCATAGAACTTGGTGTGCCCGCCGAGCTGGTAATACTGCCCGGGCCGAAACCGGCGGCCGGCGGCGTCCTGCCAGATCTCGCGGGTCCGGTAACGCTTCTCGACGAACACCGCCTCCGGGTCGCTGCGCTGCGGCTCGTCCGCCAGACGCTCGCCGCGCTCGAGGATCAGCACGCGCAGGCCTGTGAGGGCCAGCGGGCGCGCCACCGCCGCGCCGCCGACGCCCGAGCCGATGATGACCACGTCGGGCCGCGGATCCGCCATGCCTTCAACTCCTTTCGCTTGCTGGCGCGCACCATGCCTCCGGGGGCGGCCGCCGCCCATTCCCATCGGCCGCGATGATTTGTACGATTGCCGCATCTCTGGGCGGAAAGAACGCGCGATGCAGCCATGGTTCGAACGGGTCTCGGTGCCGCCCGACCGGTCTTGGCTGCTCTTCGACCGCCGCCTGCCGGCCTTTCCGTTCAACTGGCACTATCACCCGGAGTTCGAGCTGACGCTCACCCTCGGCAGCCGCGGCATGCGCTTCGTCGGCGACCATGCCGAGCGCTATGACGACGGCGACCTGGCGCTGCTCGGCCCGGACCTGCCGCACGCCTGGGAGTCGGACGCGGCGCTCGCGCCGGGGGGCGAGCACCGCGCCATCGTCTGCTGGTTCACCCGCCCGTGGATCGAGGGGATGATCGGCCTGATGCCCGAACTCGCCCGGCTGCGGCCGATGCTCGGCGCGTCCGGACGGGGGCTCGCCTTCGGGCCCGGGGCGCGGGCGGCGGCGCGGGCGGCGCTGACCGCGCTCGTCGCCCTGCCGGCGGAGCGGCAGGCGCTGG
>JBGAJI010000179.1:0-4475 GCA_044225035.1 Amaricoccus sp. | reverse complement strand
CGGCGCGCGGACGGCGCATCTATAGCAGGCGCGGGGCAGGGGGCAAGGCCGCGCGGCCTCCCCCCATCGGCGGGGCCGCCCGAAGCCCTTATCCGCGGGTGCCGAACAGGGCGGAGCCGACGCGCACATGGGTGGCGCCATGGGCGATGGCGGTTTCGAAATCGGCGCTCATCCCCATGGAGAGGCCGGCGAGGCCGTTGCGCTCGGCCATCGCGCGCAGCGCCTCGAAATGCGGCGCCGGATCGGCGTCCGCCGGCGGGATCGCCATCAACCCGAACAGCGGCAGCTGATAGGTGGTCCGGCAGGTGGCGACGAAGGCGTCGAGCAAGTCGGGATCGAGGCCGGCCTTCTGCGGCTCGCGCCCCGTGTTCACCTGCGCGAAGAGGGTGGGGCAGCGGCCGCGAGCCTGGACCGCGTCGGCCAGCCGCTGGGCCAGCCGGTCGCGATCGAGGCTGTGGATCACGTCGAAGAGTTCGAGCGCGCGGCCGAGCTTGTTGGTCTGCAGCGGCCCGAGGAGATGCAACTCGACCGGCCCGAATTCCGCCCGGTAGGCGGGCCATTTGCCGTCCGCCTCCTGCACGCGGTTCTCGCCGAAGACGCGGTGACCCTCCTCCAGCACGGCGCGCACGCGGTCCGGCGGCTGAACCTTGGAGACCGCGACGAGGGTGACGGAGGCCGGCGATCGTCCGGCGGCGGAGGCGGCGCGATCGACGCGGGCGCGAATGTCCTGAAGCGACATGGATCGAAAACTCCGCGCGGAACCGCCGCGGGCGAGACAGGCCTCTGGGAAACCCGCGCCGCGAAAAAAGAAAGGCGGGCTTTTCGCCCGCCTTCCCAAGGTCACACTGTCCCGTGAAGGATCAGAAGGCCATCGAGATACCGAAGTCGGCGGTCGTCGCCGCGTCGCCACCCGACAGGAAGTCGTAGTTCTTCTGCACGCCGCCGTTGACGGTCGCGCCGCCACCGAGGTCGTACTGGCCGGTCAGGGCATAGGCCTGGGCGCCATCGACACCTTCGAGGCCGCCGTCGGCGTCGATGACCTGGCGGTACCACACGCCGAGGTCGAAGTCGCCGAAGCCGGCGGTCAGGCCAGCGCCGAGGGTCTGGAACGCGGCGCCATCCGAGTCGGCGTCATCATAGATGATGTTGCCGCCGAAGTCGCCGAAGGTGCCGCCGATGACGGCCGAGTACTGCTTGCCGCCCGGCGCCGTGACGAGTTCGTCGGCGATGATGGTGTCGAACTCTTCGTAGTCGTAGTAGCCGAGGCCGATGTTGAAGGTGCCGCCGGCGAACTCACCCGCGTAGCCACCGCCGACGCCGACCGAGTTCAGGTCCTTGTTCGAGGAGAGCGACAGGCCGAAGCCGGCGATCTCGAAGTCGTAGCGGATGGTCGGACGCGCGTTCGGGTCCGCGAAGAAGTCGTTGGTGTCGTCGTTGCCGAACGAACCGCCGTTCGAGATGAACGCGGTCTCGTCCAGATCGCCGAGGCCGGTCAGCGAGTAGTCGCCAACCAGGTCGCCAACCCACTGCTCGTCGGCGCCGTTGGTGTCGCCCATGGTCAGGGTACCGAAGGCGCCCGACACGAAGACGTCGCCAGCGGTCTGGCCGAGCGTGCCGCCGGTGCCGCCGATGGCGTTGTCGGCGCGGATGGTCGCACCGAAGGTGATCCCCGAGTTGGTCTCACCGGTCATGTTCACGCCGAAGCGGACACGGGACACGGCGCGCAGGTCGTCGGACGGCTTGCCCTCGGAGTCGAGATTGACGGTACCATCGTTGTTGATGCCGTAGCCAAGACCCATGCGCGCGCTGCCGAACAGCGAGACACCCTGAGCCGAGGCCATGCCGCCAACCGCGAGAGCGGCCAGGGCAGTGGTTGCGAAGAGTACGTTCTTCATCGCTTTTCCTCGTGTTTCTTGTTCGAAACCTATCTCAAATCCGGGACATCCGGACCAAGTGAGCTTGTATTCGCTCATCGTCCCGTCATGGGTCAAGCATGGCACGGAAGCCATGAACGTTTGCTTCAGACATTGATGCAGCTTTGCCACAGTGACCCCGAGCACCCGTTTTCGGGTTAGCGCTTGCCCGCGGATTGCCGAGCCTTTACACACCGCCGAGGTATTCATCGCTCGGAAGCCGCCGTGGTACGCACGCCTGCGATTTGGTTCGTCTTCGCCGCCTGCGCGGCGCTATCCGCCTGCGGCGACGCCGAAACCCAGACCCAGTCCGCCATGGAGAAGCGCAACATCGCGAACGAGGTCAACGAGGAGTCCATCTTCGACCTGTTCCGCCAGCGCGACCAGCCGCAGCTCGGGGTCGCGGTCAACCGGGACATCTGGCGCGCCTCGCTCGACATCCTCTCCTTCCTGCCGCTGGAAAGCTCGGATCCCTTCTCCGGCGTGCTCATCACCGGTTGGGGACGGATCGCCGGCGATCCGACGCCGTTCCGCGTGACGGTCTATGTAAGCTCGGCCGCGCTCGATGCCCGCTCGCTGAAGGTCGCCGCCTTCCGCCAGCAGGGCGGCCGCGCGGTCGCGGTGACGGAAGCGGACAACCGCGCGCTGGAGAACGCGATCCTCACTCGGGCGCGGCAGCTGCGCATCGCCGACTCCCAGCGCTGAGCTGGCGACGGCGGTCGGCGCGGCCCGATAGGAAGGATGGCCTGATGTCGCGGTACGACGCGCGGGAGATCGAGCGGAAGTGGCAGGACGCCTGGGAGGCCGCCGGGGTCTTCAAGGCGCGTCGCGATCCGTCGCGCCCGAAATACTATGTGCTCGAGATGTTCCCCTATCCGTCGGGGCGCATTCATATGGGCCATGTGCGCAACTACGCGCTCGGCGACGTCATCGCCCGCTTCAAGCGGGCGCGCGGCTTCAACGTGCTGCATCCGCGCGGCTGGGACGCCTTCGGCCTGCCGGCCGAGAACGCGGCGATCGAGAAGGGCGTGCCGCCGGCCGAATGGACCTATCGCAACATCGACGCCATGCGGGCGCAGATGATGCCGCTCGGCTTCTCGATCGACTGGAGCCGGGAATTCGCCACCTGCGATCCCGAATACTGCGGCCAGCAGCAGGCGTTGTTCCTCGACATGCTCGACGCCGGCTTCGTCACGCGCAAGGCGGCGGTGGTGAACTGGGACCCGGTCGACATGACCGTGCTCGCCAACGAGCAGGTGATCGACGGCAAGGGCTGGCGCTCCGGCGCCCCGGTCGAACGGCGCGAGCTCACCCAGTGGTTCTTCAAGATCTCCGACATGGCGGAGGAACTGCTCGAGGCGCTGGACGGGCTCGAGGCCTGGCCGGAGAAGGTGCGCCTGATGCAGCGCAACTGGATCGGCAAGAGCCGCGGCCTGCAATTCTCCTTCGAGACGGTCGGCGCGCCCGGCGGGTTCGAGGCGCTGGAGGTCTATACCACCCGCCCCGACACGCTCTGGGGTGCCAGCTTCGCCGCCGTCTCGCCCGACCATCCTCTGGCGAAGGCGCTCGAAGGCGATCCGGCCGTCGCCGCCTTCCTCGCCGACGCCCGCGCGCTCGGCACCAGCGAGGAGGAGATCGAGACCGCCGAGAAGAAGGGCTATGATACCGGGATCAAGGTCCGGCACCCGTTCGACCCGGCGTGGGAGCTGCCGGTCTATATCGCCAACTTCATCCTGATGGACTATGGCACCGGCGCCATCTTCGGCTGTCCGGCGCATGACCAGCGCGACCTCGATTTCGCGCGGAAATACGGGCTGGCCGTCGTCGATGTCTTCGCCGCGCCCGACTCCGGGGCGCGCGTCGAGGCGGAGGCCTTCACACCGCCGAAGACCGAGCCCGTCGACTACCTCCGCCCCGTCGCGCTCGACCCCGACAACACGAGCCGGATGACCGGCGAGGCCGCCCTCGAGGCCGCCATCGACTTCTGCGAGGCCCGCGGCATCGGCACGGGCGTCGTCAAGTTCCGCCTCCGCGACTGGGGCCTCAGTCGCCAGCGCTTCTGGGGGTGCCCGATCCCGATCGTGCATTGCCCCGATTGCGGCGTCGTGCCGGAGAAGCGCGCGAACCTGCCGGTGCGCCTGCCCGACGACGCGACCTTCGATAAGCCGGGCAACGCGCTCGACCATCACCCGACCTGGTCGCGCACCACCTGCCCAACCTGCGGCGGCCCGGCGCGGCGCGAGACGGACACGATGGACACCTTCGTCGATTCGTCCTGGTATTTCGCCCGCTTCACCGCGCCGGACGCGCCGACGCCGACCGACGCGGCCGAGGCCGACTACTGGATGAACGTCGACCAATATGTCGGCGGCATCGAGCATGCGATCCTGCATCTGCTCTATTCCCGCTTCTTCGCCCGGGCGATGGCAGCGACCGGCCACCTGCCGGCGAAGGGGATCCCCAGGGGGCCGCGGAACATCCGCAGGCCTGGGACCGGCGCAAGCTCCGCGGGCGTCCCGCCTCGCGCTGACCTGGCGCACTCCAGCTGAAGCCGCGGAACAA
>JBGAJI010000178.1:0-4524 GCA_044225035.1 Amaricoccus sp. | reverse complement strand
TGGTCGTGCGCCGGCCGGAGGTCAGCGCCACCGTGCCCTTGTCGGCGACGATCACGCCGGAATTGCGCACCTTGGCGCCGACCAGCGCGGCGAGGCCGGCGTCGCGCACCGTGATTTCGCCCTCGTTCACCACCGGCGCGTCGCTATCCCCTTCGCCGCCCATGCCGAGATGACCGGTCGCCATGAAAGGGTCCGAATCGACCCACTGGCTGGTGGCGACGAGGCCGCCGGTATCGACCTTGGCCGAGCCGGTGAAGAGCACCCCGGCGCTGTTCTGGATGATGACGGTTCCCGGCGCGCGGATCGCGCCCTCGATGACGCTGCCGCGTGCCGAGATCACCCGGTTCAGCGTGGCGGAGCTTCGGCCCGGCTGGTCGAAATCCACGCGGTTGTTCCGCCCGACGTCGAAGCCGCTCCAGCGGATCACCGCGCGCTCGCTCGTCTGGGTGATCGTGGTGCGGCCCGTGGTCTGGGAAATCGCCGCGGATCCCGACAGGACCCTGCCGCCCGCCGGGGCCTGCGCCAGCGCGGGCGGCGCCGCGCCGGCGAGGAGCGTGGCGAGGACGAGAGCGCGGCGCGAGGCGCGCTCGGAACGCGGGGCGGCGGTAACTCTGGTCATACGTGAGTAATACCCGTCAAAAACAACTTAAAGAGGAGTAGTCCGAAACGGCGCCGAAATCAATGATTAAGCCAGCCCGGACCAGATCGCGCGGGACGCGAATCTTCGGCGAGGATGGGCGGGCCCGCCCAGCCAAGCGGGCGCCGCCTTCGTGGTGAACGGGTTTTAATCAAAGAGTTGAAATACTTGTCGGCGCGCCGATTAGCCGTTCGGTAAGGCGGGGTCTTCAATCTCTTACCTTGGGACCAACCGTGGGGGGCGGTCCCGGGGTGGGGGTAGAGGATGGGAGTCCGACGGGGGGTCGGCGGCGCAGGCATGGCCATGCGCCCTTGGTGGGCGATTCCGATGGCGCTGGCGATGGGGCTCGCGCTTCTCGCCGTGCTCGGCGGCGACGCGCGGGCACGGCCGAGCCCGCGGCCGCTCGATTATCACGCCATGGTGCTGAACGGCCGGGTGGTCGGCTCGGCCTTCATGATCGCCGAGGCGGTGGGCGTGACCAACGCCCATGTGCTGCGCGGGCGGCGGCCCGGCGACAAGATCACGCTGGTCCCCTCGGACCAGAGCCGCGGCCCGGCGCTCGCACGAATTCGCGCGATCAGTACCCGGATGGACGTCGCGGTGCTCGACCTGCCGCCGGATCTCTTGCCGATGGTTCCGGCCGGCGGCGGCGTGGCCGAGGGGCAGCGCGTGGTCTCGGCCGGGATCGACGCCGGGGGGCCGGCCTGGCCCGGACCCCCGCGCGAGGCGACGGGCGTGGTGCTCGACCCGCACGCCTCGATCGAGGTGTTCGGCCCGGGCCTGATCCTGTCGATGCCGGAGGCGCGGCCCGGCTTTTCCGGCGGACCGCTGCTCGACGGGCAGGGCCGGCTGATCGGCATGGTGACGGCGATCCGCGACGGCGAGGCCCGCGCCAGCGCGCGCGAGGCCTATGCCTTGCGCGGCGCCGAGGTACGCGCCGAGGTGCGCCGCCTGCTGGCCGCGCCTTGATCTCTACGCCGCCGGCGGATGGGCCAGCGCGACGCCGGCCCGTTCCAGTTCCGCCGCCGCGCGCAGGGCGAGCGCCTCGCGCCAGGGCGGGGCGATGATCTGCACGCCGATCGGCAGGGCGCCGGGCGCGAAGACCGGCACCGTTACCACCGGCAGGCCGACGCAGGAGAAGGGCTGCGCCATCAGCCCGAGGTTCGGCCGCAGCGGCAGCGTCGCGCCGCCGATCTCCAGCGTCTTCTGCCCGATCGTCGGCGCTGGGCAGGGCGTCGCGGGCGCGAGGATCAGATCCACCTCGCGAAACGCCTCCAGCATCCGTTCGAGCCACCAGTGCCGGACCCGCTGCGCCCGGACCGCCCAGGCGGCGGGCAGCAGCGCCCCGGCGAGGAACCGGTCGCGGGTGTCGGGATCGAAATCCGCCGCCCGCGTCCGCAGCCGGTCGAGATGAAAGGCCGCGCTCTCGGAATTGGTGATGACATAGGCGGCGGCCCGTCCGGCCTCGACTCCGTCGAGCGTCACCGGTTTCGCGCCGAAGGCCTTGGCGACGGCGGCTAGGGCGGCGCGGGCCTCATCGCCGGATTTCTCGAGGAACCAGCCGTCGGCGACGCCGAAGCGCAAGCCGGCGACGCCTTCGCCGAGCTCGGGCGTCGCGGCCTCGACCGGGCGCTGGGCGCAGGCATGATCGCCCGGGTCGGGGCCCTGCAGCGCGTCATAGGCGAGTGCGAGGTCGGCGGCGGTCCGGGCGAAAGGTCCAAGATGGTCGAGGCTGTCGACGAAGGGAAAGGCGCCGGTTCGCGGCAGGCGGCCATAGGTCGGCTTCAGGCTGAAGACGCCGCAGAGCGAGGCCGGCACCCGGATCGAGCCGTTGGTGTCGGAGCCGAGCGAGACGGGCGCCAGCCCCGCCCCCGTCGCCGCGCCGCAGCCGGAGGAGGAGCCGCCGGTCATCCGCGCGGGATCGTGCGGATTGCGGCAGGCGCCGTCATGCGCGTTCTCGCCGGTGAAGTCATAGGCATATTCGCCCATGTTGAGCCCGCCGAGCAGGATCGCCCCCTGCGCGCTCATCCGGCTGAGGAGCACGGCGTCGCGGATCGCGGGCGCGCGCTCGCGGTTGATCTTCGACCCGGCGCGGGTCGGCAGGCCGGCGATATCGAACAGGTTCTTGACCGCGAAGGGCACGCCGGCCAGCGGCCCGAGCGTCGCGCCGGCGGCGCGGGCCGAGTCGATCGCCTCCGCTTGCGTCAGGGCGCGATCGTCGGTCACGTCGGTATAGGCGTTGAGGCGCGGATTGTCCCGCGCGACGCGGGCCAGCGCCGCCTCGGTCACGGCGCGGGCGCTGACCGAGCCGCGTGCGACGGCGGCGGCGACCTCGGCCGCCGCCGCCCAGGGACCGGTCGGATCGCTCATGCTTCGCGATCCGGCGGCAGGAAGGTGGGGGCGAGGGCCAGCTCGTCCTCGTCGAGCGGCACGGCTTCCAAGGTCCGGGCCATGCCGGCGGCGATTTCGAGAAAGCGCGCGACGCCCTCGCGATAGTCCGGCGCGATGGCGAGGCCGATCGACCCCGCCACCGCGTCCATATAGCTGTCCCAGTCCGTCATGCGGGCTTGTTCATTCCCCTGTTCATTGGTTGGCCGAGCCGCGAGGCAAGATAGAGGAATCCTGCCATCATCGCATAGGCGAGCGCCACCATCGGCGTCACGTTCACCCCGATCGACTCGCCGTGCATGAAGCCGAAGAAGGTGAGCAGCGCGCCGACGAAGGCGAAGATCGCCGCCATCTCGAGCTTGCGCTCGATGATGAAGACCGCGATCGCGGCGAGGATGAGGCCGGTCAGGATCGCGCCGCTGCCGAGGATATGCAGCCCCTCGTAGAGCACGCCGGCCCCCGCCATGTTGTGGATGAGCTCCGGCGTCACGGTCACCCCGGCGGTGCCGAGCGCGCCGTCGACCAGCGTCTTGGCCCAGGCCGCCATATGCGGCAAGAGGCCGAGCACCACGGCCGGCGCATGGCTCGACGGGGTGGTCTGGAAGGCCTGCGCGCCGATGAGCATGCCGATATAGAGCAGGATCGGCGAGATGGCGACCACCGGCACCAGGGCGAGCATCAGCGCGATGATGCCGAACCAGCAGAGGACGATGACCATCACGCCGGTGGCGAAGGAATAGCCGATCCGGCCGCCCATCGATTTCCAGCCGGGATGACCGATATAGACCGCGTTGATGAAGGGATTGCCCATCAGGCAGCCGATCAGGCTGACGATGCCGTCGGCGGTCAGCACGCGGGTGGTAGGATAGTGGTCGCCCGCCGCCTCGGCGCTCTCGACATTGTCCATCGCCTCGACGAGGTCGTAGATGCCGAAGGGGATCGCCGTCACCAGCACGACGCCAAGGAACTCGAAGCCCGAGAACACATGGTCGATCGCCGGGATCGGCAGCGAGAAGCCGAAATTGGCGAAGGCGGCGCCGACGCTCGCGACGCTGATCCCGGCGATCTCCAGCCCGACCATCGCGCCGCCCCAGGCGATCAGCATGCCGAACGCGATGGCGACCAGCCCGGCCGGAATGCCGCGCGGATAGCGCAACCCGCCGAACCAGGCGACGAGGATGATGGCGAAGCAGACGACGCCGATCACCGGATTGAGGAACATTTCCAGCGCCGGCCGCATCGAGATGAAGGCGACCGAGACGCCGGCCAGCGTGCCGAGCAGCGCGGCGCGCGGCGTCACCTTGCGGATATAGGGGGCGATGAAGCCGCCGATCATCAGGATGAAGCTCTGGAAGAACACCCAGACGAGGCCGGCTTCCCAGCCCTTGATCGGATCGCCGGTCTGGATGGTGATCGGCAGCATGATGACGAAGGTCACCACGAACATGTGCGGCACGCTGATGCCCGAGGGCAGGGCGCAGATATCATCGCGCCCGGTC
>JBGAJI010000177.1:0-4587 GCA_044225035.1 Amaricoccus sp. | reverse complement strand
CGAAACGCCCCTCCTCGAACGGCAGGGCAAGCGCGTCCGCGGCGCGCCAGCTGATGCGCGCATCCTCTGGCTGGCGCGCCCGCGCATGGGCCAGCATCGGTTCGTTGAGGTCGGTCACGACATAGTCGCAGCCCTCGCCGAGCAGCGGAGCGAGGGCGCGGGTGACGGCGCCGGTTCCGGCGGCGATTTCGAGGACCGCGGCGGGGCTTTCGGCGGCGATCCTCGCGGCGAGATCCTCGGCATAGGGCCGGAAGATCAGCGGCACGAGCAACCGGTCGTAGATGGCGGGAATCGAACCCGCGAAAAGCTTGTCCCCCTCGCGCATGGCGAACCTCCGACTCGTCGCACAGTCTACCAGATTTCGGCCTCCGCGTGACGCCAAGATAGCGCGGTATCCGCCCGCGGGTTTTCGCGCTATCCTCGCGACGCGGCCGGAAGGTTATTTGAAACCTTGGCCAGGCGCCGCGGATGATGGCGAACCGGCGTGGGCGCCTTCTCGCCCGCCCCGGATCAGGGGGGAACATGGGACATTCGGGATTGACCGCCCTCGTGGTGGGACTTGCGTCATGGATGGGCGGGCAGGCTCTCGCGGAGACAGCCGCGATCGAGACGGCGCAATCGAGCTGGGAGGCGGCCTTCGCCTCGGGCGACGGAGTCAAGGCTGGCTCCGTCTTCACCGAGGACGCGCGTCTCCTGCCGCCGGGCGAGCCGCTCGTCGAGGGACGCGAGGCGATCGGCCAGTACTGGCAGGCGGGCTTCGACGCGGGCGTCCGGGATCTGCGGCTGGGGCTGACGACCGTCGACATGATCGGCGACGATACGATGATCGAGACCGGCACCTGGACGGTGAATGTTCCGACCGAAACCGGCGGCCATGCCGACGTGTCGGGCAAGGCGCTGGTCGTCTGGAAGAAGGAAGCGGATGGCGTGTGGCGCATGTCGCGGGACATGTGGAGCCAGAACGAATGAGGCGCTAAGGGCTCCGTGCCGGCCCTTGCCAGCCGCGACGTCTTCGCCTAGAGACGCGCGGTGGTCGCAAGGGCCATGGATTCGTATCGCACTATGCCGTGGCCGCCCCGTTCAAGTCGCTCATGGGGCGCGTCCGGCCAGAGGAGAAGCGACAATGAAACTGCACGAACTCGCCGATAATCCCGGCGCGACCAAATCCCGCAAGCGCATCGCCCGCGGCCCCGGCTCGGGCAAGGGCAAGACCGGCGGCCGGGGTATCAAGGGCCAGAAGTCCCGCTCGGGCGTGGCGATCAACGCCTACGAGGGCGGCCAGATGCCGCTCTACATGCGGCTGCCGAAGCGCGGCTTTCACAATATCAATGCCAAGCACTTCGCCGTCATCAATCTCGGCCTGCTGCAGAAGTTCATCGACGCCGGCAAGATCGACCTCTCCGCGCCCGTCACCGAGGAGGCGCTGGTCGCCAGCGGTCTCGTGCGGCGCCGGCTCGACGGCGTGCGTCTGCTCGCCAAGGGTGCCATCACCGCCAAGGTCGATCTCGCGGTGACCGGCGCCTCGGCGGCGGCGATCGCGGCGATCGAGGCGGCCGGTGGCACCGTCACGGTGACCACCCCCGCGAAGGCCGAGGCCGCTTCCGAATAAACACCGCGGAATCGGGCTTGTCGCCGCCTTGCCGGCTGCGTAAGTCAGTGCTGTTTTCGCGCCGCTGGGTCCCCGGAAACGGGTCCGGCGGCGCCGTCATTGGAGGGGCCTTGAATGGCATCGGCGGCGGAACAGATGGCCTCCAACCTCAGTTGGGGTACATTCGGCAAGGCCAAGGATCTGCAGAACCGGATCCTGTTCGCGATCGGCCTGCTGATCGTCTATCGCATCGGCACCTATATTCCGGTTCCCGGCATCGACGCCTCCAAGCTGCAGGCGTTCTTCACGCAGCAGAGCGCCGGCATCGGCGGCATGCTGAACATGTTCACGGGCGGCGCGGTCGCGCGCATGGCGATCTTCTCGCTCGGGATCATGCCCTATATCTCGGCCTCGATCATCGTCCAGCTCTTGACCTCGATGGTGCCCTCGCTCGCCGCCCTGAAGAAGGAGGGCGAGGCGGGCCGCAAGAAGATCAACCAGTATACCCGCTACGGCACGGTGTTCCTTGCCACCTTCCAGGCCTATGGCTTGGCGATCGGCCTTGAATCCCAGGGTCTCGCCACCGATCCGGGCTGGTTCTTCCGGATCAGCGTGGTCATCACCCTGGTCGGCGGCACGATGTTCCTGATGTGGCTCGGCGAGCAGATCACCAGCCGCGGCATCGGCAACGGCATCAGCCTCATCATCTTCGTCGGCATCGTCGCGCAGTTCCCGCAGGCGCTGGCCCGCTTCTTCACCCAGGGCCGCGCCGGCACCCTGAGCCCGGTGGTCATCATCGGCGTGATGGTCATGGCCATCGCAGTCGTCGCTTTCGTGGTGTTCATGGAGCGGGCGCTGCGCAAGATTCACATCCAGTATCCCAAGCGCCAGGTCGGGATGAAGATCTATGGCGGCGAAAGCTCGAACCTGCCGATCAAGGTCAATCCGGCCGGCGTCATTCCGGCGATCTTCGCCTCGTCGCTCCTGCTGCTGCCGGCGACCATCACCACCTTCTCCGGGACGACCGGCGGATCGGGCTGGCTGAGCTATGTCGCGGCCTACATGGGGCACGGCCAGCCGCTCTATCTCATCTTCTTCGGCGCGCTGATCGTGTTTTTCACCTATTTCTACACCGCGAACGTCGCCTTCAAATCGGACGATGTGGCGGACAATCTGAAGAAGCAGGGTGGTTTCATCCCAGGCATTCGCCCTGGCCAGAAAACCATCGAATATCTCGACTATGTCGTTACGCGAATCCTGGTGATCGGTTCGGCCTATCTCGCGGCGGTCTGTCTGCTGCCAGAGGTGTTGATCTCGCGCTTTTCGTTGCCATTCTACTTTGGAGGCACTTCCCTCCTGATCGTCGTTTCGGTTACCATGGATACAATCACACAGGTTCAGTCCCATATGCTCGCGCATCAATACGAAGGGCTGATCGAGAAGTCGCGCCTGCGCGGTAAGGGACGGGGGAAACCGAGACGATGAATATCATTCTGCTGGGGCCGCCGGGAGCGGGCAAGGGAACGCAAGCCCGCATCCTGGTCGAGGAACAGGGCATGGTCCAGCTCTCGACGGGCGACATGCTGCGCGCCGCGAAGAACTCCGGCACCGAGATGGGCAAGAAGGTCGCCGACGTTATGGCGCGGGGCGATCTTGTCACCGACGACATCGTCATCGGCCTGATCGCCGAGCAGCTCGATGGCGAGGCGGGCAAGCACGGCCTGATCTTCGACGGCTTCCCGCGCACGCTGGCCCAGGCCGACGCGCTGGAGGATCTGCTGGCCGCCAAGGGCAAGAAGCTCGACGCGGTGGTCGAGATGCGGGTCGACGACGAGGCGCTGGTCGATCGGATCGCCGGCCGTTTCACCTGCGCCAAATGCGGCGAGGTCTATCACGACACGGCGAAGCCGACGGCCAAGACCGGCGTCTGCGACAAATGCGGCTCGACCGAATTCGTCAGGCGCGCCGACGATAACGCCGAGACGGTGCGCGTTCGGCTGATGGCCTATTACCGCGGGACGGCGCCACTGATCGGCTATTACCACGCCAAGGGCCGGCTGAAATCGGTCGATGGGCTCGGCGAGATCGACACGATTTCCGGGCAGATCCGCGCGGCGCTCGGCTTGTGACGCGGGCGCCACATCGGCGCCTTTCCGCCCTTGACGCGGGGTTAGGGATTTCTATACTCCGCGCTCTCTCGAAAGGGAGTCGCTCTCCACTTTTCACCTCGCGGGGGGCGCGGGATGCTTGGCCCAGGGACATGGGTATCGAAAGCCCGCCGGAGGGATCGGCGGGCTATGGCTTTTGGACGGGGCAGGACGGCAGGCCCGCACGGATGAACGGAGCAAAGACTTGGCGCGCATAGCTGGCGTTAATATTCCGACGAACAAGAGGGTGCAGATCGCGCTCACCTATATCACCGGCATCGGCAACACGACCGCGAAGCAGATGTGCGAGTCGCTCGGCATCGCCGACAGCCGCCGTGTGAACGACCTGACCGACGCCGAGGTGCTGCGCATCCGCGAATATATAGACGCGAACCTGACGGTCGAGGGCGACCTGCGGCGCGAGACCTCGATGAACATCAAGCGGCTGATGGATCTCGGCTGCTATCGCGGCCTGCGGCATCGCCGCGGCCTGCCGGTGCGCGGTCAGCGGACCCACACCAACGCACGCACGCGCAAGGGCCCCGCGAAGGCCATCGCCGGCAAGAAGAAGTAAGGAGGCCGGACCATGGCTCGCGAGAAGGCGCGCGTGAAGCGCAAGGAACGCAAGAACATCTCGACCGGCGTCTGCCACGTCAACGCCAGCTTCAACAACACGAAGATCCTGATCGCCGACGCCCAGGGCAACGCCATCGCGTGGTCGTCCGCCGGCACCATGGGCTTCAAGGGCTCGCGCAAGTCGACGCCCTACGCCGCCCAGATGGCCGCCGAGGACGCCGGCAAGAAGGCGCAGGAGCATGGCGTGCGCACGCTGGAGGTCGAGGTTCAGGGTCC
>JBGAJI010000176.1:0-4606 GCA_044225035.1 Amaricoccus sp. | reverse complement strand
TGCGCAACGCCGGACAGGCGATCGAGGCTTCGGGCAAGCCCGGCACCGTCACCGTCTCGGCCCGCGCCGCCGGTGCCTTTTGCGAGATCTCGGTCGCCGATACCGGCCCCGGCCTGCCGGCGAAGGCGCGCGAGAACCTGTTCCAGCCGTTTCGCGGCGGCGCGCGCCAGGGCGGCTCCGGCCTCGGCCTCGTCATCGCGGCCGAGCTGGTGAAGGGCCATGGCGGCACGCTGACCCTGGCCGAGACGGGCCCGGCCGGCACGGTGTTTCGCGTGACCCTGCCGATCGCCTGAGCCTTCAGGAAATCAGGATCGCCCGGAAGTCGTTCACATTGGTCCCGGTCGGGCCGGTCACCAGCAGGTCGCCCGCGAGGTCGAGAGCGGTCCAGGCGTCGTTGCCGTCGAGCAGCGCGCGCGGATCGGCGCCCGCCGCGCGGATCCGGGCGACCGTGCCACCGTCGACGAAGCCGCCGGCGTTGTCCTCGGACCCGTCGATGCCGTCGGTGTCGGCGGCGAGCGCGGTGACGCCCGCGACCCCGTCGAGGCCGAGCGCCAGCGACAGCAGGAACTCGCTGTTCCGCCCGCCCTTGCCGCGCGCGCGGAGCGTCACGGTGGTCTCGCCGCCCGAGAGCAGGACGACGGGGCGCGGGAACGGCCGGTCGCGGGCGGCGATCTCGCGGGCGATGGCGGCGTGGACGCGGGCGACCTCGCGCGCCTCGCCCTCGATCGCGTCGGACAGGATCACCGCGCGCAGGCCCCGCGCGGCGGCCGCGGCCTCCGCCGCCTCCAGCGAGACGGCGGCCGAGGCGATGACCCGCACCGTGTTCCGCGCGAAGGCCGGATCGTCCGGCAGCGGCGCGGCGCAATCGGGCCGCGCGAGATGGTCGAGCACCGCTTGAGGCAGGTCGAGGCGATAGCGGCGGACCACCGCCCGCGCCGCTTCCGGCCCCGCCGGATCCGGCACGGTCGGACCGGAGGCGACCAGCCAGGGATCATCGCCCGGAATATCCGAGACGACCAGCGAGGCGACGCGCGCCGGCGCCGCCGCGCGGGCGAGGCGGCCGCCCTTGATGCCGGAGACGTGCTTGCGCAGCACGTTCATCTCCGAGATCGGCGCGCCCGAGGCGAGGAGCGCCCGGTTGACGGCGATCTCGTCCTCCAGCGTCAGGCCGTCGGGCGGGCAGGGCAACAGCGCCGATCCGCCGCCGCAGATCAGCGCGATGACGAGATCATCGGGCCCGAGCCCCGACACCGTGTCGAGCAGGCGCCGCGCGGCGGCGATGCCGGCGGCGTCGGGTTCGGGATGCGCCGCCTCCAGCACCTCGATCCGCTCGCAGGGCGCGGCATAGCCGTAGCGGGTGACGACGACCCCGGAGAGCGGCCCGTCCCACGCCTCTTCCAGCGCCTGGGCGAGCTGCGCCGCGCCCTTGCCGGCGCCGACGACCACCGTCCGGCCCTTCGGCCGCTCGGGCAGGTTCAGCGCGACGCTCCGGTCCGGCAGCGCCGCCGAGATCGCCGCGTCGTAGAGGTCGCGCAACAGCGCGCGCGCCTCGGCCTCAGAGCGCATGGTCGAACACGATCAGGCCGGCGAGCCCGCCGTCGCAGGCCGCGACCAGCCGGGCGCCGATCGCGCGATGCCCCTCATCCGCGAGATAGGCGTCCCGCGCCGCGGCGTCCTGGAAATCGACGCCGAAGCCGTCCTCGAACCCGTGGACCACGGGGGTTTCGGGGCTGATGTTCCGGAACGCGGTGAAGCTCACCATGCCGGGCAGGCGGTCGCGGAGGCCTTCGAGATCGGCCATCAGGCGCGCGCGCTCGTCCGCGCCGACCTCGGCGCGGTAGCGCAGCAGCACGATATGTCGGATCATCGGCGTCTCCCCGGTCGTTCCCTCGGCGCGCAGCATAGCCACGGCGAACGCGTTTGGAAGCGGTCCCTTCGGATGGCCTCCGCCTCAGCGGCCGGTGAATTTCGCCGGCCGCTTCTCGCGCTGGGCGGCGAGGCCCTCGGCATGGTCGTCGGAAGCGAAGCAGGCGGCGACGCGCGCCTTGGCATCCGCGACATCGAGCGTGCCGCGCGAAATCTCGAGGATCGCGCGCTTCATGCCCCGTACGGCGAGCGGTGCCAGAGCCTCGAGCGTATCAGTCAATTCGGCGACCTTCGGTTCCAGGGCCTTCGGGGCGACGAGATGGTCGAGAAAGCCGGCGGCCAGCAGCTGCTCGGCGTCGAAGCTCTCGGCGAGGAGGAACATCCGCCGCGCCATCTGCGGGCCGAGCCGCTGGACCGCCCGTGCGATCCCCGCCGCCTCGTAATGGATGCCGAGTCTCGCCGGTGGGGCGAAGGCCTTCATCCCCGTCACCCCGACCCGGAAGTCGCAGGAGAGCGCGATCTCGACCCCGCCGCCATAGACCCCGCCATTCAGCGCGGCGATGGTCGGCGCCGGAAAGGCTTCCAGCCGGTCGCAGAGCCGGGTCAGCGGATTGTCCGACCAGTCGACATCCGCCACGTCGCCGAGACTGACGCCGGAACAGAAGCTGCGGCCGGTGCCCGTCACCACCACGGCGCGCAGCTCGGGCCGCTCCGCCCATTCCGCCAGCAGGTCCGTCGCACGGATCAGCGCGGCGAAATCGAGGGCGTTGTGGGTGGCCGGGCTGTTCAGCGTAATCCGGCCAACCGGGCCGTTCAGCATAGCGTCGATCATCTCGGACCTTTCGGGGACGGGATCTCAGATTTCGAATTCGGCGAAGACGGGCACATGGTCGCTCGGCTGCTGCCAGCCGCGCACATGGCGGGCGACGCCGCTGCCGCCCGAACGCTCGGCGAGATCCGGCGTGGCCCAGATATGATCGAGCCGCCGCCCCTTGTCGGCGGCGTTCCAGTCCGGCGAGCGATAGGACCACCAGGAATAGAGCCGCCCCTCCGGAATATGCGCGCGGGTGATGTCGACCCAGCCGCCGGCGGCGCGCATCGCTTCCATCGCCTCGGTCTCGACCGGGGTGTGCGACACGATTTTAAGCAGTTGCTTGTGGTTCCAGACATCGTCCGGGCGCGGCGCGATATTGAGGTCGCCGACCAGGATCGCGCCGCGCGGCCGATCGACCGTGAACCACGCCCGCAACTCGTCGAGAAAGTCGAGCTTGTGGCGGAATTTCGGATTGGCCTCGGGGTCGGGCAGGTCGCCGCCCGCCGGAATATAGAGATTGTGGATCACCACGCCCGACGGCAGCCGCGCCGCGACATGCCGGGAGTCGCCGCGCGCGCAGAAATCGCGCTGGCCCGCGTCCTCGATCTCGACCCGGCTGATGATGGCGACGCCGTTGTAGCTCTTCTGCCCCCGCGCGACCACGTGCTCATAGCCGAGCGCGCGCAGGCCCTCGCGCGGGAAATGCTCCAGCGGCGTCTTGATCTCCTGCAGGCACAGGATGTCCGGCGCCTCTTCGCGGAGGAAGCGGAGCACCGAGGGCTCGCGCAGGCGAACGGAATTGATGTTCCAGGTACAGACCTTGAGCGTCATGCCCGCTCCTTAAGGAGCGGGCCGCCCGATCACAATCGCTCACATGCGGGAAAACTTCGGAGACCGGTCGGCGCCGCGTCCCTCGGGCGTGAGTGATGTCGACGCGCCGGTTCCGGGAGCGTCAGGGTACCAGCCGATAGCCGCCCGGTTCGGTGACGAGGATCCGTGCATTGGCCGGATCCGGCTCGATCTTCTGCCGCAGCCGATAGATATGGGTCTCGAGCGTATGGGTGGTGACGCCCGCGTTGTAGCCCCAGACCTCGTGCAGCAGGATGTCGCGCGGCACCACCGCGTCATTGGCGCGGTAGAGATATTTCAGGATGTTGGTTTCCTTCTCGGTCAGCCGGATCTTCTTCTCCTTGGCGTCGAGCAGCAGCTTCGCCGCCGGCTTGAAGGTGTAGGGACCGACGCCGAAGACCGCATCCTCGGACTGTTCGTGCTGGCGCAGCTGGGCGCGGATGCGGGCGAGCAGCACCGGCAGCTTGAAGGGCTTGGCGATATAGTCGTTGGCGCCGGAATCGAGCCCGAGGATGGTGTCGCTGTCGGCCACGTGCCCGGTCAGCATCACGATCGGGCATTTCACGTCATGCTTGCGCATCAGCCGGCAGAGCTCGCGCCCATCCATGTCGGGCAGGCCGACGTCGAGGATGACGAGGTCGTAGTGCTGCTCCTGCGCCTTGGCGAGGCCCTCGGCGCCGGTGCCGGCCTCGAACACGTCGAACTCCTCGGTGATCACCAGTTGGTCGGCCAGCGCCTCGCGCAGATCGACATCGTCATCGACCATGAGGATCTTCTTCAAGTTGCTCATTTCGCTCTCCTTTCCCGAAGAGTTGTTTCGGCCCCCGGTTTCGCGCAATATTCCGTGCCCGTGCCTCACGCCCTCGTGTCCCTTGCGCGGCGATTGTTTCAAACCATGTTCGGGACGGGCGCCCGATCGCGGGCCGCGCGGCCGCCGGAGGCACTTTCGATGACACTCGCCCTCACGCCCCGGGAACTGCTCGCCCGGGCCCGGGCCGACCTCAGGATCGGCGCGCCGCTGTTGCTGACCGGCGGCGGCGTCTCGGCCGTCGTGCTCGCGGCCGAGACGGCGAGCGC
>JBGAJI010000027.1:31261-34152 GCA_044225035.1 Amaricoccus sp. | reverse complement strand
TACATGCGGATCGAAGGCATGGCCGAGCTCGATGCGCCCGCCGAAACGACCCATTCTCTCATTGCAGAAGCCGACGCCGCAGCATGACCGACGGCCGCCAGTCTACACCCCCATTCTCCACCACCTTGACGGACGTGATCATCCCGAACGCCGACCTGCGCCGCCTTTGGGACCGGTGGGTACTCGAATGCGACGCCGACCAGATCGGGGACCTGTACACCATCCAGGCCTTGGTCTGGCGCGAGGTGGTCTCAGCCGGCGAGGCGCTCGCCAGGCTCCGCGCCAGGAAGACCACTGACGGGCTCACCGTCCCGCTTCAGATCCAGTGCCTCCCATCGGAGATGCTCCCGATCGCCGAGCAGGGCGTTCCCGACGCGGCGATCGCTGGCATCGAATTCGATGGCATCGGCCGGCCGCGGACATACTGGCTCTACGATCGCCATCCCGACGAAGCCAACCGCCTCGGCGGCCGGCCGCAGGTTCGCCCAGTGGCGAGCGCAGCGATCATGCATGTCTATCGCCCGCAGCGGTTCGGCCAGCTCCGTGGCGAGCCATGGCTGACCAGGGCCATCGTCCCGCTCCATGACCTTCACGACTATGTCGATGCCGAGCTCGTCCGCAAACGGACGGCGGCGCTCTTCGGCGTCATCGTCACCGACCCGCAGCCAACGCCGAGTGCGGCCGTCATCGACGGCGGCGATCCGGACGGTGGCGCCGCGACTGAGGAACAGCAGCAGCTCCCGCCGCTTCAGGCTACCGCCTCGACAGCGGCATGCTGCACGAAGGCAAGGGGGCGCTCTTCACCGACATCACCTTGGAGGTCTCGGTCCGCCAGCTGATCGACGACGGCTACCTCTGCCCGCTGGTCAGCAAGGCGGCGGCGACGAAGCTCGACGTCATCGGCGTCGGCACCCGCGGCGGCAAATTCGTCCCCGGCCAGCTGCGGCGGCCGTCGACCTCCCCGAGATCACCAAGGCGGCCATCGACGAGGGAGTGCGGCTCGGCGAGCTGGCTCGCCTTTTGCGCCGGGGCCGAGCACGCCGCCCACGTCCGCCGACACCATCTTCGGCGACACCCCGAAGCCCGAGCGCGACCGTACGATTGCCACCTTCAAGCATCGACCGGGCTCTACGTGCAGATGGCCGGACGCGGCACCCGCTCGCGCCGGGGAAGGAGAACTGCCTCGTCCTCGACTTCGCCGGCGGCGTCGCCCGGCACGGCCCGATCGATGAGGTGAAGCCGAAGCGACCCGGCAGCGGTGAGGGCGAGGCGCCGGCCAAGGCCTGCCGGAGCTGCGAGAGCATCCTCGCGACCGCGGTACGGGTCTGCCCCGACTGCGGCCACGCGTTTCCGCCGCCGAAGCTCCAGGTCGAGCGCGAGGCTACGACGCTGGCGATCCTCACCAGCGGCGAGCCGCAGTGGACCGTCGTCGACGGCGTCGGCTACCGCGCCTATGAGACGCCCGGGAAGCGGCGATGGCCGCGAGTGGCCAGGCCCGGCGGCGCCTACCTCGAGGCGATCGCCAGGTCGGACCTCGCGACCCTCAGCCCCACCGAGTAGCGGCAGCTGATCGAGATCATCGTCACCGGCTACTGCGACACCCTGCGCGAGCTCGCCGGACAGGATCGCGAGCGGCTCAACGGCATCACGCCGAGGATCCCGTTCTGATGTCCGACCAGAGCTTCATGGAGCGCTTCGGGTCCCGGCTCATGGTCAACGGCTATCCGATCCTGCCTATCTTGCCGGGCATGAAGAAGCCCGGGCGATTCCGCAGCGGGGCGTGGGCCGACTATCCCGACTGGACCCGCGCGCGGCGCGGCCGACCAGCAAGAATGAGCTCGACGTCTGGCGGAGCTGGCCCGACGTCGGGGTCGGCATCGCCTGTGGGGCGGTGGTCGGCATCGACATCGACATCGTTGACCCCCGAGCTGGCACTCGACCTCGAGCGACTCGCCCACGACCGGGCGGGCGACACCCGGCGCTCCGGATCGGCCGCGCGCCGAAACGCTTGCTGGTCTACCAGACGGACGTGCCCTTCGCCGGCATCCGGCGCACGCCCAGCCGTGGCAATACGGTCATCCCGAGACCAAACCGACCTGCCTCTGGCCGCGGAGCCTGCCGCGGCTGAGGCCGACGCGCGTCGTGGATGGTCGCTACGCGCGGGTTCACCGCGAGCCGCCGGGGCCCGACCGCTGGCGCGACCGCGGCCGGACCTTCGAGGGGATCGCCACGGCCATGGCCGAGCAGTGGCGCGGCGGCTGAACGAGGAGCCGCCGCGCTTGCGAGCGGCGGTCCAGAACGATCAGGCCAGTTCGCGACGCACTTCGAAGACCGCTTCTCCGGAGACCGGATCGGTGACGCCGAGATTGCCACCCAGATCGTCAAGCAGATCCCGGAAGCGATCGAGGGTCTCGATCATCTTCGGACGGGCCGCGGCCATCGCCTCCAAGCTGTCCCATTCGCCGATTACGCAGAAGTCGCGCTCACCGGTCTGGACGATGGTGAATGCGCGCATGCCTTCGAAGCTGTTGCGGTCGACCGACCGATGCGCCTCGACATAGTCGTTGTTCCGTCCCGGCTTCACCCGCATTCGCACGACGTTGTAGGCGGTCACGGTTTTGCCTCCCTTGGTTATCGCCCAGGCATTGGATCTTGGCCAATCTGCCAGCTCCAGGTGCCGACCTCGACCTGCCGGGCGACAGGCCGGCGGAACAGAATAGCATGACGGCACCGGTGGCGTCCTGCGCGATCCTCAGGCGCCCGCGTCTTGATCGTCGTCGAGCGGGATGGCGAGGCCCGGATCGACAACCCGGCCGCGATCCTCCTTTGCGAGCCCGAGGAGCGGGCGATAAAGGGCGGCGCGCGGCTTCCGACGCGCGTCGTCATTGACC
>JBGAJI010000027.1:0-31252 GCA_044225035.1 Amaricoccus sp. | reverse complement strand
CGTCTCGACCTCGGCGTCCCGCGCCAGCTCCATGGCTGAGATGCCGGCGTCGCCGAGGCGCGGGAACTCGCGGCCCGCGCCGACCTCGCCAAGGGCCACGGGCTTAGCGGGAGCGCCATGCCGACGTCGGGTCGACGGGCGCGGGCGCGGGGTCAGGACGAAATCCCCGGCAGGCGGGTGATGTTGCCGGGGGCGTCGGGCGCGTCGAGGTCGGCTTCCGGCGTGAAGTCGATCGCCTCGAGGCGGCGGGCGCGGCCGTGGGCGCGGTCGGCGGAGATGCGGATCTCCTCGAGGTCCTTCTGCGCCTGGCCGAAATGCCGGTCGAGATTGCCGACCCGGACCGACAGACGCTCGACATCCTTGTAGAGCAGGCCGAGTTCGCGGCGGATCGCATGCGCCTCGGCCCGCATCCGCGCATCCTTCAGCACCGCGCGCAGGGTATGCAGCGTCGCCATGCAGGTGGTCGGCGACACGATCCAGACCCGCGCCGAGAAGCCCTCGCGCACCAGATCGCCGAAATTGGCGTGCAGCTCGGCATAGACCGCCTCGGAGGGCAGGAACATCAGCGCCCCCTCGGCCGTCTCGCCCTCGATGATGTATTTCTCGGAGATCGCCTTGATATGCGCGCGGATCGCCGTGCGCATGCCCCGGCCGGCGGCGGCGAGCTCCGCCGGCCCCTTGGCGGCGCGCAGCGCCTCATAGGCTTCCAGCGGGAATTTCGCATCGACGACGATCGGTCCCGGCGGCAGCGGCAGATGGATCAGGCAATCGGCGCGGGTGCCGTTGGACAGCGTCGCCTGGAAGCTCGCCGCGTCGGGCGGCAGGGCGCGGGTTACGATCTCGCGCAACTGGATCTCGCCGAAGGCGCCGCGGGTCTGCTTGTTCGACAGGATGTCCTGCAGGCCGAGCACATCGCCGGAGAGCTTCTCGATATTGGTCTGCGCCTTGTCGATGGCGTTCAGCCGCTGTTGCAGTTCGCCGAGCGAATGGGCCGTGCGCTGGGCCGAGGCGCCGAGGCTGTCGCCCATCGCGCGGGTCACCTCGGCGAGGCGGCTTTCCATGCTGGCCGCGACCCGTGCCTGGGCGGCGGCCTGCGCCTCGGCGACATGGGTGATGCCGCCGTGCAGCTGCTGCTGTCCGTCATTGAGCGCGCGGACCGCGCCGTCGAGTTCGAGCAGGTGCCGGGCCAGCGGCTCGGTGGCGCGCGCGGCGCGGGCGCTCGACCGCAAGAGCAGGATGGCGACGAGCACCGCGGCGGCCACCGCCCAGAGCCGCGGGTCGTCGAGCGCGATGACGGTGGTGCCGATGGTGATCATCGCCGGCCGAACAGCCGCTCGATGTCGGAAAGCTTCAGTTCCACATAGGTCGGCCGCCCATGGTTGCACTGGCCCGACAGCGGCGTCGCCTCCATCTCGCGCAGGAGCGCGTCCATCTCGGGGCCGCTCATCCGGCGGCCGGCGCGGATCGAGCCGTGGCAGGACATGCGGCTGATCACCGCGTCGACGCGGGCGCCGAGGCCGCGACCCGCGTCCTCGATCAGCGCGTCGGCGACATCGGCGAGCAGCGCGCGGCCATCGACGGCGCCGAGGATGGCCGGCGTCTCGCGCAGGCAGAGCGCGCCGCCGCCGAACGGCTCGACCACCAGGCCGAGGCTTTCGAGGTCAGCGCCCGCGTCGAGCAGGGCGGCGCGGGCGGCGGCGTCGAGCTCGACGATCTCGGGGATGAGCAGGATCTGCCCCGGCACCCGCGCCACCGCGCGCTCCGCCTTCAGCCGCTCATAGACCAGCCGTTCATGCGCCGCGTGCTGGTCGACGATGACGATCCCGTCCGCCGTCTGCGCGACGATATAGGTCGCATGCAGCTGGGCGCGCGCGACGCCGAGCGGATGGTCGACCGCCTCGGCGGGCTCGGGCGCCGGGGGCTCGACGCGGCCGGACCAGCCCTCCGGCCCGAGCAACTCCTCGGCGAAGCCGAGCGCGGCGCGGCTGGGGCGCGCCGGCGAGACGCGGGCGGACGGCTGCCAGGCCGGCGCCGCCTCGGGACGGAAGGCGCCGAGCATTCCGGCGCCGGTGGTGGTCGCGCCGCGATGCCCCGCCCCGGCGAGCGCCTGCTTCAGCGCGCCGATCATCAGGCCGCGCACCACGCCCGGATCGCGGAACCGCACCTCCGCCTTGGCGGGATGGACATTCACATCCACCGCCTCCGGCGCGCAGGTCAGGAACAGCGCCGCCGCCGGATGGCGGTCGCGCGCCAGCACATCGGCGTAGGCCGCGCGCAACGCCCCGACCAGCAGCTTGTCGCGCACCGCCCGGCCGTTGACGAAAAGATACTGCGCCACCGCCGCCCCGCGCGAGAAGGTCGGCAGCGCCGCGAAGCCGGCGAGGGTGAGGTCGTCGCGCTCCGCCGCGATCGGCAGCGCGTTCTGGGTGAAATCGGCGCCGAGAATCGCCCGCAACCGGCCGGGCAGCGCGTCGAAGAGATCGCCGGGCTCGGGGTCGAGGCGCAGGAGGTCGCGCCGCGCGTCCGGCTCGGTGACGTCGGTCAGGGTGAAGCCGACGCCCGGCGCCGCCATGGCGAGGCGGCGAACCACCTCGCCGATCGCCTGCGCCTCGGCGCGGTCGGAGCGCAGGAACTTGAGGCGCGCCGGCGTGGCGGAGAAGAGGCCGGCGAGCTCGACCACCGTGCCCCGGGCGAGCGCGGCGGGGCGCACCGGCCCCGTCTCCTCGCCGCGCGTGGTCAGGCTGGCCGCTTCCGCCGCGGCCGCCCAGCGCGAGGTGATGGTCAGCCGGCCGACCGCGCCGAGCGAGGGCAACGCCTCGCCGCGAAAGCCGAAGGACCGGATATGGGTCAGGTCGGTGCCGTCGATCTTGGAGGTGGCATGGCGGCTGAGCGCCAACGGCAGCTCTTCCGCCGGGATTCCCGTGCCGTCGTCGGCGACCCGCAGCAGGGTCTTGCCGCCGTCGGCATAGGAGATGGCGATCCGCCGCGCGCCCGCGTCGAGCGCGTTCTCGACCAGCTCCTTGATCGCCGAGGCCGGCCGCTCCACCACCTCGCCCGCCGCGATTCGGTTGGCCGCCGCCGCGTCCAGCTGGCGGATCGGGCGCCGAACCGGTTCGGGCTCGACCGTCATGTTGTGGTTTGCGACGTTCATACCGCAAATTATAGCACAGCCGAGGGCCCGTGCCAGCGATTAATGGTTAACGCGACCACCGCCGGAACGGCGGCGATCAGGCAGAACCAGCCGGGGAAAAAGGGACGCGCGGCTATTCCGCGAGGACGGTCGGGGGCGCCGGGGGAACGCCGACGCCCTGCGCGCGCAGCCGCTCGAACTCCGCGCCGCGGTCGAGCATCTCGTTTTCGTAGATCAGCAGTTCATCGTCCTGGAGGATCAGCCGCGGGAGCAGCAGCCCGCGGTTCTCCTGGCGATAGACCACGTCCGCCGCGGCGAGTTCGGGGCGGATGTTCGGGTCCACCGGGCCGGCGCGGGCGATCAGCGCGCCGGCGCCGGCGGTCCCGGCCGGCGCATGGCGGCCGGTCAGGCTCGCCACCGCGTCGAGTTCCGGCTGGTAGTCGACGCGATTGAGCGCGCCGGGGGTCGGCGCCGGCAGCGCGGCGAGGTCGGAAGGCATTTCCAGCGGCTTGGTCGGCAGGACCATGAATTCGTCCGGCGTGCCGCCGACGCCCGCGGCGCGCAGGTTGCCCGCCACGCCGCCTTCGGCGCAGCCCGCGAGCGCGGCCGCGGCCAGGAGCAGCGCGGTCAGGCGCAGGGGGTCGGCAGAGCGCATCCTCGTCCTCGTCAGGTCCGATCGGCCCCGTGCTTACCGCGGAATGACGGGCGCGTCACGTCCTGTTGCGCGGCTTCGGCGCCGGCTCGCGCGTGGCAAGGACGAGCAGCGCGGCGCCGCCGAAGATCGCGGCGTCGGCGATATTGAAGGCGAAGGGATTGCGGATGCCGCAGCAGCTGAAATTCAGGAAATCCGCGACCGCGCCATAGGTGGCACGGTCCCAGACATTGCCGATCGCGCCGCCGATGATCGCGCCGGCGCCGATCGGCCGAAGCCAGCCGCCCGGGCCGCGCCGGACCCAGACGAGCAGCGCCGCGACGATGGCGAGCGCGAGGCCGATCAAGAGCCAGCGCCCGGAATAGCCCATGTCGAACAGGCCGAAATTGATGCCGGGGTTCCAGGCCATGGTCAGGTTGAACCAGGGATCCAGCACCTCGATCCGGCGCAGTCCCCGGAGGTCGAGATGCTCGACGACCCAGATCTTGCTGGCCCGGTCGAGCAGGAAGACGAGCGCGGCGACGGCGAGCGCGCGGCCGAGGCGGCGGTTCGGGGTGACGGCCATCAGTGGCGGAAATGCCGGACGCCGGTCAGCACCATGGCGAGGCCGGCCTCGTCGGCGGCCGCGATCACCTCGGCGTCGCGCAGCGATCCTCCGGGCTGGATCACCGCCGTGGCACCCGCCTGCGCCGCGGCGAGCAGGCCGTCGGCGAAGGGGAAGAAGGCGTCCGAGGCGACGACGGAACCCCTGGTCGGGCTTTCCGCCAGACCGAGCGCGGCGGCCATGTCCTCGGCCTTGCGGGCGGCGATGCGCGTCGAATCCACGCGGCTCATCTGGCCGGCGCCGATGCCGACGGTGGCACCGGCCTTGGCATAGACGATGGCGTTCGATTTCACGTGCTTCGCGACGCGCCAGGCGAAGAGCAGGTCGGCGAGTTCCGTTTGCGTCGGCGCGCGCTTCGTCACGACGCGCAGGTCGGCCGGGGCGATCCGGCCGCCGTCGCGATCCTGGACGAGGAAGCCGCCCGCCACCTGACGCCAGCCGAGGCCGGGCGCGGTCGCGTCGGGCAGGCCGCCGGTGACGAGCAGGCGCAGGTTCTTCTTTTTGGCAAAGACCTCCGCGGCGCCGTCGGTCACCTCGGGCGCGATGACCACCTCGGTGAAGATCTCGGCGATAGCGGCGGCGGTCTCCTCGTCGAGCGTTCCGTTCAGCGCCACGATGCCGCCGAAGGCCGAGACGCGGTCGCAATCATAGGCGGCGCGATAGGCCTCGATCAGCGACCCGCCGCGGGCGACGCCACAGGGATTGGCGTGCTTGATGATCGCGCAGGCCGGCCCGTCCCAAGCCGGCCCATCCCCGGGCGCGAATTCGGCCACCAGCTCGAAGGCCGCGTCGGTGTCGTTGATGTTGTTGTAGGACAGTTCCTTGCCCTGGATCTGTCGCGCCGTCGCGACGCCGGGGCGGGTGGCGCCGTCGCGGTAAAAGGCGGCCGACTGATGCGGATTCTCGCCATAGCGCAGGCTCTGGACGAGGCGGCCGCCGAAGACCCGGCGCCGCGGCCGCGCCTCGCCGAGCGCGCCGGCCATCCAGCCGGAGACCGCGGCGTCATAGGCGGCGGTGCGCCCGAACACGGTCAGCGCCAGCGCCTCGCGGAAGGCGAGGCTGGTGGCGCCGCGGTTCCGGTCGAGCTCCTCGCGGAGCGCGCCGTAATCCTCGACATCGGTGACGACGGTCACGAACCGGTGGTTCTTCGCGGCGGAACGCAGCATGGCCGGGCCGCCGATGTCGATATTCTCGATGCAATCGGCCGCGCTCGCCCCCGCGGCGACGGTGGCCTCGAACGGATAGAGATTGACCACCAGAAGGTCGATCGGGCCGATGCCATAGGCGTCGAGCGAGGCGCGGTGCGCCGGGTCGTCGCGTACCGCGAGCAGGCCGGCGTGCACCATCGGATGCAGCGTCTTGACGCGGCCGTCCAGCATTTCGGGAAAGTCGGTCAGCGCCGCGACGTCGCGCACCGGCAGGTCGGCGGCGCGCAACGCCGCGGCGGTGCCGCCGGTCGAGATGAGCTCGATGCCGCGCGCGGCGAGATCCCGGGCCAGCTCGATGAGGCCGGTCTTGTCGGAAACCGACAAGAGGGCGCGGGTGATCGGCACGAGTTCGGACGGCATCGACGGACGGGCTCATCAGGGATCAGGATCGGGATCGGACTCGGTCGGCGCATGGGTCGCCGAACTCGGCGGCCCCTCGCCGACGCGGCCGAAGGACCAGGTGATCTGCCCGAGATACTCGACCACCTCGGCACGGACAACCATCTGTTTGGTCGGCCGCGGCGCCGCCCGCGCCGGGTCGAAATAGACCGAATCCTCGATATCGAGCGCGCCACCGGCGACACGGAACATCCAGCGCTCGCCGCTGGGCAGGGTCAGCGAGGCGACCTGCCGGTAGGGATCGAGCTCGGCGCCGACCGACGGATGCAGATGGAAGCGCGCCGCGAAGCCGACCGGACCCTCCGCCGCCGCCCGGTCGTGCCGCGCCCGGGAGCGCGCGTCGGTCACCGTCAGGATTTCCTCGCCGCGCACCTCGGCGCCGCGCGACTCGACGAAGATCCGGCGCTCGTGCAGCAGGCCGTGCGTCGCCGCGTAGCCGTCCTGCGTGGCGAGCAGCCACATGCCGGTGGCGTCCTGCGCCTGGCGGACCGAGACGAGGGTCGGCCCCTCCTCCAGCCGCGGGCCGAAGACGCGGGCGGCGAGGTCGCGCGTCTCGATCCGCGCCAGCGAGCGGCTGTCGACCTCGACCGTGCTTTGCGCCGCCGTCTCGCGGCAAAGCCGGGCCCAGTCCGCGCCGAAGCCGCCGCCGGGGCCGACATTGACCACGAAGGGCAGTCGCCCGACGCTCATTTCGAAGGCGAGCGCGGCGGCGTGCGCGCCGAGCGCGCCGTCGCCGGCCGGCGGCGCGGCGCCATCCATCACCACTACGACGCGCCCTCCCGTGAGGCGCGCGTAGCCCATGGCGAGCCGCGGCTTGGCCTGCACCGACAGGCGCAGTTCGGCCAGCGCCTGGTCGAGCCGCTCCGGCGCGCCGGGGCCGCCGCCATGGAACCGCGCCAGCGTACCGTCGCCGAGCCGCAGCGGCCTCAGGACCGGCACCGCCCGCGCGATGGCGGCGAGCAGCGCCCTCGGCGCGTTCTGGCCGCCATCCTCCAGCAGCCGCGCCGTCCAGATGAGGAGGGTCACCGTCTCGGCCAGATCCTCCGGCGCGCGGCTGGCGACCGCGCCTTCCCCGTCGATCAGCTCGTCGGCCAGCGCCCCGAGATTGGCCAGCGCCAGCCCCTGCTCGCCTCGCGGCAGCACGCGGCCCGCCCAGACGAGGCCGGCGAGCGCGCGGAGCCGCGGCGGGCCGGCCGGCGCCTCGGGCCAGGCCTGATCGAGATAACGCTGATGCATGGCGAGCACGCGCCAGAACCGGTCGACGGCGGTCTGGTCGAGGCCCTGGGTCAGCAGCGCCGAATGCCCGGCCCAGCGCGTCGCCCGCCGTCCGGCGCGCTCCGGCGTCCAGCCCGGGCCATTGCCGGCGCCGTAGTGGCGGATCCAGTCCTGGACCCAGCCCTGCGCCAGCAGCCGCGCCTGCCGGCTGCCCAGCGCCGCGAGATCATCGAGCCAGAGGCAGGATTGCCGCTGGTCCTCCAGCCGCGCGCCGACCGGCCCCTCGGGCAGGCCGATGTCCCAGATCGAGGCCGGTGCGACGCGCAGGTCGAGGCCGAGCGCCGCCCAGCCGCCGGAGACGAGGGTCTGGCCGGCTTCGGCGTCGCCGAGCAGGATCGGATCGGGCAGCGCCGCCACCGGCGCGGGATGCGAGCCGAGCCGGGCCCGCCGGGCGCGCAGCCGGTCGCGCCAGGCCCGCCAGGGCCGCGACAGCCGGGCACCCAGCGCCTTGAGGAACAGAGCGGATCGGGGCATCGGCGGCGACAATTCCGGGAACAAGCGGTCAGGCGCGGACCTTAGCCTCCCGCCGCGGCGGCGTCACGCGGCTTGCGGGCTCTTTTCCAGCAGCGCGGCGTAGAAGCCATCCATCCCGCCGCGCTCCGCCCAATAATCCGGCCGGGTGCGCAAGCCACCGGCGGCGTCGAGCCACCGGGGCTGGATGCCGAGCGGAGCCGGATCAGGGCGGAGTTGCCGGGCGTCCGGGGTCGCGCCGAGAAAGGTGGCAATCCGCGCCTCGCCCTCGGCGGGCAGCAGCGAGCAGGTGCAATAGACGAGCCGCCCGCCCGGCCGCAGCATGGCCCAGGCGCGGGCGAGGAGCGCCGCCTGCAGCTCGGTCAGCGCCGCCAGTTCGCGCCCCGTGCGCAGCCGCGGCAGGTCGGGATGGCGGCGCAGCGTACCGGTGGCCGAGCAGGGCGCATCGAGCAGGATCGCGTCGAACGCCGCCTCCGGCGACCAGCTGAGCGCGTCGGCCACGACGATCTCGGCCGACAGCCCGGTCCGCGCCAGATTCTCGCGCAGGCGGCGCAGGCGCGGCTCGGAAATGTCGAGCGCGGTGACGCGGCCGCCCGCCGCCGCGAGCTGCGCCGTCTTGCCGCCCGGCGCCGCGCAGAGGTCGAGCACCCGCTGGTCGGCGATCGGTCCGAGCAGCCGCGCGGGCAGCGCGGCCGCGACATCCTGCACCCACCAGGCACCCTCGGCGAAGCCGGGCAGCGCCGAAATCCGCGGCCGTCCGCGCAGGCGGAGCGAGCCGGTCGGCAGCGGATCGGCCGCGA
This sequence comes from Amaricoccus sp., assembly GCA_044225035.1. Lineage (GTDB taxonomy): Bacteria > Pseudomonadota > Alphaproteobacteria > Rhodobacterales > Rhodobacteraceae > Amaricoccus. The sequence goes on along the minus strand of JBGAJI010000027.1, from coordinate 22,713 downwards.
GCCCCTCGGGCGTATCGCCGCGCAGGGTGATGTCGATGGGCGCCGGCGCCAGATGCGCGGCCTCGATCGCCGCGAGCACATCGGCGCCCCAGGCGGCGTGGACCGGGTCGGCGATCCAGTCGGGCATGGGTGCTTCCGGCACCGCGTCCCACAGCGCGGCGCCGCCCTCGGCCACGCGGCGGGCGACGGCGTTGACGAGGCCGGAGACGTGCTTGCCCTTCGCGTGCGTCAGGACGAGGCGCACCGCGCCATCGACCGCCGCGTGCGCCGGAACGCCGTCGAGATGGATCTCGACCACGGCGATCCGCAGCGCGTCGCGCGCGGCGGGCGGCGGCGCCTTGCGCAGGAACCGCCCGAGCAGCGCGTCGATCCGCCCGAGATGGCGCAGGACGCTGGTGGCGAGGGTCCTTGCCCTGGCGCGATCCGCCGGCGCGAGGCGGGTGAGCGGGCCATCCTCGGCGGCGGTCAGGTCGGCGAGGCTCTCGCGCCGTTCCAGCACGCCGGCGAGCAGCGCGGCCGCCGCCGCCCGGGCGGCGAGGCCGGGCGCCATGGCGGCGGGGGCGTTCAACGCTGGCCGCCGCGGCGCCCGGCGCTCGGGATGGTGGTCGGCCGCATCGCCGGACCGGGCCGCGCCGCCGGGCCGCCGCGTCCAGCCATCTCCTCCAAAGCGCGGATCCGGTTCTCGACATTGGGATGGGTCGAAAAAAGATTGTCCATGCGCGCGCCGGACAGCGGGTTGATGATGAAGAGCGGGGCCGAGGCCGGGTTGCGCTCGGCGCTCGGCATCTCGATCCGGCTGGCATAGGACGAGATCTTGCGCAGTGCGCTGGCCAGCGCCAGCGGGTCGCCGCTGATCTCGGCGCCGAGCCGGTCGGCGGAATATTCCCGTGTCCGGCTGATCGTCATCTGGATGACCATCGCGGCGAGCGGCGCGACGAGCACCGCCAGCAGCACGCCGAGCCCGCCCATGGGATTGTCGCGGTCGCGGTTGCCGCCGAAGAACATGCCGAACTGCGCCAGCATCGAGATGGCACCCGCCACCGTCGCGGCCACCGTCATGATGAGCGTGTCGCGATTCTTGATATGGGCCAGCTCATGCGCGATGACGCCGGCCAGTTCCTCCCGGCTCAGCACCTGGAGGATGCCCGTCGTCGCCGCGACGGCGGCGTTGTCCGGGTCGCGGCCGGTGGCGAAGGCGTTCGGCTGATCGCCGCGCACGATCATCACCCGCGGCATCGGCAGCGCGGCGCGGCGCGCGAGCTCCGCCACCATGTCATAGAGTTCCGGCGCGCTCGCCCGGGTCACCGGTTCGGCGCCATGCATGCGCAGGGCGAGCTTGTCCGAGTTCCAGTAGGCATAGGCGTTGGTGCCGATGGCAAAGAGCAGCGCGATCAACATGCCGCCCGTGCCGCCGATCAGCCAGCCGACGCTCATGAAGAGCGCGGTCAGCGCCGACAAGAGCAGCATCGTCCTGAAGTAGTTCATCGCCCCCTCGCGATCCACCGGCCCCTTGCGGCCGGGTTCGCCCCCGCCCTATGATCGGCCATGACCGTCACGGGGGAATATATGTCGAGCGAGCCGGAGGAAAAAGAGGCGCGTCGGGCCGCGGCCGCCGCCCGGGCGCTGGCCGAGGCCGCCGCGCGCCGCGCCGCCGCGAAGCCGCTCGACCTGCCGCCCGAGCTTGGCGGCCGCGACGGCCCGGAACCGATCCGTTTCGGCGACTGGGAGCTGAAAGGCATCACGAGCGATTTCTGAACCCGGGCGCGGAATGGGTGGGGCGGATGCTGAAGCAGGTCATCTGCATCAATTGGGGAACCCGCTACGGCCCGCCCTATGTGAACCGCCTTTACGCGGGCGTCGCCCGGCATACGACGCCGCCCTTTACCTTCACCTGCTTCACCGACAATGCGACGGGCATCCGGCCCGAGGTGCGTTGCGAGCCTCTGCCGCCGCTCGACGTCGCCATGCCGACCGGCACCAAGGGCATCTGGCCCAAGGCGCGGCTCTGGGGGCGGCGGCTCGGCGACCTGCGCGGACCGGTGCTGTTCATGGATCTCGATCTCGTCGTGACGGGGTCGATGGATGAATTCTTCGCCTTTGGCGATTCCGACGAGGTGATCCTAGCGCGCAATCCGAGCACTCCGCTGGAGAAGCTCGGCCAGACCTCGCTCTTCCGCTTTCCGGTCGGCAAGCTGCTGCCCCTGTGGGAACGGTTCCGCGCCGATCCGCAGGGCATCGCCGACGCCTACCGGTTCGAGCAGCGTTTCGTGACGCGCGAGGCGCCGGGCGGGATCGGCTTCTGGCCGCCGGGCTGGGTGCGCGGCTTTCGCAACGACTGCGCCCGGCCGTTTCCGCTGAACTATTTCCTTGCCCCGCGGCTACCGGCGGGAACCAAGGTGGTGATCTTCCCCGGCGGCCTGCTGCCGCCGCACGCGATCGCCGGGCACTGGGGCCGGCATTACCGGCCGAAGAGCCGCCTCGGCCATCTGCGCGGTCTGTTCAGCCGGGACCGGCCCGACCCGCCGCTGCGCTATCTGCGGCATTTCCTGCTGCCGAGCGACTGGGTCGCACGGGAATGGGCCGAGTAGTCAGGCGTTGAGGGCGCCGCGGCGATCGGCCCAGAAGCGTTCGCGGTCGTTCAGCTCGGTCAGTTCGCAATTCTCGATGACCGTGACCGAGATCGCCCGCCCCTCGGCGATCGCGTCGGACAGAACCTGACAGATCGCCCGGTGAACGCCGGGGCCGGTGGGCCGATCCGGGAGGCCCTTGCGCATCCGGCGCAGGTTGGCGGCGTATTGGCTCAGTCGGCGGCGCAACTGGCAGGATTGACCGACATAGGAGCCGAGGCCCTCGATGCGCCATTCGTAGATTCCGGGCCGCGCCAGGTCGATCTTGGCGGGAATGTCGAAGCGGAACCATTCCGCCGGCGAGAGATCCTTTGGCATGCGCTACCTCGCGACCGCCCCTGTGCTCGATTCGATGGGGGCGATCCTGCGCGCCGCGCGGCTTCCATGAGGTTAACGCGCCGAAGGGCGCCCGCCGATTGTTGCGCCGGGATCAGTCGTCGGCCTCGTCCTCGTAGCCGACGAGATGCAGCGGGCGCGCGGCGAGGGCGTTGAGGGCGCACCAGCGGACCAGCGCTTCCTCGCGGCCGTGGGTGACCCAGGTTTCGCGCGGGGCGAGCTCGGTCAGGGTGTCGGTCAGCTCGGTCCAGTCGCAATGATCCGAGACGATCAGCGGCAGTTCGACCCCGCGTTGCCGGGCGCGGGCGCGCACCCCCATCCAGCCGCTGGCGAAGGCGATCAGCGGATCGGCGAAGCGGCGCACCCAGGGGCCGGCGAAGGCCGACGGCGGGCCGAGCACCACCTGACCGCCGAAGCTGGCGCCGCGCCCGCGCTCGACCGTCGCGCTCTCCAGCCGGCCGAGCGAGACGCCCTGCCCGGTGTAGTAGTCGCAGAGCCGGGCCAGCGCGCCATGGATATAGATGGGCGCGTCATAGCCGGCGTCGCGCAGCAGGCGGATCACCCGCTGCGCCTTGCCGAGGGCATAGACCCCGACGAGATGCGCGCGCTCGGGGAAAAGCGCGAGCGAGGCAATCAGGCGCTCGATCTCCGCGCGGGGCGGCGGATGGCGAAAGACCGGCAGCCCGAAGGTGGCCTCGGTGACGAAAATGTCGCAGGGCACAGGCACAAAGGGCGCGCAGGTCGGGTCCGGCGCGCGCTTGTAGTCGCCGGCCGCGACGATGGTCAGGCCGCGGTGACGGACCTCGACCTGCGCCGAGCCGAGCACGTGGCCGGCGGGGTGCAACGCCACATCGACGCCGCCGATCGACAGCCGCTCGCCATAGGCGATCGCCTGGGTCGCGCCGGCGAAATCGGCGCCGAGGCGGATCGCCATGATGTCGAGCGTCTGGCGTGTCGCCAGCGCCGCGCCATGTCCCGGCCGCGCATGGTCGGAATGGGCGTGGGTGATGAGCGCGCGGGCCACCGGCCGCGTCGGGTCGATGTAGAAATCGCCCGGCGCGCAATAGAGCCCCTCGGGCCGCGGGATCAGGAGGTCGCTCGGGCGGATCATGGCGCGGAAACCCCGCGCCATGGGATCGGGTTCCGGCTCAGGCGTGGCCGCCCTGCGCGGTCATATGCGCCTCGGAGGCCATGTCGGCGGCGAAGGCTTCCTCGTCGCGCGAGATATAGGTGTAGAACATCGGCACCACGAAGAGCGTGAAGACCGTGCCGACCATCATCCCGGTGAAGATCACGAGGCCGATCGAATAGCGCGCGGCGGCCCCCGCGCCCTCGGCGAGGATCAGCGGCACCACGGCCAGCGCCATGGCGGCGGTGGTCATCAGGATCGGCCGCAGCCGGACCTTGGCCGCCGCGACGATCGCCTGCCGCCGGTCGAGGCCATGCGCCTCGCGCTGCTGGTTGGCGAATTCGACGAGCAGGATGCCGTGCTTGGTGATGAGGCCGATCAGGGTGATCAGCCCGACCTGCGTATAGATGTTCAGCGTCCCGAGGCCGATATTCAGCGGCAGGATCGCGCCGAAGATCGACAGCGGCACCGACATCAGGATGATCAGCGGATCGCGGAAGCTCTCGAACTGCGCGGCGAGCACGAGATAGATGACGAGAATGGCGAGGGCGAAGGCGATCAGCAACGTGTTGCCCTGCTGCACCTCCAGCCGCGACTGGCCGGAATAGTCGATGAAGAACCCCTCCGGCAGCACCTCTTCCATGATCGAGCGGATGGTGGCGAGCCCGTCGCCCGAGGTGACGCCGGGCAGCGGCAGCGCCGAGATGGTGGCGCTGTTCAGCTGGTTGAACTGCTCGACCGCCGCGACGGAGGCGTTGGTGCCGACCGTCACCACCGAGGACAGCGGCACCATGTCGCCGTTCGCGGCGCGCACGAAGAATTCGCCCAGCCGCTCGGGATTGTTGCGCCACTCGCGCGGTACCTGGGTGATGATGTCGTAGCTGTTGGAATCGCGGTCGAACTGTCCGACCGAGCCGCCGCCGACCAGCAGGCCGAGCGTGTTGCCGATCTCGGCGACCGAGACATTGAGACTGGCGGCGCGGTCGCGGTCGATGGTGACGCGGATTTCCGGCTGGTCATAGGCGAGCGAGTTCTGCACGACGATGAACTGGCCCGAGGCCTGCGCCTTCGCCTTGATCTCCTCTGCGACCTCGTAGACCCGGTCCGGGTCATGCACCGATTGCAGCACGACGGAGATCGGCAGGCCGCCGCCCGAGCCGGGCAGCGAGGGCGGCGAGAAGACGAAACCCTCGACGCCGGAATTCAGGGCGAGCTTGGCCTGGAGATCCTGCTGCACCGCGCTCTGCGCGCGGTCGCGGTCGGCCCAGTCCTTCAGCGCCCAGATGTAGAAGGCCATGTTCGGCGTGCCGCTGATGCCGGCGATCGAGAAATCGGTCTTCACCTCGGGGATGTCCTTGGTCAGATCCGAGATCTGGTCGGTGTAGAGCTTGGTATATTCGTTGGTCGCATAGCGCGGCGCGTTGAGGATGGCGAAGAGCGCGCCCGAATCCTCCTCCGGCGCCAGTTCGCTGGTGGTGTTGAGGAACATGAAGACGGTCGCCCCGAGCAGCGAGACGACCATGAGGAGCGTCACCGGACGATAGTCGAGCGAGCTCGACACCCGCCGCTCGTACCAGTTGGCGAGGCTGTCGAACGTATGATCGACGAAACGCTGGAACCGGCCGACGTCGCCCGCCTTCAGGATGCGCGCCGACATCGACGGCGTGATGGTCAAGGCGACGATGCCCGAAATGATGACCGCGCCGGCGAGGGTGAAGGAGAATTCGCGGAACAGCGCGCCGGTCAGGCCGCCGGTGAAGCCGAGCGGCGCCAGCACGGCGGCCAGCGTGATGGTCATCGCCACCACCGGCCCGGTGATCTCCTTCATGCCGACGATCGACGCCTGCATGGGGGTGAGCCCCTCCTCGATATGGCGGTGGATATTCTCGACCACCACGATCGCATCGTCGACCACGAGGCCGATGGCCAGCACCATGGCGAGCAGCGACAGCAGGTTGATCGAATAGCCGAGCGCCAGCAGCACGCCGCAGACGCCGATCAGCGACAGCGGGATGGTGACGATCGGCATCAGCACCGACCGGAACGAGCCGAGGAACAAGAGGATGACGATGACGACGATGGCCACCGCCTCGGCGATGGTCTTGAACACTTCCTCGATCGAGGCGCTGATCGTCTCGGTCGAATCATAGACCAGCTCGATCTTCATGCCCTGCGGCAGAGCGGCGTTGATCGACGGCAGCTCGGCGACAACGGCGTCGGCGGTGTCGAGCGGGTTGGCGGCCGGCGTCGGGAAGATGCCGATGAAGGTGCCCTCGGCGCCGTCGAAGGTGACGATCGTGTCGTGGTTCTCGGCGCCGAGCTCGACGCGGGCGACGTCGCGCAGCCGCACGACCGCGTCGCCGTCCGAGCGGATCGGCAGCGATCCGAAGGCCTCGGGCGATTGCAGCGTCGATTTCAGGGTGATCGAGGAGATGAAGAATTCGTTCTCGGTCTTGCCCGGGGCCGAGAGGAAGTTCGAGGCGCTGATCGCCGTCAGCACGTCCGTGGCGGTGACACCGCGCGCGGCGAGTTGCAGCGGGTCGATCCAGACCCGCATCGAATAGTGGGCCGCGCCGATGATCTCGATCTCGGCGACGCACCCTTTCGAGATATTCCGTCATCTGCTCGGCGTTCATGTTCGGATTCTGCGCCGCGAGATACATGAGCGCGAATTGCTGGCCTGTGCCCTTGACGATCGAGGGATCGTCCGCGCCGTCGGGCAGCTGGCCGCGCACCTGCTGGACCTTGGCCAGCACCTCGGTCAGCGCCACGTCGGGATTCGAGCCGAGCTTCATATGCACGCTGACGACGCTGGCCGAGGGCGTCGATTGCGAGGTGACATAGTCGATGTTCTCGGTCGTCGCGACGGCGGCGGCGATCGGCGAGGTGATGAAGCCCTGGACGAGGTCGGGCGGCGCGCCGCGATAGATGGTGGTGATGGTGACCACCGTCTCCTCGACCTCGGGATATTCGCGGACCTGCAGGCTGAAGATGCCGTAGAAGCCGATGAGCAGGAGAAACGCCGCGAGGACGGTCGACAGGACCGGCCGGCGGATGAAAAGCTCGCTGAAATGCATGGCCCCGCCCCTAGTCGATCGGCGTCGGGTTGGCCGTGGCGGGATTGACCGTATTGTCGATCCGCACCGGCGCCCCGCCCGAAAGCCGGTTCTGGCCCGCCGTCACCACCTCCTCGCCGGGTTTCAGCCCCTGGAGGATCTCGACCTGATTGCCCGACCGCCGGCCGAGTTGCACGAAGACCTGCTCCACCTTCTGCTTGGCTTCCTCGCCTTCGCCTTCGGTCCGCACGACATAGACCGAGTCGCCATAGAGGTTCGAGCTCACCACCGTCTGCGGCAGCGAGATGATCCCATCCTCCTCCGGCAGCTCGACGCGCACGCGCAGGAACTGGCCGGGATTGATGCTGGCGTCGGGATTGTGCACGGCGGCGCGGATGGTGACGAGGCGGGTGTTGGGGTCGATCCGCGGCTCGATCGCGCTGACCTCGCCCGACAGCTTGGTGGTGCCGACCTCCGACGAGACGGTCACCGGCAGGCCCATGGCGATCAGCCGGATCTGCTGTTCCGGCACCGAGAAATCGACCCGCATCGTGTCGAGATCCTGCAGCGTGGCATAGACCGTGCCCGGCATGACATATTCGCCGACATCGATCTGGGGAATGCCGACCACGCCGGCGAACGGCGCCTCGAGGCTCTTCTGGTTCATGATCGCGGTCAGCTTCACCACCTCGGCTTGGGCGCTTGTCGCGGTCGCCTGCGCCTCGTCGACGTCGGTGGTGGCGGAGACGCCGCGCGCCTTCAGCGTCTCGGCGCGGGCGAGCTGGGTCTTGCTGAGATTGAGCGACGCGTTGGCGGCCTCGAGATCGGCCCGCTCGATCGTGTCGTCGATCTGCACCAGCCGCTGGTCCAGCGCGACCCGGTCATTGGCGGAAAACAGGATCTCCTTGACGATCCCGGCCGTCTCGACCCCGAGCTCGACACCTTGCGCGGCGCGCGCGGTGCCGATCGCCTCGATCCCGGGATTCCAGGTCGAGGCCGCGACCTCGATGGTCGAGACCGTGACCGGGTCGGGCTGGCGGCTGGCGAAGAACCCCTTGATCGCATTGGCCCGGAAAATGTTGAAGCCGACGATGCCGCCGACGACGATCACCAGGAGAATGATGGCTATTATCAGGCGCTTGATCATCGCTCGTCTTACCCCGCCACCCTCGTCCCGCGCATCGCGGCATCAGATCGTAGTCGCGCGCGCAAAGTCAATGTCGCGCGTCGCGGCCGCCGCGTCGCTGTGCCACAAAACCCTCTGTCCCGCGCGCCGTATGCTCTCGAAACCGATCCGTTGCGCTATCTCGCCGATTTTGACCGACCGGTCAAGTTGCCGCGCCCGCCGCTTGTGGCGCCCCGCGGCCACTTCTATGAACGCCGTTGCATCCATCCAGAGGAGGAACAGATGCGCTTCAGGACTTTCTTGCTCGGCGCGGTCGCGGCGGCGGCGCTCACCGCCTGCGCCGAGTCGCGTCCCGCTGTCACCGAGACGCTGGTGAGCGCCAGCGCCGTGGTCGAATCGGTCGATCCCGCCACCCGGCAGGTCGTGCTCCGCGGCGACGATGGCCAGGTGGTCAGCGTGGTCGCCGGCCCCGAGGTGCGTAACCTCGCGCAACTGGAAAAGGGCGACCGAGTAACCTTCAACTACTACGAATCGGTCTTCGTCAGCATGGCCGACGCGGACACCCCGCCGGCGACGACGACGGTGGCGGCCGGACGGGCGCCCGAGGGGTCGAAGCCGGGCGGCGCCGCCGTGGTGAATACCGAGGTCGTGGTGACCGTGCTGTCCTACAACCCCAAGAACGGCTTCGCGACCTTCCGCACACCGGACGGCGCGACCCGCAACGCCACGGTGCCGCCGGAACTGCGCACCTTCGCCGCCAGCCGGGCGCCGGGCTCGAAGGTCCGCGTCTCGCTGACGCAGGCGGTCGCGGTTTCGATCACCGAGTGAGGAAGCGGCTTTGAAAAGACGCCACCCCCCGCGCCGAGGCCCGGGGGGTGGCCGGTCAGATCACGCATCAGGGTACGGGATCGCCGCGCATCCCGAATTGTTAGCGGATGATCCGCGCGCGCGATATGGTTTTCCTTAACGCTCGCGCGCGACGCCCCCGCCGAGTGCCGAAGCTGCTGAAAACTTCGGCATCGGGCCGTCGGTTCGGCGCGACGCGACTGGATGTGCCCGAAAGGTTCGCGCGTTGGTAGCATTTCGGGAAGGCCCGCCCGGTTGTTAGTCTTGGCCGCGATATCCTGTTGCCAGATTGTCAAAAAAGCTCGTTAACTTCGGCTCGTCGCTCGCGCCCGACATACCGGGGCGTGGCGCCGATAAGGGCGGCCCCGGCGGGGTACGTCCAACAACAGGGGATCACCGATGTCGCATCTGAAATCCACAACCGCGCTGGCCGGCCTCGGGCTGGTGCTCGCGCTCTCGCAGGCCGCGCGCGCCGAGCCGTCGGAGGAACTGATCGCCGCCGCCAAGGCCGAGGGCACGGTCACGACCGTCGCGCTGCCGCACGACTGGTGCAACTACGGCGGCGTCATCGACGGCTTCAAGGCGAAATACGGGCTGGCGGTCAATGAGCTCAACCCGGATGCCGGCTCCGCCGACGAGCTGGAGGCGATCCGCGCCAACAAGGACAACAAGGGCCCGCAGGCTCCGGACGTGGTCGATGTCGGCTATTCCTTCGGACCGTCGGCGCAGAAGGAAGGGCTGCTGCAGCCCTACAAGGTCTCGACCTGGGACACGATCCCGGAGGAGGTCAAGGATCCCGAGGGCCACTGGTACGGCGACTATTACGGCGTGATATCCTTCATGGTGAACGACGATCTGGTGCCGAACCCGCCCGCCGACTGGCCGGACCTGCTGAAGCCGGAATATTCCGGCAGCGTCGCTCTGTCCGGCGACCCGAAGGCCTCGAACCAGGCGATCAGCGCCGTCGCCGCCGCCGGGCTCTCCACCGGTGTCGCGCCGGGCAAGGACGCCGCCGACGCCGGCCTGAAGTTCTTCGCCGAGCTCAACAAGGCCGGCAATTTCGTGCCGGTCACCGGCAAGGCCGGCACGCTCGCGCAGGGTGCGACGCCGATCGTGATCTATTGGGACTACAACGCCCTGACCGGCCGCGACACGTTGAAGGGCAATCCGCCGGTCACGGTGGTGATCCCGAAGACCGGCGCGGTCGCCGGCGTCTATGTCCAGGGGATCAGCGCCTATGCGCCCCACCCGAACGCGGCCAAGCTCTGGATGGAATATCTCTATTCCGACGAGGGCCAGCTCAAATGGCTCGAAGGCTACTGCCATCCGATCCGCTTCAATGATCTCGCCGCGCGCGGGGTGATCCCGCAGGCGCTGCTCGACAAGCTGCCGCCGGCGGATGCCTACAAGGCGGCGATCTTCCCGACGCTGGAGCAGCAGGAAGCGGCGTCGACCGAGATCAAGGGCAACTGGGACGGCGTCGTCGGCGTCACCGTTCCGAAATAGCCAGCGCCCGGATCCCGGGCCTTTCGAAGGTTCCGGGGTCCGGCCGAGGACCGCGACATGGTGGCCAGGACAGGCATGACGGCGAAGGCTCCCCGGACCTGGGCATGGGTCGGCATCGTGCCGTTCCTCGCCTTCGCGCTGTTGTTCCTGATCCTGCCGACGATGCAGATCGTGATCGGCGCCTTCCGGACCCCGGAGGGCGGCTTCACGCTCGCCAACCTCGCCAAGCTGTTCACGCCCGCGATCCTGGGCTCGTTCTGGATCTCGATCCGGATCGCCTTCGCCTCGGCCCTGCTCGGCTGCGTGATCGGCTTCGCGGTGGCCTGGGCGGTGACCCTCGGCGGGCTGCCCCGCTGGCTGCGCGGGCCGGTGATGACCTTCTCGGGCGTCGCCTCGAACTTCGCCGGCGTACCGCTAGCCTTCGCCTTCCTGGCGACGCTGGGGCGGCTTGGGCTCGTCACCGTGCTGCTGCGCGACTGGTTCGGCATCAACCTCTTCGCACTCGGCTTCAACCTGCTGTCGTTCTGGGGGCTGACGCTCACCTATCTGTTCTTCCAGATCCCGCTGATGATCCTGATCGTCACGCCGGCGCTCGACGGGCTGAAGCGCGAGTGGCGCGAGGCGGCCGAGATCCTTGGCGCCTCGGTCTTCCAGTACTGGTGGATGGTGGCCTTGCCGATCCTGTGGCCGACGCTGCTCGGCACGCTGGCCCTGCTCTTTGCCAATGCCTTCGGCGCGGTCGCCACCGCCTATGCGCTGACCGGCTCGTCGCTGACCATCGTGCCGATCCTGCTCTTCGCCCAGATCCGCGGCGACGTGCTCGGCGACCCGCATCTCGGCTATGCGCTCGCCTTCGGCATGATCCTGATCACCGGCATCGGCAACGCGCTCTATATCTGGATGCGGGTGCGGGCGGAGCGCTGGATCAAATGAAGAGCAACCGCTTCTGGGCCTGGCTCGCGATGGCCGTCGGGATGATCTACTTCTTCCTGCCGCTGATCGCGACGGTCGAATTCTCGCTCCGGATGCGGCGCGGCGTCTACAGCTTCGATGCCTACCGGGTGGTGCTGACCGGCTCGCGCTGGCGACCATCGTGGTGGGGGTGCTGATCGTGGCGCCGACGGCCTATTGGGTGCGGCTGAGGCTGCCCAGGCTGCGGCCGGTGATCGAGTTCATCACCCTGCTGCCGCTGGTGATCCCGGCGATCGTCATCGTCTTCGGCTATATCCGGATGTTCAACACCTCGTCGCTCCTGCCGCTGACCGGCACCGCCATGGGCACTAACCTGCTGCTGATGCTCGGCTATACCACGCTGGCGCTGCCCTACATGTATCGCGCCGTCGATACCGGCCTGCGCGCCATCGACGTGGCGACCCTGACCGAGGCGGCCCAGAGCCTCGGCGCGGGCTGGGTGACCATCATGGCCCGGGTGATCCTGCCCAATGTGCTGGTGGCGGTGCTGTCGGGCGCCTTCCTCACCTTCGCGATCGTGATCGGCGAGTTCACCATGGCGGCGCTGCTCAACCGCCCGGCCTTCGGCCCCTACATGCAGCTGCTCGGAGCCAACCGGGCCTACGAGCCGGCGGCGCTGGCGGTGATCGCCTTCGGCATCACCTGGGCCTGCATGGGGCTGATCCAGCTCGTTACCCGATTTTCCAGACATACCCAGGTGGCACGATAGGCATGGCATTCCTCGACCTCCGACACCTGCAGAAATTCTACGGCACCACCCATGTCGTGCGGGACTTCAACCTCGCGGTGGAGAAGGGCGAGTTCATCTCGTTCCTCGGCCCCTCGGGCTGTGGCAAGACCACGACCTTGCGCATGGTCGCGGGGTTCGAGACGCCCACGGAAGGCTCGATCAGCATCGACGGCAAGGATGTCGTCAATCTCAAGCCGAACCAGCGCAATATCGGCATGGTCTTCCAGGCCTATGCGCTGTTTCCGAACATGACCGTGGCGCAGAACGTCGGCTTCGGCATGAAGATCGCCGGCCGCCCCCGGGCCGAGATCGACGCCCGCGTCGCGGAAATGCTCGGCATCATCAAGCTGCCCGAACTCGGCGCGCGCTATCCGTTCCAGCTGTCCGGCGGCCAGCAACAGCGTGTCGCCCTCGCCCGCGCCCTGGCCGCGCGGCCGAACCTGCTCCTGCTCGACGAGCCGCTGTCGGCGCTAGACGCGAAGATCCGCGTCAGCCTGCGCGACGAGATCCGCGCGATCCAGAAAAAGCTCGGCATCACCACGATCTATGTCACGCACGACCAGGAAGAGGCGCTGTCCATGTCGGACCGCATCGTCGTGATGAACAACGGCGTCGCCGAGCAGGTCGGCAATCCGTTCGAAATCTATTCGAAACCGGCGACCCGCTTCGTCGCCACCTTCGTCGGCCATCTGAACACGCTGGATGCGCGGCTGATCGACACCGCGACGGGGACTTGCGAGATCGCCGGCCAGACCGTCGCCCTCGGCCGCCCGATCGAGGGACCGGCCGGCGGAACGGTGTCGCTGTCGCTACGGCCCGAGGCGGTGCGGCTCGGGCCACAGCCCGGGAACGACGTCACGGTCCGCGTTCCGGTGCGCGATGTCAACTTCCTCGGCTCGGTCGTGCGGATCCGGGCGATGGTCGGGACGGCGCCGATCAGCCTCGACATCTTCAACAACACGGCGAGCCGGCCGCCCGTCCCCGGCGACGAGATCGAGATCAGCTTTGCCAGCGGCGACGTGCTGCTGACCGGGGACTGATCGCCCTCTCCCACCCGCCACCGACAGGAAGAAATCCAGAATGCGGCTTTTCCATTGGCGCGCGCCGCGCGGCAATTTCGGCGACGACATGAACCAGTGGTTCTGGGACGACGTGCTGCCCGGCTGGCGCGACTGGACCGCGCCGGGGCACCTGATCGGCGTCGGATCGCTGCTGACCACCGGGCTCGCCCTGCCGCCGGGCCTGAAGATCGTCGCCGGCGCCGGCGCGGGCTATGGCGAGCCGCCGCCGATCGCGCCCGGCGAGTGGGATTTCCGTTTCGTGCGCGGCCCGCGCACCGCCGCCGCCCTCGGCCTGCCGGCCGAGACCGCGCTGACCGACAGCGCCGTGATGGCGGCTCGCCTGCCGCGCTTCGCCGAGCGCGAGAGCAGCGGCCAGATCCTGTTCGTACCGCATTGGGAAAGCGACGTGCATCCGGATTATGACTGGCCGTCGATCTGCCAGTCGGCCGGCATCGCCTATCTCTCGCCGCGCGGCGAGTCGCAGGGCGTGATCCGCGCCATCGCCGGGGCGCGGCTCGTCCTCGCGGAATCCTTGCACGCGGCGATCCTCGCCGATGCGTTTCGCGTACCCTGGCGCCCGGTGCGCAGCGGGGTCGGCGGCTTCAAGGTGTTCAAGTGGCTGGACTGGACCGAAAGCATGGAGGTGCCGTTCGAGTCGCTGGAGATTTTCGGGCCGATCACCCGCCTCCGCGGCCTCCTGCGCGGCGGCGGATCGGCGAAGGCCCCAACGACCGATGGTCCGAAGCCGCCCGCCTTCGATCCGGAAGCGCCGGCGCCGGTGAACCGCCCGGCCCCGACCATGCGCGCGCGTGTGCGCGACAAGGTCCGCGCCGTGGTCGCGGCGCGCGAACTGGCCCGCGCCGCGCGGCTGACGCCGTTCCTCAGCGCGGACGCGGTGCTGGAATCGCGGCTCGACCGGGGCGCCGAACTGTTGCGCGCCCTCGGCCGGGACTACGGCGGCGCGTGACCGCGCCGCGCCGGGTCACGCGGTGACCAGTTGCCCGCGCACCAGCTCCTCATAGTCGCCGGCGATCCGTCGCGTCAGGTCGCCGACCTCGAACCTATAGTCGCCGATCGAACCGACCGGGGTGACCTCGGCGGCGGTGCCGGTCAGCCAGCATTGCTCGAAATCGGCCATTTCCTCGGGCAGAATGTGCCGCTCGACGACCTTGACCCCGCGCTCGCGCAGCATGGCGATGACCGTCTGCCGCGTGATGCCGTTCAGGAAGGCGTCGGGCAAAGGCGTATGGACCTCGTCGCCCTTGACGAAGAAGACATTGGCGCCGGTCGCCTCGGCCACGTAGCCGCGATAATCCATCATGATCGCGTCGGAGCAGCCCTTGGCCTCGGCCGCGTGCTTCGACATGGTGCAGATCATGTAGAGGCCGCTCGCCTTGGCGAAGGAGGGGATGGTCTCGGGGCTCGGCCGCTTCCATTTCGAGATGTCGAGCTTGGCGCCCTTCATCTTGGCATCGCCGTAGTAGGCGCCCCATTCCCAGACGGCGATGGCGAGATGCACCGGGTTGCGCGCCGAGGCGACGCCCATGTCCTCGCCCGAACCGCGCCAGATCAACGCCCGGACATAACCATCGGCGAGGCCGCTTTTTGCCAGCGTCGCCGCCTTCGCCGCCTCGATCTCGTCGAAGGAATAGGGATGCGGCATTTCGAGATAGTCGCAGGATTTGAGCAGCCGCTCGGTATGTTCCGCGCTCTTGAAGATCACGCCGTTATAGGCCCGCTCGCCTTCGAAGACCGCGCTCGCGTAGTGCAGGGCATGAGTGAGCACATGGACCTTGGCCTCGCGCCAGGGCACGAAGGCGCCGTCCATCCAGATGACCCCGTCGCGATTGTCATAGGCCCCAGCCATTGGTCCGATCCTTCGATTGCCTTGGGGCGCACGCGATTCGTGTCGCCGTTGCCCCGTCATATTTTCGATAGTTGCGCGCCGGAGAACGGTCCGGACAGTTTATTTCGCCCAACGGCGGCCGGGATACCATTTGACTCTTGGAATGTCAACATCCCTGACATAAACTGACCGGCACCGGAGCGTCCCGGAACAGTGAGGATCCCCATGCCCCAGACCGGCTTCTCGGTGTCACCGAACCGGGGAGAGCAGCTTCTGTTCCTGACCGACGAACAGCTGCGCCAGGGCATCGAGCTCATGTTCTTCGCCTATCGCGGCTTCACCGCCGACCCGGACCGCATCCTCGAGGAACGGGCCTACGGCCGGGCGCATCACCGGGCGATCCATTTCATCAATCGCCGCCCCGGCCTGACGGTGAACGAGCTTCTGGACATCCTGCGGGTGACGAAACAGAGCCTGAACCGGGTGTTGCGCCAGCTGGTCGAAGACCGGCTGGTGCAGGCGCGGGTCGGACGCGATGATCGCCGCCAGCGCAACCTCTATCTGACCGAGGCCGGGCGCCAGTTGGAGCAGGAATTGTCCGCCGCGCAGCGCCGCCGCATGCGCGGCGCCTTTTCCAGCGCGGGGCCGGAAGCGGTGCACGGCTTTCGCAAGGTACTGGAGCAGATGATCGACCCCGAATTGCGCGACCATGTGCTGCGCTCGCTCGAAGCCTCACGCCCATGAGCGAAGCGGAGACCGCCGCCGCGGCGCCGATCGCCCATGTGCTCGTCGTCGATGACGACGCGCGGATTCGCGAGCTGCTGCGCAAGTTCCTGATGCGCGGCGGCTTCATGGTGACGGTGGCGCGCGACGCCGCCCATGCCCGCGCGCTGTTGGAGGGGCTGGAGTTCGACATGATCGTGCTCGACGTGATGATGCCAGGCGAGGACGGGCTGACGCTGACCGCCGCGCTGCGCGAGCATCTGTCGACGCCGATCCTGCTCCTGACCGCGCGCGGCGACGCGGACGACCGGATCCGCGGACTGGAAGCCGGCGCCGACGATTACCTGCCGAAGCCGTTCGAACCGCGCGAGCTTCTGCTGCGGATCAACGCCATCCTGCGCCGGGTGCCGAAGCCGGCGCCGAAGTCCGAGCCGCCGAAGACCCTGCAACTCGGCGAGGTGCGCTACGACCTGACGCGGGGCGAGCTGTGGCGTGGGCGCGAGCCGATCCGGCTGACCGCGACCGAGGCGATGCTGATGCGCATCTTCGCGGCCCACGCGCACGAACCGGTGACGCGCATCGAGCTTGTCGAAAATCTCGGCGGCGGCGACGCGCAGTCGCAGGAACGGGCGGTCGATGTGCAGATCACCCGCCTCCGCCGCAAGATCGAGATCGACCCCCGGGCGCCGCGCTATCTGCAAACGGTGCGCGGCTCCGGCTACATGCTTGCCCCGGATTAGCGCCGCGGTGTTTGCCGGCGGGCGCGAATAAGCTCGATATAGCGGCGGGCGCCGAGGCCGAGGGGGCGGTCGGCACGCCAGACCAGATCGACCCAGAGCCGCAGCTCGTTGCTGATATTTTCGAAGGCGATCGCCACGAGATCGCCGCTCGCGATCAGCGGCCGGGCGAGGCCGCGTGGCAGGAAGGCCCAGCCGAGCCCGGCCCGCGCGAGGCTGAGCGTCGCCAGATGACTGTCGGTCCGCCAGACGTCGCGCGACAGGATGAGCCGGGGATCGGCGCGGCCGACCCGGCTCGCCACTGCGATCTGCCGGACATGGATCAGGTCCTCCATTCTCGGCGGCGCCTCGCCGCTGACCAGCGGATGGCCCGGCGCGATCACGGCGATCAGCAGCTCCTGCCCGAACTCCTGAAAGGCCTCGCGCTCGTCAAGCTCGGTCCGCTCGAAGACCAGCGCCAGATCGACCTCGCCGGCCGCCAGCTGTCGCATGAGATCGGC
Source organism: Amaricoccus sp. (assembly GCA_044225035.1). Classification (GTDB taxonomy): domain Bacteria; phylum Pseudomonadota; class Alphaproteobacteria; order Rhodobacterales; family Rhodobacteraceae; genus Amaricoccus. The sequence continues at coordinate 5,518 of JBGAJI010000027.1, read as the reverse complement.
CTGCGCGCCGGACCGCGCCTCGACCTCCAGCGAGGGAAATTCCGTCTCCAGCGTGGCAAGCGGCGCGCTCCAGTCGGCGGAGAGCAGCTCCGGCGCCACGGCCAGCGTCAGCCGCTGTTCGAGGCCGGCGTGCAGGGCAAGCGCGGTCGTCTCGAGCGCGCGCAACCGCGCGGCCAGCCGCCGCGCGTCGGATTCGAGCGCCCGCGCGGCACCGGTCGGCTTCGGCTCGCGCCCGGAGCGGTCGAAGAGCCGCAGGTCGAGCTCCGCCTCCAGGTTCGCGATCGTCATGCTGACGGCGGAGGGCACCCGGCGGAGCGACCGCGCCGCCGCCGAGAAGGAGCCATGATCGAGCACGGCGAGGAACACCGCCACGTTGTCGCTGGTAAAGGCCATGGCTGATCTTTCAGGTTTTCTGACATCTCCTGACTTTATATATCAGCGCATCCGAGCGATCAAAGGCGCGAACCGGCGCGGAGGGCCGCGGCGGCTGAATGGGACTGGGTTCGATGCAAGGGTTGAAGCGCAGACTTGTCTATCTGACGGCCTATGAGGCGATCGCCATCGCGCTGAGCGCCACGGCGATGGCCGTGGTCTATGGCGTGGCGCCGGGCGACGCCGGCCTTTTGTCCGTCATCGCCTCGGGAATCGCCATCAGCTGGAACTGGCTCTACAACGCCGGATTCGAATGGTGGGAAAGCCGCCAGGCACAAAAAGGCCGCGGGCTCGGCCGGCGTGTCCTGCACGCGGTTGGATTCGAGTTCGGGCTGGTGCTTGTGCTCGTGCCGCTGCTCGCCGCGTGGCTCGGCATCTCGCTCGTCGAGGCCTTCGTGCTCGACCTCGGGCTGATCGTCTTCTTCCTCGTCTATACCTTCGTCTTCAATCTGGCATTCGACCGGCTGTTCGGCCTGCCGGCCTCCGCCGCCTGACGATCAGGTCTTGGCGGCGGTCAGCGCCGGGGCGATCTGGCCGAAGCGGCGCTGACGCTGGCGATAGCCGGCGATCGCCTCGGAAAACTCCGCGACGGTGAAATCGGGCCAGGCGGTGCGACGGAAATCGTATTCGGCGTAGGTACTCTGCCACAGCAGGAAATTGGAGACGCGGCATTCGCCAGAGGTGCGGATGACGAAATCCGGGTCCGGCAGATCGCCGGTGTCGAGCGCCTGCGACAGCACAGTCTCGCAAATCGCGCCGGCGGCGAGGTCGCCGCGCGCGACCTGACCGGAGATCGCCCGAACCGCCCGCGTCAGCTCGTCCCGCGCGCCGTAGTCGATGGCGATGGACAGCCGCAGGCCCTGACAGGCCGCGGTCTTTTCCTCGAGCAGCCGCATCAGGTGACCGAGATGCGCCGGCACCCGATGCCGCATGCCGAGGAACCGCACCCGCACGTCATGCGCGCGCAGATCATCCATCCGCCCCAGGATATAGGTGCGGAAGATGCGCATCAGCCCGTCCACCTCGGCCAGCGGCCGCTGCCAGTTCTCGGTCGAGAAGGCGTAGAGCGTCAGGTGGGTCACGCCGAGGTCGGGGCAGGCGGCGACGAGTTCGCTGACCCGCCGCGCACCGCGAGCGTGGCCGGCGATCCGGTTCAGACCGCGCGCCTCGGCCCACCGCCCGTTGCCATCCATGATGACCGCGACGTGAAATGGCCCGTCCTGAAAAGTGCTATCCTGACTATACCGCATGTGCGAAATACCTACCTGAACTCGTGACTATGCGCATATCGACGCGGTGGCAACAAGGCACGAGACCACGTAGGTGAAACGCTCTCGCACACGGAAAGTTGCAAGGGGCGCGCGCCGCCCCTTAGGCGGAGCCCGACCCGGCTGCGCCGGGCCATCCGCTCTAGAATCTTGAAATCGCGCAATGGCTTAACCACCGGACGATTCAGTCTGGTTGGACATTGCTCTAGAGCAATCGGGCAAGGCCCAGCGGCAGATTTGGCGCATTGAGCGACATGACCCGATAGATCTGGCCATAGATATAGGCGGTGCAGAAGAAGAAGATCGCGCTGAGCAGCGCGTTGTCATAGCTGAAGGCGACGAGGATCGTGGTCATCACCGGCAGCAGCCAGGTGACGAGGCTGGTCGCGGGGTTGCGCAGATGCGCGGGACCGCGCCGCACGATGCGCCGCGCATAGCGGCGATGGGCGAGCATGTGGAAATGCACCCGGTCGGGCTGGCCGACGCTGTGGCCGCTGCGCTTGGACTTGCGGCGCATCGAGGCCAGGGTCTCGATCACCGGATAGGCGCAGATCAGGATCGCCGCCCAGGCCGAGACCTCCGGATTTCGCGCCGGCAGCAGCACGCCGAGCGAGGCGAGCAGAAAGCCGCAGAAATAGGCGCCGCCGTCGCCGAGGAAGATCTTGCCCATCGGGAAGTTCACCACGAAGAACCCGAGCACCAGCGCGGCGTAGAGCAGGGCCAGCTGGAAGACCAGCGCGTCGCCGACCCGCAGCCCGACCCAGGCGAAGGCGCCGAACATGATGAGCAGCGCGCCGGCGGCGAGGCCGTTGAACCCGTCGATGATGTTGATCGCATTCGCCACGCCGCCCATCGAGAAACCGGTGAAGACGAGCGCGATGAAATAGAAGGAGAGCAGCCAGTCGACGCCGGGCAGGTCGACCTTGTCCATGACATAGCCGGTCAGCAGGGCGAAGATCACACCGGCGGCCATCGTGGCGAACAGGCGCCATTTCACCCCGACCGCGCGGGTCAGATCCTCGCCGAGCCCGGCGACGAGCGCGGGCAGGCCGGCGAGCCCGATCGACACCCAGACCACCCTGACGTCATGTGGCAGCAGGAAGGAGACGAGGCCGTAGGTGAGGCCGATCGCCAGCCCGCCGATGCGCGGAACCTTGTTGCGATGGAACTTTTGCGGGCCCGTGACGTGGTCGTGGGAATAGCGCCCATGCCAGCGCTGGGTCAGCACCAGCGCGAGGCACAGGACGAGGCTCAATGCGAAGGCCGCCAGCGCGGTTTCGTCAATGACCTGCCAACTCGTCTGCGCGAAGGAACTGCTCATGGGCGCGGGGATTGTCCCCATCCTCTTGTTGTCCGAAGTTCAATAGCCCAGTTTCGGCCGCGAGGCGATAGGTCTCGCGCGGGGGGCTGTTCACGTTTCACGCTTTGACGTTTCAGAAGACTACATTTTACGCGTTTCACCGCCCCGCCGCGTTTTCATGGTCAGCGCGTCGAGGCGGGGTCGGATCAGCGCCATCGGATGCGCGCGGAGCGTCAGGCGCAGGGCGGAATAGTCCGCCACGATCTCCTCGCCGAGGCGCAATTCGGGCAAGGGCGCTGCTGTCTCGCCCGCCTCGCCGAATTCGTCATCGAGGTCGGCGAAGAGCGGCAAAGGCGCGGCGCCGAGGGCGCGGACCTGCCACAGCGCCGCGCGGCGGGTAAGACCGAGGCCGGCGAAGGCGTCGGCCTCGGCCAGCGTGGCGAGCAGGCGCGGCGCGGCGCCGGCCCGGCGCCAGACCGCGGCCACGTCCTGATAGCCGTTGCCCCGCGCGTTGGTCAGTGTTTCGGCCTGGCTTTCGGAAACGCCCTTGATCTGGCGAAAGCCGAGCCGCAGCGCGAGCCCGCCCAGGCCATCGGGTTCGAGCGTATTGTCCCAGTCGCTGGCATTCACGCAGACCGGGCGAACGATCACCCCATGCTCGCGCGCGTCGCGCACCAGTTGCGCGGGCGCGTAGAAGCCCATCGGCTGCGCATTGAGCAGCGCGCAGGTGAAGGCCGCCTGATGGTGGCGCTTGAGCCAGGCCGAGGCATAGACGAGCAGCGCGAAACTGGCGGCGTGGCTCTCGGGAAAGCCGTATTCGCCGAAGCCCTCGATCTGGCGGAAGCAGCGCTCGGCGAAATCCGCCCCATAGCCGTTCCTGGCCATGCCGGAGAGGAACCGTTCGCGAAAGGTGCCGATGGTGCCCATGCGGCGAAAGGTGGCGAGCGAGCGGCGCAGCTGGTCCGCCTCGTTCGGGTCGAACCCGGCGCCGATGATGGCGATCTGCATCGCCTGTTCCTGGAACAGCGGCACGCCGAGGGTGCGCCGCAAAACCTCGCCGAGCGCGTCGGACGGATATTCCGGCTCTTCCTGACCCCGGCGCCGGCGCAGGTAGGGATGGACCATGCCGCCCTGGATCGGGCCGGGGCGCACGATCGCCACCTCGATGACCAGGTCGTAGAATTCGCGGGGTCGCATCCGGGGCAGGAAGGACAGCTGCGCCCGGCTTTCGACCTGGAAGACGCCGATCGCATCGGCTTCGCAGAGCATGTCATAAACCGCGGGGTCTTCCTTCGGCAGGCTCGCCAGCGTGTGGCGGGGACCGCCATGGTCGCCGATCAGCTTGAGCGCCTTGCGGATGCAGGTCAGCATGCCGAGGCCGAGCACATCCACCTTGAGGATACCGAGCGCGTCGATGTCGGTCTTGTCCCAGCAGATGACGGTGCGGTCGGCCATCGCCGCGTTCTCGATCGGCACGAGTTCGTCGAGACGCCCCTCGGCGATGACGAAACCGCCGACATGCTGGCTGAGATGGCGCGGGAAGCCGACCAGCTCGTCGACGATCGACATCGTCCGCGCCAGACGCCGGTCGGCCGGGTCGAGCCCGAGCTCGCGCAGCCGCGCATCGGGCAGGCCGCCGCCGCCCCAGCCCCAGATCTGGCTGGACAGCGCCGCCACAGTGTCGCGGCTGAGGCCCATGGCGGCGCCCACCTCGCGGATCGCGCGCTTGCCGCGGTAATGGATGACCGTCGCGCAGAGGCCGGCGGATTCGCGGCCATAGCGCTCATAGATATGCTGGATCACCTCCTCGCGCCGCTCATGCTCGAAATCGACGTCGATGTCGGGCGGCTCGTCCCGGACGTCGGAGACGAAGCGTTCGAAGACCATGGCGCTGCCGAGCTCGGGGCTGACCTCGGTGATGCCCAGCACGTAGCAGACCATCGAATTCGCCGCCGACCCCCGCCCCTGGCAGAGGATGCCGACGCTCCGCGCGAAGCTGACCGCCTCGTGCACCGTCAGGAAATAGGGCGCGTAGCCCTTGCGCGCGATGAGGGCGAGTTCCTTGGCGATCTGCGTGGTCACCCGATCGGGCGCGCCGGCGGGATAGCGCACGGCGATCCCCTCCTCGGTCAGCCGGGCAAGACGGGCGCCGGGATCCTCGCCGCCCCAGATTTCGCGGGGATATTCGTAGCGGAGCTCGCCCAGCGAGAAGTGGCAGCTTTCGGCGATCTCGCCCGCGCGATGGACCGCCGCCTCGAAGCCGGCGAACAGGCCGAGCATCTCCGCCTCCGATCGCAGGCGCCGCTCGGCATTGGCTTGGGCGGCGCGGCCGAGCGTGTCGATGCGCCGGCCGGTCCGCACGCAGGTCAGCACATCGACCAGCCGACGCCGGCCGCCGTGATGCATGATCGGCTCGGCCGAGGCGACGAGCCCGAGCCCGAGCCCGGCGGCCAGCCGGTCGAGCCGCGCGAAACGCTCCCGGTCCTGGCCGTCGTAGCGCGGCGCGGCGACCAGCGCC
>JBGAJI010000175.1:0-4617 GCA_044225035.1 Amaricoccus sp. | reverse complement strand
CGACCCTGCTCGCGCACCGGCTGACCGGCCTCGGCATCGCGGAACTGGTCGGGCCCGGCACGGGTCTCGACGAGGTTGGCCTTTCGCGCAAGGCGACGCTCCTCTCCGAGGCCTCGGCACGGGTGCCCGGCAGGCTGTCGGCGGCCGCGGCGCTGGCCGAGTTCGGCGGCTTCGAGATCGCGATGATGGCCGGCGCGATGATCGGCGCGGCGCGCGCCGGCAAGCTGGTGCTGGTCGACGGATTCATCGCCACCGCCGCCGCACTGGTCGCCGCGGGCCTCGACCCCGGCGCGCGCGGGGCGATGATCTTCGCGCATGTCTCGGCCGAGCCGGGCCATGCGCGCCTCCTCGCCTGGATGGGCGCCGACCCGCTCTTGTCGCTCGACATGCGGCTCGGCGAAGGCACGGGGTCGCTGCTCGCCTGGCCGCTGGTCAGGGCGGCGGCGGCGATGCTGTGTGACATGGCAAGTTTCGAGAGCGCGGGAGTCAGCGGTAGAAAATGAAGAAACGCACTAAGGTACGCCGTCGCGGCCCCGCCGGGCGCCTGCGCGAGGAGCTTATAGTCCTGGCCGTCGCCACGGGCCTGCTCACCCGCCTGCCGACGCCCCGGCGCGGCTGGACGCTGGCGCGCATGGCGGCGACCCCGCGCTGGTATCCCGGCGTCGGGCTGATCGTCGGCGCGCTCGTCGCCCTGATCTACTGGATCGCCGCCGCGCTTTATCCGCCAGTGCTGGCCGCGCTGATCTCCACCGGCGCCGGATTGCTCATCACCGGCTGCTTTCACGAGGATGGTTTCGCCGACGCCTGCGACGGGCTCGGGGGCGGGGCGTCGCGGGCGGAGGCGCTCACGATCATGCGCGACAGCCGCCTTGGCACCTTCGGCGTCGCCGGGCTTTTTCTGATGCTGGGGGGCAAGGTGCTGGCGCTCGGCGCGCTGCCGCCGCATGCGGTGCCGCTGATCCTGATCGCCGGCCACGCGGCCAGCCGCGCCTCCGCCGTCCTGGTGATCGCGAGCAGCCGCTATATCCGGCCGCAGGGCATGGGCCGTCCGGTCGCGCAGGGCCTCGGGCGCCGGGGTCTCGCGCTGGCGTTGGTGGTCGCGGCGCTCGGCGTGCTCGCGGTGCTGTTCGTGGCGCCGATCCTCGCCGTGCTGGGTGGCGTCGTCGGCCTGTTCTTCGGCCACGCGCTGATGCGCCTGGTCTTCGAGCGGCGGCTGCGCGGCTATACCGGCGACTGCCTCGGCGCGGTGCAGCAGACGAGCGAGCTCGGCTTCTATCTCGGCCTGCTTGCTTGCCTGTGATCCTGCTCCGCCACACGCGACCGGCGGTGGCGGAGGGGGTTTGCTACGGACGGCGCGATCTGGCGCTTGGTGCTGATTTCGAAGCGGCGGCGGCGACGACCCTCGCCGCGCTGCCGCCGGTCGCGCGGGTGGTGACGAGCCCGCTCGGCCGTTGCCGCCGTCTGGCCGAGTGGATCGCGGCGGCGCGCGGCCTGCCACTCGCCGAGGATGCGCGGCTGATCGAGTTCGACTTCGGCGCCTGGGAAGGACGCCGCTGGTCGGACTTGCCGCGCGACGAGCTCGATGCCTGGGCGGCGGATTTTCGCAACGCACGGCCACATGGCGGCGAAAGCGTGTCGATGCTCGCGGCGCGGGTGGAGGCGGCGCTGGCCGAGGCTCCGTCGGGCGAGCCGCCGCTGCTCTGGGTGACGCATGCCGGGGTGGCGCGGGCGGCCTGCGGCGCGCTGGGCGCGGCCGAGGGCTGGGACACGCGCCTCGATTTCGGCGCCTGGATCGACCTCCGGCTTTAGCGCCAGAGCAGGCCCGGCTTGCCGGCCTTGGCCCATGGGCCGACGATCACGTTCTGCGCGGCCAGCTCGCTCCGCGCGGTCGCGCTGCCGGCCCGGGCCTGGTCGAACAGGATCCGGCCGTCGCGCGGCTCGGCCGGCTCCGCCGCGCTGGCGATCACGTCCCGCATATGGACGAAGCCATAGGCCTGCTCGGTCATCGCGGCCGCGTCGTAGGTCATCTGGCCAAGGCCGACATAATGCCGGATCGCCCCGTTCCGCCGCAGCCGGTCCTCGAAGAAGGCGGTGGCGATCAGGCATTCGTCGGCGAGGCCGCGCATCGTGTCGCGTGGGGCGTTCTCGTCCATCGCCTTGGCTACCCGCACGGTCAGGCGGTCGACATGGATCTCGGCGCCGATGAAGCGGGCGAAGGTGATCGAGAGATAGGCTTCGAGCGTCTCGGTCAGCGGGATGCCCGCCTTGGCGATGCCGGATTTGACGAAATCCGAAGCGATGCCGAGTGTCGCGTCATGCATGGCGCTTCTCCTGTCGGGTCGAGAGGTGCGAGGCGCGCGGCGGGCAAAGCCGCCGGCCTTCGGATCGGTTCCCCTGGACAGGATGCGCCATCTTCACCTCATGTTGGTCGGCCCCGCGGGGCCTTGAACGCCTCGACTATATCCGCCATTGGTAAACGCTCCCTACGCGCCAGCGGGACCGGCGTGGCCTGACCGGAAAAGGTCGGAACGGTGCTTGCGGGTGCGAGAAACGATGGCGACGCGGCGCGGAAAATCTTACGGGCGCTCAGGCGTACAGCCATCGGGGTCCAATCAACGGGAAAACGCGCTACTGTCGGCAAGTGTATCATGGAATTGTCTTATTCGAAAGCGATGAGCGGGGCGGGCCACCAACCGTGGCCGGGCGGACACGGATGATTGAAACCGAATTGAAATTCACCCTCGACGCGGCCGGCGAGGCGCGCTTGCGGCGCCATTCCCGGCTCGAGGCGATGCGCATCGCGCCGCGCCGCACGCAGGAGCTGGTTTCGATCTACTACGACACGCCCGATCAGGCGCTGGCGGCTGCGGGCATGTCGCTGCGCCTGCGCAAGGTCGGCCGGCGCTGGATCCAGACGATCAAGCGCCGGGCCGACGATGCCGGCCATGGCCTCTTCTCGAACCACGAGATGGAATGTCCGGCGCCGGGTGGCCGACTGGTGCGCGGCGGCGCCGATCCCGCTTTCGCCGCGCTGGCCGAGGCGCAGGGCGACGCGCCGCTGGCGCCGCTGTTCGAGACGCGGGTACGCCGGACCGTCGAGCATCTCGCGGCGCCCGGCGGTGGCGAGGTGGAACTGGCGCTCGACCGGGGCTCGATCATCGCCGGCGAGCGGACAGCGCCGATCCTCGAGGCGGAGCTGGAACTGAAGGCGGGCGATACCGGCGCGGTCTTCGAAGTCGCGCGCGCCTTGTTCGATCAGGGCCCGGTCCGGTTCGCCACGGCGAACAAATCCGCGCGCGGCTATGCGCTCGTTCGGGGCGGCGAGGTGGACGAGCCGCTGGCGCCGCGCAATGCCGGGCGCCTGAAATGCGAGCCGTCGGCCAGCGTCGAGAGCGTCGCGCGCGATGTGCTGCGCGACTGTTTCGCGCAGATTGCGCGCAACATGGTGGTGGTCGCCGCCTCCGACATGGTCGAGGGGCCGCACCAGCTGCGCGTCGGCCTGCGGCGCCTGCGCACCGCGCTCGCCGTGTTCTCGCCGAGCTTCGGCGGCGACGCCGTGGCGCCGCTGAACGAGGAGGCGCGACGGCTCGGGCGGGTGGTCAGCGGCCTGCGCGATCTCGATGTGCTGATCGAGGATGTCGCGAAGCTGGCGGCGCTCGGCCTGGACGACGCGGCGCGCGACGCGCTGATCGCCGCGCTGCGCGATCTGCGCGAGGCGCGGCGCGCCGAGGTGCGGGCGGCGCTGGCCGCGCCGGAGGCGATCGGTTTCCTGTTCGATCTCGGCCGCTTCATCGAGGCGCGCGGCTGGCTCGCGCCATCGGACTATGACCAGACCACGCGGCTCGCGACGCCGATCGTGGAGGTGGCGCCGGTGATCCTCGGCAAGCGGCGGCGCAAGTCGATGAGGCTCGGCCGCGAGGTGGAGCATCTCGACGCGGAGGGCCTGCATACGCTGCGCAAGGAGCTGAAAAAGCTGCGCTACGCCGCCGAGATGTTCGACAGCCTGTTCCCCGCCCGCAAGGTCGGCCCCTATCTCCGCGCGCTGAAGGACATTCAGGACAGTTTCGGCAGCCTGACCGACGCCGCGATGGCGGAGGGCTGGCTGACCGGCCCGGATGCCCCCGGCCTCGCCAGCCCGAACGCGCAGCGCGCCACCGGCTGGGTGCTCGGCACGCTCGCCGTCCAGGTGCGCGACGATCGCCCGGAGCTGTTCGAGCGGTGGGCGCGGCTGGCGAAGGCGGATGCCTTCTGGACCTGATCCTGTGGCGCGGCCGGGAGGCCCGTGTTATCGCAGTGGAAAAGGCGTCGCACGGGAGGACCAATGAAAAGATCGCAGATCAACGACATCATCCGCGCGTCGGACGATTTCATCCGTTCCTTCGGCTTCATTCTGCCTCCCTTCGCCTATTGGACTCCCGACGAGATGCGCGCCCGCCGGGCGAAGGCGCCGGGGATCGTCGATGCGCGGCTCGGCTGGGACATCACGGACTATGGCCAGGAGCGGTTCGAGCGGATGGGGCTGTTCCTGTTCACCGTCCGCAATGGGTCGGAGGAGGATCTGCGGCGCGGCGGCGGCATGTGCTATGCCGAGAAGATCATGATCTCGCGCAACGAGCA
>JBGAJI010000174.1:0-4738 GCA_044225035.1 Amaricoccus sp. | reverse complement strand
GGATCGGGAACATGATCCGGCCGCGAAAGCGGTCGTAGGGCGCGCCGCCGCCTTCCGGTCGGCCGACGAGCCCGGCCTCGATCAGCCGGTCCGTGGCGAAGCCCTTGCCGGCGAGATGTTCGATCAGCGCGGTCCGGCTGTCCGCCGCGTAGCCGATCTCGAATCGCTCCTGGGTGGCGGCGCCGAGGCCGCGGCGGTCGAGATAGGCGCGGGCCTCGGCCGCGCGGCCGGTCCTGAGTTGCAGGCGGGAGAACTGGACGGCCGCCACCATCGCCTCGACGAGGCCGGTCTGCGCGGCGGAGCGCGCGGCGGCGGCCGGATCGCGCGCCGGCATCGTCATGCCAGCGATGCCGGCCAGCCGCTCGACCGCCTCCAGGAAGCCGAGGTTTTCCGTCTCGCGCAGGAAACTGACCGCGTCGCCCTTCGCATGGCAGCCGAAGCAGTAATAATAGCCCTTGGCATCGTCGACATGGAACGAGGCGGACTTTTCCTGATGAAAAGGGCAGGGCGCCCAATAGTCGCCGCGCGCCGCATTGGACTTTCGGTCCCAGGTGACCTTGCGGCCGACGATCTGGCCCAGCGAGACGCGGCCGCGCAACTCGTCGAGAAAGCCGGGGGGGAGCGACATGGCGCGAATATCCTTCGCCGCGCACGGCGTGACAAGGGGAACAGACCGCGTCTTTCGCCCGGGGGCGATCAGTCGCGGGGGGCGATCAGGGTGAGGCCGCGTTCGGCGCCGGTGGCGCGGTCGAGGACGCGGATGCGTTCCGCGCCGAGCGGGTCGATGGTGACGACGGCGAGCCAGTCCGAGCCCAGGGTCATCGCCGTCGCCTTTTCGCCCGACGGCAACTCTACGGTGGCGGGCAGCGGCGGCGGCGGGGTCAGGCGGCTCAGCCGGATGACAAGCAGCGCGACAACGGTTATGACGCCGAGGATCAGCGTCACCGTCAAAGCCGTCACCAGCCAGCGCAGCTGGCGCAGGCGGCGGGATTCGGGATAGTCCTCGGGAGCCGTTTCCATGCCCGCGCCTTTACAACAGATCCGGGTCACACTGGAGGCCGCGCCCGCCGAGAGGCTTGATAAGCTGTTGGCGGCGGTGGTGCCAGAGGGGCTCGGCCTCAGCCGCTCGCGGGTGCAGAAGCTGATCGCCGAGGGCGCGGTGGCGCGCGCCGACGGCACGCCGCTGCGCGATCCGAAGGCGCGGCTGGAGGCGGGGGGCGAGCTGGTGCTGACCCTGCCGGCCCCGGTGGAGAGCGCGGCCTTGCCCGAGGCCATACCTCTGGACATTTGCTATGAGGATCCCCATCTCATCGTGCTGAACAAACCGGCGGGCCTCGTGGTCCATCCCGCGCCGGGACAACGGGACGGCACGCTCGTCAACGCGCTTCTCCATCATTGCGGCGGCGATCTCTCGGGGATTGGCGGCGAGATACGTCCCGGCATCGTGCATCGGATCGACAAGGAAACCTCCGGCCTGCTGGTCGTCGCCAAGGACGACGTGGCGCATCAGGGCCTCGCGGCGCAGTTCAAGGCGCATGATCTCGAGCGGCGCTACCTCGCCATAACCCGCGGCGCGCCGGATCCGTCCGATCCCCGGCTCGCCGGCCTCGGCGGGGTCAGCTGGGAGCCGGGTGGCGTGCTTCGGATCGAAGGCGCGATCGGCCGCCATCCGGGCGACCGCAAGCGGATGGCGGTGCTGACCCATGATGGTCGCTGGGCGGTGACGCGGGCGCGCGTGCTGGAGCGGTTCGGGGCGAAGCCGGAGGCCGGGGCGAAGCCGGACGCCGCGCTGCTCGAATGCTGGCTTGAGACCGGGCGCACCCATCAGATCCGGGTGCATCTGACTTTCGCCGGTCATCCGCTGATCGGCGACCATGTCTATGGCCGGCGGACCGGGGTGGCCGCCGATTTCCCGCGGCAGGCGTTGCACGCCGCGACGCTGGGCTTCGTCCATCCGGTGACCGGGGCGCCGATGCGCTTCGAGGCGCCGCCGCCGGAGGATTTCCAATCGCTGCTGGCGAGTCTTCGGCGGCTGAACGGCGACGGCGCGGCGGTCACGTAACCGTTTAACGCGCCGTAAGGAAAGATGTATTAAGAATGAACGTCGCCGCGCCCGCCGGGCCCGGCCAGAGGAGGACACGTGAGTTATTCGAAGCTTCCCGCGCCGTCTCCCGAACAGGGTCTGTCGCGCTACATGCAGGAAATCCGCAAGTTTCCCATGCTCGAACCCGAGCAGGAATACATGCTGGCCAAGGCCTGGGCGGATCATGGCGACAAGGACGCGGCGCATCAGCTGGTGACGAGCCACCTGCGGCTGGCGGCGAAGATCGCCATGGGCTATCGCGGCTATGGCCTGCCGACCGCCGAGGTGATCTCGGAGGCGAATGTGGGGCTGATGCAGGCGGTGAAGCGGTTCGATCCGGAAAAGGGTTTCCGACTCGCCACTTATGCGATGTGGTGGATCCGCGCCTCGATCCAGGAATATATCCTGCGCTCCTGGTCCCTCGTGAAGATGGGCACCACCGCGGCGCAGAAGAAGCTGTTCTTCAACCTCCGCAAGGCGAAGAACAAGATCGGCGCGATCGAGGAGGGCGAGCTGCGCCCGGAGAACGTGGCGCGGATCGCGCACGACCTCAACGTGACCGAGTCCGAGGTGATCTCGATGAACCGGCGCATGGCCGGCGGCGACGCCAGCCTGAACGCGCAGGTGCGCAACGACGGCGATGGCGCGGCGGAATGGCAGGACTGGCTGGAAGACGAGGACGCCGACCAGGCGAGCGCGCTGGCCGAGCGGGACGAGCTCGAAACCCGGCAGGAACTGCTGTGGCGCGCGATGGAAGGCCTGAACGAGCGGGAAAGGCACATCCTGACCGAGCGGCGCCTGAAGGACGAGCCCTCGACGCTCGAGGATCTGAGTCAGGAGTACAACGTCAGCCGAGAGCGCATCCGCCAGATCGAGGTCCGCGCCTTCGAGAAGCTGCAGAAGGCGATGCGCGGCCTCGCCGCCGAAAAGGGCATGGTTCCGGCGGTGAACTGATGAACTTGACCCAAGTGGCGTATGAAACCGCCACTTGGACACGGTTCGCTAGAATTATAGTATAACTGTAACCTAATTTTTAGAACCGTTTGACCTAGTGTTATGGTTCCATAAACGCTGTTCGCACTATCGCTGAACCTCTGTTTTCGAGGAGGCGGCGATGAGCGCGAGTGCCAAGGCGGGTTCCACGAGCCGGTCAGGCGAACTACTGGACGGGTTGCTGTCCGGGGTTCGCTGGCTTGGCGGCGCGATCAGCTACAGCGATCCGAATACCGCCGCCGACTACGGCGCGCGCTATGACAGCGATCTCGACAAGGACGGCATTTCCGCCCACCAGGAAGGGTTCAGCCGCGTGTCTTCGACCCAGCTCGGCATGATCCGGGCTGTGCTCGACGCCGACGGCTCGGGCGCGTCGGCGGCGCACGCGGGCTTCACCGTCGAGGGCTTCACCCGACTGTCGGTGAGCTACGCGGGCGCGGGCAGCGGGGCGGGCGACCTGCTCTTCGCCCGGACCAGCGATACCGGAACCGCCTATGCCTACAAGCCGAGTCCCGGCATGGGTGGCGACGTCTGGCTCGGCAAGTCGGGCAAGGCGCCGGCGGCGGGCAACTACGACTTCTTCACCCTGCTGCACGAGACCGGCCACGCGCTCGGCCTGAAGCACACGCACGAGTCGGGCGGGTTCGGCAAGCTGGGCGCCACCTACGACTCCGTCGAATTCAGCGTGATGAGCTATCGCTCCTTCGTGGGGGATACGGCGACGACCTACGCGTTCGAGGACGCCGGCGCCCCGCAGAGCTACATGATGCTCGATATCGCCGCGCTTCAGCATATGTATGGCGCGGATTTCACGACGAATTCCGGCGATACCACCTACAGCTGGCGGCCGGGTTCCGGCATCACCTACGTGGATGGCTCCGCCGCGATCACGCCCATCGCCAACCGCGTTTTCGCGACGATCTGGGACGGCGGCGGCTCCGACACCTACGACCTTTCCGCCTATTCGACCGATCTCGAGATCGACCTCCGCGCCGGCAAGTCGTCCGTCTTCTCGTCCGCGCAGCTCGCTGATCTCGGTGGCGGGCCGAACGGAGGCCATGCGCGCGGCAATATCTTCAACGCGCTGCTCTACCGCGGCGACGAACGCTCGTTGATCGAACGGGCGATCGGCGGCGACGGGGACGATCGGATGGTCGGCAACGAGGCCAACAACCGTTTGCTCGGCCGCGACGGCGCCGATTGCCTGATGGGCGGCGAAGGCTCCGACCTCCTGATCGGCGGCGAGGGGCGCGACGTCTTCCGCTTCCTCTCGGCCCGCGACTCGCGCCTGGACACGGTGGACCGCATTTGCGCCGTTGGCGGCGCCGGGGCCTTCGAAGGCGCGGGCGCAGCGGCGGGCGACCGGATCGATGTGCGCGGCATCGACGCGGACACGACGCGATCCGGCGACCAGGCCTTCCTGTTCGGCACGTCGAAGGACAAGGGGCATCTCTGGCTGGTCGAGGTCGGCGACGTCACCCACGTGCGCGGGAATGTCGATTCGGACACCGGGGTCGAGTTCGATGTGGCGATCCACGACGGCGCCGTGCGCGCCTCGGCCTACGTCGCCGCCGACTTCCTGCTCTGACGCCTCAGGTCAGGATTTCGTACTGCCAGCCGATCCACAGCAGCTCGCCGACCAGCGCGGCGAGCGCGAAGCCG
>JBGAJI010000173.1:0-4767 GCA_044225035.1 Amaricoccus sp. | reverse complement strand
GGCGGCAAGAACGCCGTGCTCGCCGGGATCGGCTATGTCGGCGTGGCGATCGCCACCATCGCGGCGATCTCGGCCACCGGCATCGACCTCTCGAACATCGCCATCGTCGCCGGCGCGCTGTCGGTCGGCATCGGCTTCGGCCTGCAGAACATCGTCTCGAACTTCGTTTCGGGGATCATCCTGCTGGTCGAGCGGCCGATCAAGGAAGGCGACTGGATCGAGGTCGGCGGTTTCACCGGCTATGTGCGCCGGATCTCGGTGCGCTCGACCGAGATCGAGACCTTCGACCGGGCGAGCGTCATCCTGCCGAACTCCGACCTGATCGCCGGCAGCGTGCTGAACCGCACCCATTCCGGCATGTCCGGGCGCATCCAGATCCCGGTCAGCGTCACCTACGACGCCGACCCGCGCAAGGTGGCGGACATCCTGCTGGAAATCGCCGAAAGCCATCCCCTGGTGCTGGAGGATCCGGCGCCGCGGGTCCTCCTGATGGCGCTCAGCCCGGATTCGATCGACCTCGAGGTGCGCTGCGTGCTGCGCGACGTGAATTTCTCGCTCTCCGCCCGGTCCGACATGAATTTCGAGATCGCCGAGCGCCTGCGCCGCGACGGGATTCGCACCCAGTTCTGGCAGCGCGACGTGCGCGCCGTCGAACCACCGCCGATCACCGGCGCCTCGGACGAATTCGCCCCCCGCTCCTCCGCAGAGGGCGAGCCGGCGCTTTCGGCCGCGAAGCAATCTTGACTTCGCGAAACGGTTCCGCGATATAGCCCGCTCCCGTGCGCTCCGTTGGGGCGCGCGGGCCATTGATCTGCGAAAGCGCGCAGTCCGAAGGCGCGGGGGAGGTCCCCCGCGAAACGCCGTATCGACGGGGCCGAAGGACGCGGGGAACGAAGAGGAAGACGCGGAAATGTTCGCGGTGCTGAAGACCGGCGGCAAGCAATACAAGGTCGCCGCCAATGATATCTTTCTGGTGGAAAAGCTGTCCGCCGAGGCGGGCGAGACCGTCCGCTTCACCGAGGTGCTGATGCTCGGTGGCGACACGGTGACGATCGGCGCGCCCTTCGTCGCCGGCGCGGCCGTGGTCGCCGAGGTGCTGGAGCAGACCAAGGGTCCGAAGGTGATCTCCTACGTCAAGCGGCGGCGCAAGCATTCGTCGCAGCGCCGGCGGGGTCATCGCCAGCAGCTGACCCGCATCCGGATCACCGACATCCTGGCGTCGGGCGCCGAAACCGCCGCCACCGCCGAGGCCGCCCAGCCGGCCGTCGAAGCCGCGAACTGAGGAGACAGGCGCCATGGCACACAAGAAGGCAGGCGGCTCGTCCCGCAACGGCCGCGACAGCAAGGGCCGTCGTCTCGGCGTGAAGAAGTTCGGCGGCGAAGTGGTGGCCCCGGGCAACATCCTCGTGCGTCAGCGCGGCACCAAATGGTGGCCGGGCGAAGGCGTCGACATCGGCCGCGACCATACGATCTTCTCGGTCTCCGAGGGCACCGTCCTGTTCCACAAGGGCATCAAGGGCCGTACCTTCATCTCGGTGCAGCCGCTGCCGAAGGCCGCCGAGTAAGCACCCGTCGAGGGGCCGCCCCGAGCCATCCCGAAGGCCGGCGGCCCCGCCGGCCTTTTCCGTTTCGAGCCAGGATTTCCCGGCCATGTCCGAAATCGTCGCCCCCCAGCCCGACTCCCCTCGGCCCGACTTCCCCCGGCCCGACTCCCCCCGGCCCTCCGCGCCGCCGGTGCAGGTTACCGAACGCCTGCGGCTGCGGCCGCTGACCCCGTCCGACGCGGCGTTGATCGGCCTTTATGCCAACGACGCGCGGGTGGCGCGGATGACGACGGCGATCCCGCATCCCTATCCTCCCGGCACCGCCGAAGGCTTCGTCGAGCGCAACCGGACCCGCCCGGGCGACAAGACGGTCTGGGCGATGGATACCGGAACGGAGGACGAGAACGGCCTCGTCGGCCTCATCAGCCTGCGTCGCTGCGAGAGCGAGGGCGAGTTGACGGGCGCGATCGGCTATTGGGTGGCGCCGGCCTTCTGGGGCACCGGCTACGCGTCCGAGGCGGTGGAGGCGATCGTCTCCCATGCGACCACGCTCGGCTTTTCGGCGCTGGTCGCGCAGGCGTTCCAGGACAACGCCGCCTCGACCAAGGTGCTGAGCCGCGCGGGCTTCGGCTATGTCGGCGATGGCGAGTTGCACAGTGTCGCGCGCGGCGCGATGGTGCCGACCTTCCGCTATCGCCGCGACCTGACGGCCGCGTCATGAAATTCCTCGACCTCGCCCGCGTGCATATCCGCTCCGGCTCCGGCGGCAACGGCTGCGTCGGCTTTCGCCGCGAGAAATTCGTCGAGTTCGGCGGTCCGGACGGCGGCGACGGCGGCAATGGCGGCGACGTCTGGGCGGAGGCGGTCGACGGGCTGAACACGCTGATCGACTATCGCTACCAGCAGCATTTCTTCGCCAGGAACGGCCAGGGCGGCATGGGCGCGCAGCGGACCGGCAAGAGCGGCGAGACGGTGGTGCTGAAGGTGCCGGTCGGCACCGAGGTCCTCGAAGAGGACGAGGAGACGCTGGTCGCCGACCTGACGAAGCCCGGACAGCGTGTGCTGCTCGCCAAGGGCGGCAATGGCGGCTGGGGCAACCTGCGCTTCAAGAGCGCGACCAACCAGGCGCCGCGCAATGCCAATCCTGGCCAGCCGGGGGTGGAGCGCACGCTCTGGCTGCGGCTGAAGCTGATCGCCGACGCCGGGCTCGTCGGCCTGCCGAACGCCGGCAAATCGACCTTCCTCGCCGCGACGAGCAATGCCAAGCCGAAGATCGCGGATTATCCCTTCACCACGCTGCATCCCAATCTCGGGGTGGTGGGCGTCGATGGCGCGGAGTTCGTGCTGGCCGATATTCCGGGCCTGATCGAGGGCGCGCACGAGGGCAGGGGGCTTGGCGACATGTTCCTCGGCCATGTCGAGCGCTGCGCCGCGCTCCTGCATCTCGTGGATGCCACCTCGCCGACGCTGGCCGAGGACTATCGCGTCATCCTCGACGAGCTGGAAGCCTATGGCGCCGGTCTCGCCGAGAAGCCGCGGCTGACCGGGCTCAACAAGATCGACGCGCTCGATGCCGAGGAACTGGCCGAGGCGATGGCGACCCTGACGAAGGCGGCGGGCGGCGAGCAGATCTTCGCCCTCTCCGGCGTCACCGGCCAGGGCGTGCCGGAGGTGCTGCGCGGCCTGCGGGCCATCATCCGGGCGGCGCGCGCCGGAGCCGCGAAACCGACGCGGGAGGAGACGGGGTCATGGTCGCCCTGAGCGCGCCGGCGATGACCTCCGCCGACCGGATCGCGGCGGCGCGCCGGGTGGTGGTGAAGATCGGCTCGGCCCTGCTCGTCTCGGCCGAGACCGGGCGGCTCAGGATCGACTGGCTGGAGGGGCTGGCCGCCGATGTCGCCGACCTCCGCGCCCGCGGCAAGGATGTGATCCTCGTTTCGTCGGGCTCGATCGCGCTCGGCCGCCGGGTTCTCGGCCTGCCGGCCGAGGCGCAGTCGCTGGAGCATAATCAGGCGGCGGCGGCGGTCGGCCAGATCCGCCTCGCCCAGGCCTATGAGACGGTGTTGGCGCCGCGCGGCATCACCACGGCGCAGGTGCTGGTGACGCTGGAGGACAGCGAGAACCGCCGGCGCTATCTCAACACCCGCCGGACGCTCGGCACGCTGATCGACCTCGGCGTGGTGCCGATCGTCAATGAGAACGACACGGTGGCGACCGACGAGATCCGCTATGGCGACAACGACCGGCTGGCGGCGCAGGTGGCGAGCATGGCGGGGGCCGACGTGCTGGCGCTGCTCTCGGACGTCGACGGGCTCTATACCGCCGATCCGCGGAACGACGCCGCGGCGCGCCGGCTCGAGGTGGTGGCGCGGATCACGCCGGCGGTGATGGCGATGGCGGGTGGTGTCGGGTCCGCCCTGTCGCGCGGCGGGATGAAGACGAAACTGCTCGCGGCGCAGGCGGCGACGCGCGCGGGCTGTGCCATGGCGATCAGCTTCGGCGCGGTCGAGCGGCCGCTGAAGGCGCTGGACGAGGGCGCGCCCTGCACCTGGTTCGAGCCGGAGGGCGACCCGCGCGCGGCGCGCAAGCGCTGGATCTCGGGCATGAAGCCGCGCGGCCGGTTGACGGTGGACGACGGCGCGCTCGCCGCGCTGGCGCGCGGCAAGTCGCTGCTGCCGGCCGGGGTGCGCGGCGTCGAGGGCGCCTTCTCGCGCGGCGATCCGGTGGAGATCGCCGGGCTCGACGGCGTGGTGGTGGCGAAGGCACTGGCCGGCTATGACGCGCATGAGGCGCGGGTGATCATGGGCCATCGCTCGGACCGGATCGCCGAGCTGCTCGGCCATCCCGGCCGGGCCGCGCTGGTACATCGCGACGACATGGCGCTGTGAGGGGGCGGGAATGGACGGAAACCTCGGGATCGCGGAACTGATGACCGGCCTCGGCGCGCGGGCGCGCGAGGCCTCGCGCGAGCTCGCCTATGCGCCGTCCGCGCAAAAGGACGCTGGCTTGCGGGCGGCGGCGGCGGCGATCGAGGAGACGCGCGACGCGATCCTGGCGGCCAACGCCGAGGACATGGCCGGGGCGAAGGCCAAGGGTCTCGGCGGCGCGATGCTCGACCGGCTGCTCCTGACCGGCGATCGGGTGGCGGCGATGGCCGAGGGGGTGCGCGCGGTGGCGGCGCAGCCCGATCCGGTGGGAACGGTGCTGGCCGAATGGGACCGGC
>JBGAJI010000172.1:0-4906 GCA_044225035.1 Amaricoccus sp. | reverse complement strand
GAAAGACGGCGGCAAGGCGATCGTACTGCAGGGCGACGTGGGCGAACCCGGCGTGCCGCAGCGCCTGGTCGAGGAGACGGCAAATTCCTTCGGCCGGCTGGACGTGCTGGTGAACAACGCCGGCGACCTGATCGAAAGAAAGCCGCTGGCCGAGATTCCCGACGCCCTGTTCCACCGCATGATCGCGATCAACGTGGAATCGGTCTTTGCCGGCTGCCGCGCCGCGGTGAACCAGTTCCGAAAGCAGGGTGGCGGCGGCGCGATCGTCAATTTGAGCTCCATCGCCGCGCGCACCGGCGGCGGCGGCGGATCGTCGCTCTATGCGGGCTCGAAAGCCTTCGTCGCGACCATGAGCCGCGCTCTGGCGCGGGAGGTGGCGGCCGAGGGCATCCGGGTGAACTGCGTCTCGCCCGGCGTGCTGGCGACGCCGATGCAGGACCGCACCACGCCGCCCGAGATGCTGGCCGCGATCGCGCAGCAGATCCCGCAGAAGCGCATCGGCGCTGCCGAGGATGCCGTGGGCGCGTTCCTGTATCTCGCCTCCGCTTCGCTCAGCGGCTACGTCACCGGCCAGGTCATCGAAGTGAACGGCGGGCTGCTGATGCCGTAGGCGCTACTGCGCCTTCCCCCACAGTTCCGCGAGCTTCACGCACACGCCTGTCGCCGCCGCCATGTCCTGCACGGAAATCCATTCCAGCGGCCCGTGGATCTCCTGCATGCCGGTAAAAATGTTCGGCGTCGGCACGCCCATCTCGGTCAGGCGCGAGCCGTCGGTGCCGCCGCGGATCGGCGCCTCGCGCGGCTCGATCCCCGCCGCGCGGCAGGCGGCGCGCGCGATCTCGACCGGGCGCATGTCCTGCTCGAGCCAGTAGCGCATGTTGCGGTATTGCGGCGTGATGGTCACCGTCACCCGGGCGCGCGGCTCCGTGGCCTGGACGAAGGCGGCGGCCTGCTCGATCAGCGCGCCATGCGCGGCCAGCCCGTCGCGCTCGAAGTCGCGCAGGATGAAGCCGAGCTCGGCCGAGGCGGCGGTGCCGGTCATCTGGTAGAGATGGATGAAGCCCTCGCGGCCTTCGGTCGTCTCCGGCGTCCGCGTGACCTGCGGCAAGGCGTCGATGAGCTTCGCCGCGAGATGCAGCGCATTGACCAGCCGGCCCTTGGCGTTGCCGGGATGGATCGAGACGCCCTCGATCCGCACCACCGCCTTGTCGGCGGAGAAGGTCTCGTAGACGATCTCGCCGCGCTCCGCCCCGTCCAGCGTATAGGCGACGGCGGCGCCGAGGTCGCGCGGCAGGTCGGCATGCACGCCCCGGCCGATTTCCTCGTCCGGGGTGAAGCAGAGCCGGACCCGTCCGCGCGGCAGGTCGGGGTTGGCGAGGAGATGCGCGGCGGCGGTCATGATGATCGCGACGCCGGCCTTGTCGTCGGCGCCGAGCAGGGTGGTTCCGCTGGCCGTGACTATATCGTCGCCGATCCGCTCGGCGAGATAGGGCGACCCGGCGGGCGAGAGCACGAGGTCGGGCGCGTCGGGAAAGCGGATCTCGCCGCCGTCATAGGCGCGGTGGACGATCGGCTTCACGCCGGTCGCATTGAATTGCGGCGCCGTATCGACATGGGCGAGCAGCGCGATGGTCGGGGCGGCGGCTTCGGTCGCGGGAAGCGTGGCGAGCACGGCGCCATAGTCGGTCAGCCGGACATCCTCGGCGCCGAGCGCGGTCAGTTCCTCGCAGAGCAGGCGCGAGAGGACCAGCTGGCGTTCGGTGCTCGGCGAGATGGGCGAGGTCTCGTCGCTCTGGCTGTCGATCCGCGCATAGCGGACCAGCCGCTCTTCCAGCTCTCTCTCGAACTTCGCCATGGCACTCTCCCGCGCGAAACGCTCGCGGGATAGCAGCGCGGGGGCGGGGCCGCAAGCGACGGCCGGGGCGGCTCTCCGGGGTGATCGCATTTGGATCGAACTGCGCGCGACGCCGCGACGTTCCCGTCACGATGTCGCCGACGGTCGATATCGGGACGGGCGTACCCCGGCACACCGCCACGATTCAGACATCTCGAACCGCCGCGCCCGGAAGGGCGGACCGTCAAAGCGATCCCCTGCGCGCGGTTCGGCGCTCAGGCGGCCGAGGACGGGGCTTCTTCGGTCGCCTTGGGCTTCGTTGTCCGGCGGCGCGGGGCGCGCGGTTTTTTCGCCGGCGGAGCGGGCTGTTCCGCGGCTTCCGCTTCGGAGGTCACGACCGGCGCCATTTCGGCCGCAGCCATTTCGAGAGGTGCCATTTCGACGGGAGCCATTTCGACCAGCTCCATTTCAACCGGCGCCGTCTCGACCGCTACCGTCTCGACCGCCGGCTGTGCCTCGACCGCGATCGAGTCCGGGGCGTCGGCGATCTCCGTCACCTCGACCGCGGCGATCTCGACTTCCGGCTCGGCATCGGGCTCGAACGCCGGCTCGGAGTCCGGCTCCGGATCGAAGCGGAACTGGCGCAGCAGGAAAGCCGGAACATGGTCGCCCATGCCGAGGACATCGGCGCCACCGCCGCCGCGTCCGCCGCGGCCACGGCGCGGCTCGGACGAGATGGGCGCGCGGGTCTCGGGGGCTGGCTCGGGACGGCTCTCGCTCGGGCGGACTTCCGCGGAGCGGCTCTCGACGGGGCGCGGCTCGCGGCGCGGATCACGCCGGCCGCGCTCGGACCGCCGCCGCTCGGGCGCGGGTGCCTCTTCGGTCGCCGGCGCCTCGCCGCCGCCGAGCGGGCTTTCCAGGACCGGAATGGTCTGTTTCACCAGTTCCTCGATCTTGGCGAGGTACTTTTCCTCATGCGGCAGGCAGAGGGTGATCGACTTGCCGGAACGCCCCGCGCGGCCCGTCCGGCCGATGCGGTGAACATAGTCCTCGGAATGGATGGGCACGTCGAAATTGAACACGTGGCTGACGCTCGGGATATCGAGGCCGCGGGCGGCGACGTCGGACGCGATCAGGAGCTTCAGCTCGCCATCGCGGAACCGGCCGAGGATGCGGGTCCGCATCGACTGGTCGAGATCGCCATGCAGCGGGGCGGCGTCGAACCCATGCTGGCGCAGCGACTTGGCGAGAATATCGACATCGACCTTGCGGTTGCAGAAGATGATACCGTTGGTCAGCGCCTCGCCCTCGGCGCGGATCAGGCGGCGCAGCACCTCGCGCTTTTCGGCGGCGCCGCTGTCCTTGCGCTTCGGCGTGTGCTTGCAGACGAGCTGGCTGATGGTCTCGGAGGTGGTCGCCTGGCGGGCGACCTCGACGCGGACCGGGTTGTGCAGGAAGGCGTCGGTGATGCGGGTGATCTCGGGCGCCATGGTCGCCGAGAAGAACAGCGTCTGCCGGGTGAACGGCACCAGCTTGAAGATGCGCTCGATGTCGGGGATGAAGCCCATGTCGAGCATGCGGTCGGCCTCGTCGACGACCATGATCTGCACGCCGGTCAGCATCAGCTTGCCACGCTCGAAATGGTCGAGCAGGCGGCCCGGGGTGGCGATCAGCACGTCGACCCCGCGGTCGATCAGCTTGTCCTGATCCTTGAAGCTGACGCCGCCGATGAGGAGCGCCATGGAAAGCCGCACGTGCTTGGCGTATTTCTCGAAATTCTCCGCCACCTGCGCGGCGAGCTCGCGCGTCGGACAGAGCACCAGGCTGCGCGGCATGCGCGCCCGGGCCCGGCCCTTGGCGAGATGGGTGATCATCGGCAGGACGAAGGAAGCCGTCTTGCCGGTGCCGGTCTGGGCGATGCCGAGCACGTCGCGCCCTTCGAGCGCGTGCGGAATGGCCTGGGCCTGGATCGGCGTGGGGATTTCGTACCCGGCTTCGGATACCGCGCGAAGAACCCTGGGATCCAGGGCGAGATCTGAGAATTTGGTCATGTAGCCTTTGTCGTGAAGCGGCGGCGGGATGGCCGCAGAAGCTCACGCGGCCCGAACCTCCGGATTGAGGTTCACATTGTGCGATGCATATAGCCGCGAGCGGGCCAAAGGTCAATCCAATGTGTCCGAAGCGACACATTTCCCCGTGATCCGGTGGCAAAATGGCCGCGCAGGCGCGGCGCCCGCTTCCCGCGCCGCGGACTACGGTTCGCGAAGGCTTTCGCGCAGGCCGCGCAGCAGCGGGTCGAGGAAGAAGTCGAGCACGCTGCGCGAGCCGACGTGAAGCTCGGCCGTGAGGGTCATGCCGGGCAGGGGCACGGCGGCGGCGTCGCCGGAAAGCGTTTCGCCGTCGAGCGTCACTTGGCCGCGGTGCAGCGCGGTGGTCCCGGCCTTGTCCTCTGGCTGGTAGGATTCGCGGCTGATCGCCCGGAGCCGGCCCTCGAGCGCGCCGAAGCGGCGCCACGGGAAGGAATCGATCTTCAGCACCACGCGGTCACCCGGCCGCAGCCGGCCGATGTCCGCCGAAGCGAGCGAGACCTCGGCGATCAGCGGCACACCGGAGGGAACCAGCGTCACGACCGGCTCGCCCTCGCGCATCAGCGAGCCGGGGGCGCGGCGCGCGACCTCGAGCACCGTGCCGTCGCGGGGCGCGGTCAGGGTCGTCAGGCTGTCGAGCCGGGCGGCCTTGGCCAGCTGTTCCTCGACGCGCGCGAGCTCCGGCCCGACGCGCGACAGTTCCTCCAGCGTCTGGCGCCGCCAGTCGCCGAGGAAGGCGGCGCGCTCGGACCGCTGCGCGGCGATCTGGTGGGTGAGATCCTCGATCCGCGCCTCGTGTCGCCGCCGCTCCTGCTCGACCGACAGGCGCGCGGCCTTGGCCTCGAGCACGCCGAGCCGCGAGCCGACCTTCTGGTCGGCGAGGGTGACGCGCATGCCTTCGACCTCGCGCGCCACCGCCATCTGCTCGTCGAGCGACTGGCCCGCCGCGCGTTCGCTGAGCAAGGCCGCCTCCAGCGCGTCGAGG
>JBGAJI010000171.1:0-4924 GCA_044225035.1 Amaricoccus sp. | reverse complement strand
GCAGCTGCTGACCACGGCGTTGCAGGACGTACCGGAACTGGCCGGCGGCCTGCGCCGGGTCGAGGCGGCGAAGGTGCAGGGCGTCACCGTCTATCGCGCGCAATTCGTCGGGCTGGACCAAATGAGCGCCATCGCCGCCTGCGACAGCCTCACGCGGCGCAGCGCGGACTGCATGCCGCTGGCGCCGGGGATCTGAAGCGATCGAGCCGGCGCCACCGGCGCAAGCCCGGCGTTGAGGGGGTGAGCCGGTCGCACCGGCTCGTCCTTTCGGACATTCTGAAATCGCGCGATGGCTCAATCGCCGGACGCTTCCGCCCGGCTGGACCCCGCCTCAGGCGGCGTCGGTCGTCGGGTAGAAGGCCTCGTAGATCGGTTCCAGCGTGTGGCTGTCGAACAGCGACGAGACGCTGGTGCCGTTGGCGATATTGAGGATCGCCTGGCCGAACAGCGGCGCCACCGGCACGACGCGGATATTCTTGGCCTTGCGGACCGCCGCCGTCGGCTCGATCGAATCGGTGATGACGAGGCTCTTCATCACCGAGCCGGTGACCCGCTCGATCGCCGGGCCGGAGAGCACGCCGTGGGTGATGTAGGCGTGAACTTCCTTGGCGCCCTGCGCGGTCAGGAGCTCGGCGGCCTTCACCAGCGTTCCGGCGGTGTCGCAGATGTCGTCGACGATGACGCAGACCCGGTCCCGAACCTCGCCGATGACCGTCATCGAGGCGATCTCGCCCGGCGCGGCGCGGCGCTTGTCGACGATGGCAAGGTCGGCGTTGATCCGCTCGGCCAGTTCACGGGCCCTGGCGACGCCGCCGACGTCGGGCGAGACCACGGTCACCTCTTCGAGATTCTTGAACTTGTGGATGATGTCGAGGGCGAAGACCGGCGCGGCGTAGAGATTGTCGACCGGAATGTCGAAAAAGCCCTGGATCTGCGCGGCATGGAGGTCGAGGGTCAGCACCCGCTCGATCCCGGCGCGGGTCAGGAGGTTCGCCACCAGCTTGGCGCTGATCGGGGTGCGCGCCTTGGAGCGGCGATCCTGCCGCGCATAGCCGAAATAGGGCATCACGGCGGTGATCCGCGCCGCGGAGGACCGGCGCAGCGCGTCGGTCATGATGAGCAGCTCCATCAGATTGTCGTTCGCCGGGTTCGAGGTCGACTGGACGATGAACATGTCTTCGCCCCGGACGTTCTCGTAGACCTCGACGAAGATCTCCTGATCGTTGAAGCGTTCGACCCGGATCTTCACCAGCTCGACCGGCTCGCCTCTGTGGATCGAGATCCTGCGGGCGATGGAGGTGGCAAGGGGTTTGTTCGAATTTCCCGCGATCAGCTTCGGCTTGAAAAGCGGACTCATAGGCGTGCCCTTCGCTGGCGCGGCAAAACTGCGATCCGGTTATCACCGCGGCTTGCCCTTGCAAAGCCCCGGAATCGGGAGATGCTGGCGCGCGGGCGTCTGGCCGGCGAAGGGGAGGGGCCTGGAATGGCGCTGATCGACTATTTCCTGTTTCCGTTGTCGCCCTTCAGCTATCTCGCCGGGCTGAAACTCGAGGCGATCGCGGCGCGGCGAGGCGCGGAGATCGCCTATCGGCCGGTCGAGCTGTTTCGTATCTTCGCCGAGACCGGCACGGCGCAGGTGAAGGACCGGCATCCCTCGCGCCAGAAATACCGCCTCTCCGACATCGCGCGCGTGGCGCGGGCCGAGCGGTTGCCGGTCAATATTCAGCCGGCGTTCTGGCCGACCAACCCGGTGCCGGCCTCCGCCGCGATCATCTCCGCGCAAGAGGCGAAGGCGGGCGGCGCGGACGGAGATCTCGGCGAGCTGACCCACGGGCTCATGCGCGCCGTCTGGGCCGAGGATCGCGACATCGCCGAGGAGGCGGTGGTGCGCGACTGCCTTGTCTCGGCGGGCTTCGCGCCCGATCTGGTCGGCAAGGGCCTCCTGTCCGCGGTCGAGACGCTCCAGCGCAATACCGACGAGGCGCTGCGCCGCGGGGTCTTCGGCGCTCCGAGCTACGTCGTCGGCGCGGAAATCTTCTGGGGGCAGGACCGGCTCGCCCTTCTCGACGCGCACCTGGCGGAACTGGACGGCTTTTTCTCCCCGCCTGTTGGCGGGGCCCCTCGTCCTGCCCGATAGGAATTCTTCCTATATGAAACTGGGAGAAGCCAGCGGCGGGGGGCGGCTCTTGGGGCCCGGCGGGTCAGAGGAAGGTTGCGAGAGCCTCTTCTTCCGATTCGCCCGGCGGTGGGTCCGGGTTCGGGAGGGCGAAGACCAGGACGCAGCGCAGGCCTTCGGGACGGTATTCGACCGTCACCTCGCCATTGAAATCGGCGCCGAGGACGCGGCCGACGAGGAAGCTTCCGAAGCCCTTGCGCGACGGCGGGCTGACGGCCGGGCCGCCCTGTTCGGTCCAGCTCCATTCCATGAGCGGCGCGCCCGTCTTGTCCGTACCGTCGCTTTCCGGCCGTTCGCGCCAGGCGATGCGCGCCACGCCCTCCGGAACCGACAGCGCGCCGTATTTCAGGGCGTTGGTGCCGAGTTCGTTGACGGCCAGCGCCATCGACAGCGCCATCTTGGGATTGAGCCGCAGCGGCGGGCCATCGATCGTGATCCGGCCGCTGGGAAAGGCGGCGACCGTGCCCTCGATCACCTGGCGGAGCGAGGCGCTGGTCCAGCGCGTCGCGCTGAGCAGGTCATGCGCCCTGGCGAGCGCGCGCAGCCTCTCGTTGAAGGTCGCGCGCGCGGTATCGATATCGGCGTCGCGCAGCGTCTGCGAGGCGATCGCCGCGACCATGGCGAGGATGTTCTTGGTGCGATGTTCGAGCTCGTGGGCCAGCATGCGCTGGCGCGCCTGCGCCTCCTTGCGCTCGGTCACGTCCTGCATGACGCCGAACATCTTCACCGGCCGGCCGGAGGCGTCGCGCAGGAAGTCGATGGTGCGCGACAGCCAGCGGACCTCGCCGGTATCCGGGCGGCGCACCCGGTATTCGACATGCGGCGCGGCGCTGCCGTCGGCGCGGCTCGCGGCGTTCGAGCGGACGCCGCGGTCCTCCGGCACCACCAGGCTCTCCAGGAGCTCGATCGGCGCGCTTTCGCGCGGCGAGAGGCCCCAGAGTTCCCACAGCCCCTCTGAGCCGTAGATCGTTCCGGTGGCGATGTCGGCCTCGATCGCGGAAATGCCGGCCGCGACCTGCGACAGCCGCAGCCGCGCCTCGCTGTCGCGCAGCGCCTCGGTGGCGGCCTTGAGATCGTCTATGTCCGTGTTGCTGCCGATCCAGCGCAGGATCGCGCCATCCGATCCGCGGATCGGCACCGCGCGCGCGATATGCCAGCGCCAGACGCCGTCCCGGCGGCGAAGCCGGAACTCGGTCTCGTAGGAGGTTCCCTCGCCGACCGCGCAGACCCATTCCCGGCCCGAACCTTCGCGGTCTTCCGGGTGGACCATATCCGCCCAGCCGGCGCCGGCGAGATCCGCGAAGCCGAGGCCGGAATAATCGTAGACCCGCTGATTGAACCAGTCGAGGCCGCCGTCCGGCGCGGCGGTCCAGACATGGTTCGGCATCGATTCGGCGAAGGCCCGGAACTGGGCGTCGCTTTCCCGCGCGGCCTGCTCGGCGATCAGCCGGTCGGTCACGTCCGAACCCTGGGCGAAGATGCCGGTCACCTTGCCGTCCGGATCGCGGATCGGCT
This sequence comes from Amaricoccus sp., assembly GCA_044225035.1. Taxonomy (GTDB): domain Bacteria; phylum Pseudomonadota; class Alphaproteobacteria; order Rhodobacterales; family Rhodobacteraceae; genus Amaricoccus. Next base: position 1,233 of record JBGAJI010000171.1, on the reverse strand, counting down.
GATAGACGAGGTCGAGAAACCTCTCCTCCGGCGCCGCCCCCGGTGTCCGGCTGAGCTCGGCCCGGAGCGCCGTGCCGACGAACGCCTCGCCGGAGGCGAAGACCTGGTCTAGAAGCTCGAAATAGCCCTGACCTTCGATATCGGGCAACGCCTCGCGCACCGGCAAGCCGAGCACGTCGCGATGGCCGACCAGCTGCTGATAGGCGGCGTTGGTCAGTTCGAACACGTGGTTCGGTCCGTGCAGGATCGCGACGAAGCCCGGCGCCTGCTCGAACATCTGGCGCTGGCGATCACGCTCGCCCGCCTGCCAGCGTTCAGCCGCGACCTTGGAGGTGGTTTCCACGACGATGGCGATGACGCCGGCCGGGGTTCCCGTCTCGTCGACGATTGGCGAATAGTCGAGATTGAGCCACACCGGCTCGGCCGCGCCGTTGCGGAAAAGCGTGAAGAACTGGTCGCGGTAGGACAGCGTCCCGCCGGCGAGGCAGACTTTCAGCACGTTCCCGTTGAACTCCGCCGCCTCCGGCCAGCCATCGCGCACGTTCGAGCCGAGGATGGCCGGGTGGCGCGCGCCGCAGATCGCCGAATAGGCCTCGTTGTAGATCATCACGCCCGTCGTGCCCCAGAGCGTCACCATCGGCACCTCGGAATGCAGCACCAGCGAGACGATGGCCTTGCGGCTCGGCGCCCATTGCGGGATCGGACCGAGCGGCGTCGCGTTCCAGTCGAAGGCCGCGATCAGCCGGCCGATCTCGCCGCCGCCGGACAGGAAGGAAAAGGGCATGGCAGTCTTTCCAGGGGTCGCGACCGTCCCGAGCGGAGCCTATCCCGGCCGCGCCGGTCCGTCCGCTCTAGGGTCTTGAAACTGCGCAATGTCTTAACATCCAGACGATTCCGTCTGGTTGGATATTGCTCTAGATGAGGGTCCGCGCGCGCGACGTCAAGCGGGCGCCGGCCGGTCGAGGGCGGCGAGGACCGAGCGCGCGGCGCGCAGGCCGGGGGCCGGGCCGCCGCGGCCGAGCAGATCCATGGCGCGGGATTCCGCCGCCCGCTGCGCGGCGGCCGCGGCGGGGTCGGCGAGCAGGCGCTCGATCGCGGGGGCGATCAGCTCGGCGCGGCAGTTCTCGGCCAGGAACTCCGGGACGACGCGGCTGTCGGTGACGATATTGACCAAGGTCACGGTGTCGGTCCGGGTCATGCGGCGGATGATGAAGGCGGTCAGCGGATTGACGG
>JBGAJI010000170.1:0-4977 GCA_044225035.1 Amaricoccus sp. | reverse complement strand
GCCCCCCGGGCCCAAGGGCAACGCCCGCGGGAGCCCCCCTCAAGCCGGGCGCGACCTTCGCATGGGCGCGCGACGCAGCCGGCTTTATCCAGCGGCGTTTTCCGGTCATGCTCGCGTCGACGCGAAGCCGGGGACAGGAGCTGAGGCCAGATGATCCGCACGGGCGAACAGCACGAAATCCACCGGCGCGACGCCAGGACGGCCGGCGATCCGATCGCCGCCCTGCGCGCCACCGCCGCCCGGCCCTTCGCCGAGGCGAAGGGCATGCCCGCCGCGATCTATACTTCCGAGGCGGTGGTCGCGGCCGAGCGCGAACGCGTCTTCTCCCGCGACTGGGTTTGCGTCGGCCGGGCCGAGGCGCTGCCCGCGGCGGGGGACTATCTCACCTACGACCTCGCCGGCCAGCCGATCATCGTGCTCCGCGACGGGGAGGGCGCGATCCGCGCGCTCTCCAACGTCTGCCGGCACCGGATGTCGACGCTGCTGACCGGCTCGGGCAACGCGCGCCGCATCACCTGCCCCTATCACGCCTGGACCTACGAGCTCGACGGCCGCCTGCGCGGCGCGCCCTACATGGCGCGCAACGACTGCTTCGATCGCGCGGACCTGCGCCTGCCCGCCATCCGCTGCGCGGTCTGGCTCGGCTTCATCCTCGTCACGCTCGATCCCGAGGGGCCGCCGCCGGCCGAGACGCTCCGCGACCTCGCCGCCGAGATCGCGCCCTATGATCTCGGCGCCTATACCGAGCTGTTCCACGAGACCCATGTCTGGGACACCAACTGGAAGGTGCTGGCCGAGAATTTCATGGAGAGCTACCACCTGCCCGCCTGCCACGCCGGCACCATCGGCCGGCTGTCCTCGATCGCCGACGCCGAGATGCCGGAGGGGGCGCCGGCCTACAATATCCATTTCATCACCAAGGATCCGTCCTTCACCCTGTCGGTCGCGCATCCGGCCAACCGGACGCTGTCCGGCGAATGGCGACTCCGGACGGCGGTCTTCGCCGTCTATCCCTCGCTGATGGTGACCGTGACCCCGGGCTACTTCTGGTACCTCTCGCTTCAGCCGGTCAGCGCGGGAAAGGTGCATATCATCTTCGCAGGCGGCCTCTCGCCGGATTTCCTCGCCGATCCCGCGCATGACGCGCATATGGCGGCGACCAAGGCCCTGCTCGACGCGGTCAACGAGGAGGACAAGGGTTGTACCGAGCGGGTCTATCGCGGCGTCTCCGCGCCGCTCGCCGCGCCCGGGCCGCTCAGCCATCTGGAACGTCCGCTCTATGATTTCGCCCGCTACCTCGCGGACCGGCTCGACGCGTGACCGGCGCCAGCATGAACGGACCCTCGCCGACCTTGCGCCAGAGCTTTCTCGACGGCATGAGCCGCGCCGCCGCGACGGTGAACGTCGTGGCCACCGACGGGCCCGCGGGCCGCGCCGGAGTCACCGTCTCGGCCATGTCCTCGGTCTCGGCCGATGGCGAGGCGCCGACCCTGCTCGTCTGCGTGCATCATCTCTCGCCCGCCGCCCGAACCATCCTCGAGAACGGCGTCTTCTGCGTGAACGTGCTCCGCGAGGACCAGTCGCATATTTCCGACACCTTCGCCGGCCGGGCGGGAGCGATCGACGGCGACAAATTCTCCTGCGCCGACTGGATCGCGATGGACAGCGGCGCCCCCCGCGTCCGCGACCCGCTCGCCGCCTTCGACTGCCGCCTGCGCAGCGCCGAGCGGATCGGCACGCATCACGTCTTCATCGGCGAGGTGGGCGCGGTCTTCGTCGCCGACGCCGGCACAATCCGCTGATCTTCGCCAACCTATGGCGCGCCGGCCCGCCTGCTCACCCGCGCCGGGGCCGAGACCCGGGTGCGCGAGCGCGTCCGCGTCGGTGCGCTGCACACCTTCGGCCCGCATCTCCTGCCCGCCGTCATCGCCGATCTCGAGGCGGCGCGCGGCCCGGTCTCGCTCGACCTGCACGAGGGCGACCAGCGCCGGCTGCTCGACCTGCTGCGGGCCGGCGCGGTCGATCTCGCCTTGCTCCAGGATATCGACCTCGGCGTGGACATCGTCGCCCAGACCGTCGCCGACATCGTGCCTTACGTCCTCCTGCCCGCGAACCACCCGCTCGCCGCGCGCGACGCCGTGGCGCTCGCCGACCTCTTGACCGAACGGCTGGTGCTGCTCGACGCGAGCCCGAGCCGCGACTATTTCCTGTCGCTCTTCGCGCCCGTCGGCGCGCCGGCCATCGGCTTTCGCGCCCAGACCTTCGAGATGGTGCGCGGCCTCGTCGCCCAGGGGCTCGGCTATTCGCTGCTGGTGACGAAGCCGGCCAGCGGCATGAGCTACGACGGCCACGCCCTCGTCACCCGGCCGCTGGCCGACGCGGCGCCGCCGGGCCGCCTCGTCCTCGCCCGCCGCCGCGACGCCACGATGAACGCCGCGACCCAGGCGTTCCTCTGGCACTGCGCCGCCGTCTTCGGCCTCGATCTGGACTGAGAGCCTCAGCCGCCCCGCGGCCAGCGGCGCTCCTCCTCCAGAACGTTCAGGTCCATGTGGTTGCGCATATAGGCTTCCGACGCCGGCCGCCGCGGCTCGTGGTCCCAGGGCGTGAAACTTCCCTGGCGCAAGGCCTCATAGACCAGCAGGCGCCGGGCCTGGCTCTCGCGCACCGCCGCGTCGAAGCCCGCCGGATCCCAGCGGCCGAGCGCGAGGCCGGTCAGCCGGGCGAGCGTCGCCCCTTGCGCGGGATCGGCCGCGAGGTTCAGCGCCTCGGCCGGATCGGCGGCGAGATCGAACAGCATCGGCGGATCGGCGGCGCAGAGCACCAGCTTGAAGCGCCCGTCGCGGACCGCGATCAAGGGGGCCACCGTGCCTTCGCCCGCGTATTCCGCCGGCACCGGTCCGCGCGACGCGCCGGCGGCGATCCCGATCAGGCTCTCGCCCTCGACCCAATGCGCGACGTCGCCCGCGCCGCCAAGCTCCGCCAGCGTCGGCGCGACATCGAGCAGGGAGACCGGTGTCGGCACGCTACCCGCCGCGATCCCCGGGCCAGCCAGCATCAGCGGCACCCGGATCGAACCCTCGCGCGGGCTCATCTTGAACCAGAGCCCGCCCTCGCCCAGCATGTCGCCATGGTCGGAGGTGAAGAGGATCGCCGTCTCCTCGGCCATGCCGCAGCGCGCCAGCGTGTCGAGCAGGCGCCCGATCTGCTCGTCCACATAGGAGATATTGGCGAAATAGCCGCGCCGCGCCCTGCGGACCTGTTCCGCGGTGATCTCATAGGCGTCGGCGTCCGCCGCCGCCAGCAGGCGGAGCGAATGCGGGTCGAGCGCGCCCGGCTCGATCGGCGGGATCTCGGGATCGAGCGCCGGGCAGTCCGCGTAGAGATCCCAGAACCGCCGCCGGGCGACGTAGGGGTCGTGCGGATGGGTGAGGCTGACCGTCAGGCACCAGGGCCGAGCATCGCGACCGCGGGCCAGATCGTAGAGCTTCGCCTCCGCCCGGTGGGTGACCTCGTCGTCATAGTCGAGCTGGTTGGTGATCTCGGCCACGCCGGCGCCGGTCACCGAGCCGAGCGTGTGATACCACCAGTCCACCCGCTCGCCCGGGCGGCGGTAATCCGGCGTCCAGCCGAAATCCGCCGGATAGATGTCGGTCGTCAGCCGTTCCTCGAACCCGTGCAGCTGGTCCGGGCCGACGAAATGCATCTTGCCGGCGAGGCAGGTGAAATAGCCCACGCGCCGCAGGTGATGCGCGAAGGTCGGGATCTCGGCCGAGAATTCGCAGGCATTGTCATAAATGCCGAGCCCGCTCGGCAGCCGACCGGTCATGAAGGCCGCCCGCGCCGGGGAGCAGAGCGGGCAGGGTGTCGAGGCCGCGGCGAAGCGGGCCGAGCGCGCGGCGAGCGCGCGCAGGTTCGGCGCATGGAGGAAGTCGGCGGGGCCGTCCGGAAACAGCGTGCCCGCCAGCTGGTCCACCATGAGGACCAGGATATGCGGCCGTGCCATCGTCAGAGGCCGAGCGCGCCCTTCACCGCCGGAAGGCCCGGCTGCCCGTCGAAGGTCGTCACATCCGCCAGCCAGGCATCGAGCGCGCCCGGATTGGCCGCGATCCATTCCTTGGCCGCCGTCTGGCCATCGGCGCCGTCGTCGAGGATCTTGCCCATCAGAACGTTCTCGGTATCGATATCGAAGACGAGGTTCTTGAAGAACTGGGCCGCGTTCGGACATTCCGCCGCCCAGCCGGTGCGCGCCAGCGTATAGACCTCGGCGCCGCCGAAATCCGGGCCGAAATACTTGTCGCCGCCGGAGAGATAGACGAGGTCGAACTTGGTGTTCATCGGATGCGGCGCCCAGGCGAGGAACACGATCCAGCCGTCGGACCGCCCCTCGCGCGCGACCTGGGCCAGCATCGCCTGCTCGCCCGACTCGACCACGGACCAGTCCTTCAGGCCGAAGTCGTTGGCGGTGATCATGTTCTGGATGTTGGTATTGGCCGGCGCGCCGCTCTCGATGCCGTAGATCTTCGAGCCGAACTTTTCGGCATTGGGGGCGAGGTCGGCGAAATCCTTGACCCCGCCCTCGGCGACGTAGCTCGGCACGGCGAGGGTGAATTTGGCGCCTGTCAGGTTCCGGGTCAGCACCTCGGCCGCCTTGGCCGCGTCGAGATCGTCGCGGAAATGCTGCTGCGCCGGCATCCAGTTGCCGAGGAACACGTCGATATCGCCGCTCTTCATCGCCTCGTAGCCGATCGGCACCGACAGGGTGGCGACGTTCGCCTCGTAGCCGAGCGCGTCGAGCAGGACGCTGGCGATGCCGTTGGTCGAGGTGATGTCGGTCCAGCCCGGATCGGACAGCCGCACCTTCTGGCAGCTGGCCGCGTCGGCGGCGAAGGTCGCGCCCGCCGCGAGGCAGGCGGCGAGGCCGATGGCGGCGCCGAACGCTCGTCCGCCGGCCGGCCTGTTGTCTTGCCGTTTCTCGAT
>JBGAJI010000026.1:0-36340 GCA_044225035.1 Amaricoccus sp. | reverse complement strand
CTAGGGTCGGGACTCAATCAGGTCCACCATAGGATGACGGCTGCGATTTCGACGGCGGCGAGGAAGTTCCGGGCGAGCTTGTCGTAGCGGGTTGCGATGCGGCGGAAGTCCTTGAGGGCGCAGAAGGCGCGCTCGATCCGGTTGCGCCGGCGATAGGCGTGGCGGTCGTATGGGATCGGTCGTCTGCGCGAGGCGGTGGAGGGGATGACGGCCTCGGTCTCCTGCGCCTCCAGGGCGCGTCGCAGGCTCATCGCGTCGTATCCCTTGTCGGCGATCAGCCGCCTCGGCGCGGGGCGGGCGGCCAGAAGGCCGGGCGCGGCGGAGATGTCGGCGCTGTTGCCGGGCGTGAGCAGCAGCGCGACGGCGCGCCCGCCCCCATCGGTCAGCGCGTGGATTTTCGTGGCGTGGATTTTCCTGGTCGGTCCGCCGCGCGAGCGCCCGATGGCCTGACCCTTCGCCCCCCTTTTCCGCCCTGCGCCGAGCGATGCGCCCGGACGGCGGTCGAGTCGATGCCGATCTCGTCGGCGGGATCGGCCTGAGCGACCAGTGCCGCGAAGATCCGGCCCCAGAGCCCGCGCCGGCTCCAGCGGTTGAAGCGGTTGTAGACCGTGGTCGGCGGACCATAGGCGGCGGGGCAGTCCTTCCACCGGCAGCCCGACTTCAGCACGTGCACGATGCCGCTGATGACCCGCCTGTCATCGACCCGCCGCGCGCCGGGCTGATTGCTCGGCAACACCGGCTCGATGGCCGACCATGCCCGATCCGACAGCCAGAACATCCCCGTCACCCATCTCCTCGAGGTCAACACCGACGCGCGGGTGATCCAGGTGCTGCTCGGGCATGCCAAGCTGACCACCACCGCCCAGTACACCCACGTCGCCATCCGCGCGATCCGGGACACCGTCAGCCCCTTCGAAGCGCTGAAGAAGCTCCAGGACACCACCCTGCGACGAGGTCTGGAGTAGCCTTCGGGGGCGCTTGCCCCAGCCACGGCTGGAGATCGCCGACATCTTCCGCGCCCATGGCCCCGCGTGGCGACGGGCCCATGCCGGGCATGTCAGCCTGACCCAGATCAAGGTGATGTCGGCGATCGAGGCCTGCCGCACCGAGGCGCTCGGCGGGCATGTGGCGGCCTGCGCCAAGTGCGGCCACCGGCACATCGCCTACAACTCCTGCAAGAACCGGCACTGCCCGTCGCACTGAAAGCGCGCCTCTGGCGCGACGTGCCAGGGGCCGGCGGCGCGCGACTGGATGGCAGCCCGCGCCGAGGACCTGTTGCCAGTGGAGTACTTCCACGTGGTCTTCACCCCGCCGGCCGAGATCGCCCGCATCGCCTGCTGGAACAAGAAGCCGGTCTACGATCTGCTGTTCAAGGCGTCGGCCGAGACCGTGACGACCCTCGCGGCCGACCCGAGGCGCCTCGGTGCGCGCGAGTCGGCATGACCAGCGCGTGCCGCACACCTGGGGCTCGGCGCTGACGTACCATCCCCACATCCACAGGATCGTCCCCGGCGGGGGTCTGTCGCCGGACGGCGCCCGATGGGTCGCCTGTCGACCCGGCTTCTTCCAGCATGTCCGGGTGCTGTCGCGCCTGTTTCGGCGCCTGTTCCTCGAAGGACTGCTCGCGCTGCATCGCGCCGGCGCACTGGTGTTCTTCGGCGACCGGGCCGGGCTCGCGGACGCCGGGCCTTTCGCCGCCTGGCTGGCCCCCTTCCGCAGGTCCGAATGGGTGGTCTATGCCAAGCCGCCCTTCGGCGGTCCCGAGGCGGTGCTGGCCTATCTCAGCCGCTACACCCATCGCGTGGCGATCTCGAACAGCCGCCTGGTCAGCGCCGACGCCGAGACGGTGGCCTTTCGCTGGAAGGACTACCGCGTCAAGTCCGGCGACCGACGACAGGTGATGCGGCTCGCGACGGGCGCGTTCATCCGCCGGTTCCTGATCCACGTCCTGCCCGACGGCTTTCACCGCATCCGGCACTACGGCCTGCTCGCCAATGCGCAGCGCAAGGCCAACATCGCGAAGATCCGCGTCTTGCTCGGCGCCGACCGGCCCGAACGCAAGCCGCAAGCGACCGCCGAGATCATCCCCCTCGGTCTGCGCGAGCCATGCCCCTGCCGCGGCGGCCCGATGCGCATCATCGAGATATTCGGTCCCGGTCAGCCGCCACGGTCGCTGGAGCCACCACCGGAGTGGGCGGCATGACGCCACGCCTGTCACCCCGCCGATCCAACCCCGGTTCTCCACCAGGCACCGGTCGGCCGGCTGTTCGCCAGGCCACGGCCATCCTCCCGATCGTGGCCCGGACCGGCCCCACGGTCCCACGAAAATCCCCGACAGCACGGGAACGCGGCAGCCGCCGCGCCCGACGTCACGAACCGTCCGCCTGTCCCCGACGACAGAAGCGCCAACCGTCAGCGCGCTTTCCCCATAGACTGCACTCGACCCCACGCGGCTTCCTCCTTGGGAGGTTTTCCAACGCGGGCCGAGGTCGCGCCCGCGACAAGCCTCACGCAACGGCCCGCATCGGAAAACCTTCACCAAAGCCGTCGTCCACGGCTCTTGCCTCATCTCATATCCATACCTCGAAAACGGCCGTTGGCGAGGTATGGTGGGTGGAGGTGGAGCGGCGACCGCGACGACGTCGTTCGTGGGGTCAGCTGAACGACGCCAGGCCGATGGCCGCGGCGCCGATGACGAGGAGCGCGGGGTTCACGCGGGTCTGGAGGAGGACGAGGAGGACGCCCGCGGCGAGGGCGGCGGTCTCGACGCCGAAGATCGCGCCCCTGGCCATGGTGAAGCAGCCCGCCAGCAAGAGGCCGATCGAGACCGGGGCGAGGCCGCGCTGGATCGAGGCGCGCCAGGGCCAGGCCTCGAGGCGCATCCACCACCGGCCGACCATGTAGGTGAAGAACGCCGTCGGGCCAAAGAAGGCGAGGAGGACTACCGCGGCGCCGATCGGGCCGCCGGCCCAGTCGCCGATCGGGACGATCATCATCATGTTGGGGCCGGGGGCGAGCTGGCCGACGCTGTAGAGATGGACGAGCTGCTGGAAGGTCAGCCAGTGGTGGGTCTCGACCGTCAGCGTCTTCATCTCCGGAAAGGCGGCCATGCCGCCGCCGACGGTCAGGAGCGAGAGATAGGCGAAGACCCGGACGAGGGCGAGGAGGTCGCTCATTTGGCGGCTTCCGGGGCGGCCGCCTCCGGGGCGACGGCGGCGCGGGGGCGGTGCCAGAGGACCGAGAGGAAGCCGACGACGACGAGCGTCGTCAGCACCGACTGGTGCAGCCAGTTCACCGCGATCACGGTCAGCGCGAGGAAGACGTAGTCGGCGCGGGCGGCGAGGGATTTCTTGCCGAGCTGGACGACGGTGGCGAGGATGAGGCCGACGGCGGCGGCGGCGACGCCCTTGAGCGCGGCGGTGGCGGCGGGGTGGTCGCCGTGGGCGCGGTAGACAATGCCGACGGCGAGCATCAGCAGCGCCCCCGGCAGGCACATGCCGAGGATGGCGAGGACGGCGCCGAGGGGCCCGCGGAGCTTCTGGCCGACGAGGACCGCCATGTTGGTGGCGTTGAGGCCGGGCAGGCTCTGGCTGATCGACAAAAGCTCGACGAACTCGGTCTCTGCGAGCCAGCCGCGCCGCACGACAAGGTGCTCCCGCAGGTAGGGCACGGCGCCGCCGAAGCTGGTGGCTCCGATCAGCAGGAACTCGAGGAAGACGCCGGCAGCCGAGACGGAGGCGGCCTGGGGAGAGGCTGTCATCGGGGTCACTCGTGGCTCTGGGGGGCGGCGCCCTTCAGGTGATAGACCATCGCCGTCTTGGTGACGCCGAGCGCCAGCCAGTCCTCGACCGCGTGCTGGAGCGCGAGGTAGAAGGCGGTCACGCGGTCCTTCTGCCGGGCGGCGACGTCCTCCTTGCGGTCGAACTTCGCCTGGAAGGCGAATTCGCCGACCAGCGGCAGGTGCTCGCCCCGGGTGCGCCAGAGGCCGACGTCGCATTTGGCGAGGAGGCCCTTGCCGAAGTCGAGCACGCCGAGCGGCAGCAGCACCTCCTCGACGATCCCCTCGTTGACCAGCATCACCCGGTCGGCGCCGTCGCCGCCGAGGCGGGTCAGCGCCGGAAAGACCCGGTCGAGCGTCGCCATGGCGGTGCGGTCGCCCTCGTCGCACTGGCTGAGGCCGAACTGGCAGTTGTGGGAATAGAGGATGCGGTAGCCGCCGACGCGATCCTTGAGCGGCAGGACCTCGGCCTTGAACTTGATGCGATGCTTGCCGGCGATGAAGGGGCGCATGTCGACGGCCGCCGCCGCTTCCTCGACCGGGTGGCGGAACTTGCAGACGATCTCCGGGTCGCCCACCGGGAAGCCGTCCTCGTAGGAGACCCGGCGGCGCAGGATGAAGGCGTTGCGGTAGAGCGCGAAGTCCGGCGTGTCGAGAAAGACGATCTCGCGGATCTCCGGCCGCTGGTCGAAGCCCTCGGCCTCGGCGAAGCCGACGCCGGTGGCGCGGGCTGTCTTCTTCACGACGCGGCCGAAGTCGCGGAAGCTCCGGACCGAGGTGAAGGGCTCGGGCTTCAGGATCAGCTTCGCTTCGAGATAGGTGATCCGGTCGAGCGAGGCCCCGTCGGCATAGCCGGCGGCGGGGACGGGGGCGGCGTGCTTCATCGGGAGTGTCCCATGTCAGTGCGCGCGCGGCGAGGGCGGCTGGTCGGGGCGCGCGAGGAGGATCGCCTTCATCCGCTCCGGACCGATGGCGCGGGCGACGTGCTTGAAGGTGAAGAAGGGCAGCAGCGAGACGAAGACGATTCCCGAGACGATCAGGACGCCGGCGAGCCCTCCGCCGCCGAAGGCGGGCATGCTGGCCGAAAGGCTTTCGCCGCGGAACATGCCGGCCGCAACCCGCTCAATGACGTGGAAGACCATGAACAGGGCCGTGCAGAGCGCAGCGTCGAACAGCACCGCGAAGATACGCGGCCGGCGCCGCAGCCCGCGCGTGAGGTCGAAATGCTCGGCGATCAGCATCACCTTCGCGAGCACGGCGGCGTTGAGGAGCGCGAAGCCCTGCAGCACGACCGCGCTGCCATGCGACCGCGCCAGAAGCTCCTCGTTCAGCACGAAGAGGCCGAAGAGCGCCCAGAGGTAGAGGAAGAGCACGAGGAAGTGGTGGAACTCCTCCACCGCGCGCTGGCGCAGGCCGCGGGCGGGCGCCTCCGCGTGCGTGAACGGATCGCCCACCGGCGTGTCTCCGTCCCGCATCAGCGCACCGACTCGCGGCGCATCAGCTCCTCGGCGAGGACGGGCAAGCCGAGGTTGCTGGCGGCGACGCCCTGGGCGACGCAGAGCTTCAGGACCTCCATCACCTCGGCGACGCGGGCGCCGGCGGCGAGCGCGCCCTGGATGTGGCGCCGGGTTCCCGGCGTGTACATGTGGGTGAAGGAGGCGTCGAAGGCGATGCTGAGGAGCTCGGTCTCCTTCGCGGTGAAGACGCCGCCGCCGTAGATGCCGGCGCCGGTCGCCATGAACTGGTCGGTCCATTCGGGATCGAGGGCGAAGAACGGATCCCAGGCGGCATTCCACTGGCCGATCGCCTTCATCCGGTCGCAGGCCGGGGTCGGGACATCGGGTTGCGCAGGCGCCGGCGCCCCGGCGGCCGCGGCCTCTTCGAGCAGGATCGGCGCGCCGAGGCTGCAGGAATGGATCGCCATCACCGTCGCCATCTTGATGACGGTGAGGATCTCGTCCCGCGTCGCCCCGGCGTCGAGCGCCGCGCGGATGTGCCGCCGGGCGCCGGTCCGGTCGAGGTTGGTGCAGGCGACGCTGACCGCCACCGAGACGAGCTCGACCAGCCGCGGCGGCAGCGCACCGCCCTTCCAGGGATTGGCGCTCATGTCGCGGCAGGCGCGGGCCCAGGCAGGGTCCCAGCCCTCCAGCATCGAGAGGGCGGCGGCGTCCCAGGGGCCGAGGGGATCGGGATCCCGGTGCGGCATGGCGTGCTCCATCGGTGGCGGTGGTTTCGGATCCGGCTCTGCGTCAGTCCGGCTCTGCGTCAGTCCGGCTTTGCGTCAGTCCGGCTCTGGCGGCGGCATGGCGAGCGAGTCGGGCTCCCAGACGGCGAAGGCGTTGCCGGCGGGATCGGCGATGACCGCGTACCAGGCGGTGCGCGGCACGGCGGTGCGCCCCTTCAGGACGCGGCCGCCATGCGCCTCGGTGGTGGCGATCGCATCCGTCACCGAGGGAACCTGGAAGTAGGCGAGCCAGCCCTTCAGCTCGAACGGCGGCCGCCGCGTGAGCCCGCCGATCATCCGCGCCGCCTCGTCGCCGCTCTCAATCCGCCAGTAGGCGACGCCGGGCGCCTGCTCGATCCGCCAGCCGAACAACGCGCTATAGAGGCCCGCGAGCTTCTCGGGCTCGTCGCCGAAGATCTCGAAATGGCTGAGGGAACTCATGCGTTTCCTTCCGTCGTCTTGGCCGTCGTCCTGGCCGTCTGTCCTGGCGAGCGGGCGCCGCGTCCGAGGCGCCCGCTCCGGGGAGGTGTCAGCCGACCTTGGCGCTCTTCGCCAGCGCGGCGGCCTCCATGGCGAGCTTGGCCGCGCCGGGCGGGACCATGCAGTAGGCCATCGGGTGCGAGTCGCCGCCGGTCTTGGCGATGGTCTTCCTGCCGTCGGTGTCCCAGACGAGGAAGCCGCGCTCGCCGTCCTTGCGGTTGGGCGGCAGGCCGAGATGCTGCAAGGTCTCCTCGGTCGAGTCGTACCAGACCCCGACCTTCATGATCTTGCGGGCCTCTTCGGCCGTGGCGACCTTGCGGCCGAACTCGCGGCAGATGCGCACGGCGCCTTCGATCTGCTGGACCGAGGTCGCCCGTTTCTTGTCGGGACCCCAGAGGTTGTCCTCGTTGCCGACCCGCACGTGCTGGCCGAGCACGATCGCCATCGCCGACAGCGAGATCACGCTGCGCATGCTGGTCCAGAAGGTCGTGACCGAACCCTGCGGCACCTGGCGCAGGAAATCCATCCAGTGATACGGGTTGCGGCCGAGCGTGCCGCCGCCATAGCCGCAGATCGCCAGGTTCATCGGTCCCATGTAGACGCCGGCGCGGATGAGGCGCTCGATCAGCTCCATCTGGTGGATGTGCCCCGGGACGAAATACGGCTGGATCCTGTGCTCGCGCAGCCGCTTGAGGTGCTCGAGATAGAAGGCCGGCCCGGCGTCGACCCACATCCCCGCCCAGGCCTTCTGGACTTCGGGGTTGTTCTCGAGATGGGTGCCGATGATGTCATCCGGCCCCATCATCGACATGATGTCCCACTGCGTCGTGCCGACCGCGACGGTCACGCAGTCCGGCTTCGGGTCGAGCTCCGTCAGCATGTGGCGGGTGTCATAGTCGAGCCACTTCGCCTTGGCCTCCGCGGTGTGCGGTGCGAAGGAGATGGACCCGCCGACCTGCAAGACCATGTTCGGCACGGCCTCTCTCAGGCGGCCGATGAAATAGTTGTACTGATCGAAGTCGACCGAGCCCTGGCCCGTGGCAGGGTCGCGGACATGGACGTGAAGCACGGTCGCGCCGGCATTGTAGCAGTCCACGGCGGTCTGGATCTGTTCGTCCCACGCGAGCGGAATGTCCGCGTCGCCGGGCAGCCACTCCGGGCCGAAGGGGGCCGCCGTGATGATCAGCGGCTCCATGTTCTCCGGAAGTATCGAATCGTCGGTATAGTACACGTCTTCCTCCGTTCAGGAGCATATGGGCGCAAGTCCGCGCCCCCCGGATCTCGCGGATCGGCCGGGGTCTTCCGAAGTGTCGCCGAGGGTCGCTGGTTTTGTTCGGTTTCCTGAAGGTCTCGTGCCGATCTGGCGACTGTGTAGACGAACGTTTCGAGGGCGACTTGCGATTTTCCGACTGGCATGAAAAATCCACGTGATCGGCCCACCGGGGAGGCAGGCAGGATGTCGCATGGCTGGCAACGCGTCGGCGCGCTGATCGGGGTGCCGCGGCTCGTGCGCGAGCGCGGCGTCGATCCCGCCCGGCTCGCCACCGACGCCGGCATCGCCCTCGCCGACCTCGACGACCGCGAGAACCGCATTCCCTTCCCCGCCGCCTGCCGCCTGCTCGCCCTCGGCGCCGAGCGCAGCGGCTGCGCCCACCTCGGCCTCCTCGCCGGCGCCGGCAACGGCGCCGAGAGCCTCGGCGTCGTCGGCCAGCTCATGCGCCACGCCCCGACCTGGGGCCGCGCCCTCCTCGACCTCGTCGAGAACCAGCACCGCTACGTCCGCGGCGGCGTACCCTACCTGATGGTCCGCGACGGCACGGCCTGGGCCGGCTACGCGGTCTACGAGCGCCAGGCGCCGGGCGCCGAGCACATGGAGGACGGATCGATCGCCGTCGGCTTCACCCTGATGCGCGAGCTCTGCGGCGCCGTCCCCGAGCAGGTGCTCCTCGCCCGCAAGGCCCCCGCCGACCCCGCGCCCTACCGCCGCTTCTTCGGCGTGCCCGTCACCTTCGACGCCAGCCAGACCGCGCTCGTCTTCCCGAGCGCCATGCTCGACCTGCCGGTCAGGGGCGCCGACCCGGTGCCGCGGGCCGCCCTGGCCGAGCGGGTGCGCGACTACTGGGCGGTCGAGACGCCGCGCACCTCCGACCAGCTCGTCCGCCTGCTCCGCTCCCGCATCGTCTTCGGCGAGGTGCTCATCGAGGACATCGCCGAGGCGCTCCTCATGCACCCGCGCCTCCTCGAGCGCGCGCTCCAACGCGAGGAGACGAGCTTCCGCGGCCTCCTCGCCCAAACCCGCGTCGACATCGCCCAGCGCCTCCTCGCCGGCACCCGCCTCAGCATCACCGAGATCGCGGCCGCGCTCGCCTATTCCGACACCAGCGCCTTCACCAACGCCTTCCGCCGCCTCTGCGGCGCCACCCCCAGCGCGTGGCGGGTGTCACGCCCGGGCGGATCGGCGTAGACCGAACAGCTCCCAACGGCCACCATTTCACCCGAAGCCGGTCCGCGCGGGACACGCAGGCGCGAATGACCGCTCTTTGCGCCTGTGGCGCCGACTTCGAGCACCAAGAACGCCGGCTCTCCGCCCATCACGTCCCGCGCGATTGCACGAGGTGAAGGGCCGATCTTGGCGCAAAGCAGCAGACGGTGGAAGCGTTTGCGACAGTCGGCGGCTGTGGATCGCTGACGTCGCCGCTGGCATTTCGTTCGTGCGGCGGGGTCATTGCCGCGTTAAAGCATAGCTGACCTGCGCGCGGTGAATTCATGAATGGTATTGCGCACTACACCGGTCCCGTTGATAAAGGTTTGGTCGACTTCGGCAACTCCTGGCGGACGATCTGGAGGCGCCGTCGTCGAAAGGACCACCATGTCGGAAGAAGCCGCGATCAGCCGCAGCGAATTGCTCGCGCTCACCGGCGAGATCGTCTCGGCATATCTCGCCAACAACCTCCTCGCGCGTAGCGAGGTCGCGCCGGTGATCCAGTCCGTGTTCGAAACGCTGAGCGCGTTCGCCAGCGACAGCCGTCGGTCGAACTCACCCCGGCGGTGCCGATCAGGCGGTCAGTAACCGACGACTACCTTGTCTGCCTGGAGGACGGGAAGAAGCTCAAGATGCTGAAGCGGCATCTGATGACCGCCTATGGCATGACGCCTGACGAATACCGGGCGAAATGGGGCCTAAATCCGACTACCCGATGGTCGCGCCGAATTGTTCACGGAAGCGCCACGAGCTCGCGAAGGAGATCGGGCTTGGACGCAAGCCGGCGAACGTCGCGCCTCAGCCTGCGCCGAAGACCAGCCGGACCCGGCGCAAACCCGCCGCGCGCGGCGACGACGACCGGACCGAGTTCCTGCGCAAGCGCGGCTTCTCGCGGCCGAAGTCCGGGCGGATCATCGGCGCGGTGCTGGCGGAGGAAGGGCGGCCGCCGGAGAGTGTCTTCGACTTCGTGCAAGGGATCACCGCCGTCGCCGGGGACAAGCCGCATCAGGATGCACGGCTCGACATGGAGGCGACGGCGAAGCGGTTGCCCGATCAGGCAGCGTGAAGCGATGGGCCGAGGTCGCCGGGCAACTTCGGCCCCAATGGTGACTGGAAAGCCGCCATTCGAGCGCAGGTGTATCATGCCGAGCTGATTTCGGTCTCGGTGTTGAGGCGGTAGCCGACGCCCGTCTCGGTTCGGATGTGGGTCGGCCGCTGCGGGTCGGGCTCGATCTTCTGGCGGAGCTGGCGGACGTGGACGCGGAGGTTCTGGACGTCGCCGCCGCCGCCCCAGACCTGGCGGATCAGGAAGGCGTGGGTCAGGACCTTGCCGGCGTGCCGCACGAGGACGCGCAGGATGTCGTACTCGCGCGGGGTGAGTGCCACCTCGGCGCCGTCGCGGCGGACGGTTCGGCGGACGAGGTCGACCGAGAGGCCGCCGGCGCGGAAGACCGGCTCCTCGCCGTCGCGGGCGAGGCGATGGCGGAGCGCGGTGCGGATGCGGGCGACGAGTTCGCGCATGCCGAAGGGCTTGGTCACGTAGTCGTCGGCGCCGAGCTCCAGCGCCTCGACGATGCCGGCCTCGTCGGAGCGGCTGGAGAGGATGACGACCGGGACCGCCTTGCCGGCGGCGCGCCACCGGGCGAGGAGCTCCTGGCCGGAGGCGTCGGGGAGGCCGAGGTCGAGGAGGACGAGGTCGGCGCCGCCCAGGCCGCGCTCCGCCTCGGCGGCGGTGGCGGCCTCGGCGACGGCGTAGCCCTGCGAGCCGAGGCCGGTGCGGAGGAGGCGCCGGATCGCCGGCTCGTCGTCGACGACGAGGACTCGGACCGGCGCCGCGGTCATGCGGCGTGGTCCGCGCTGGCGGTGGCGGACGCGGGCAGGCGGACGGTGAAGACGGCGCCGGGGCCGCCCTCGCGGTTGGCTGCGGTGACGGTGCCGCCCATCGCCTCGACGAAACCGCGGCAGACGGCGAGGCCGAGGCCGGTGCCGGCGCGGACCCGGTCGCCCTTCTGCACACGGTGGAACTTGTCGAAGACGCGCTCGAGCTGGTCCGGCGGCAGACCCTCGCCCTCGTCGAGCACGCGGATCACCGTGCCGCCGCCGATCGAAGGCCTGGCCTCGATGCGGACCGTCGAGCCTTCGGGGGCGTACTTCGCGGCATTGTCGAGGAGATTGAACAGCACCTGCTCGAGCAGCACCGGGTCGATGGCGACCATCGGCAGGTCGTCGTCGAGGCCGATCGCGACCTGGTGGCCGGCGAGCACCCGCGCGGCCCGCTGCAGCGCGCTGCCGACGATTTCGGTGACGTCGTGGGGCGAGGCGTTCGGCACGACGGCGCCGGCTTCGAGCCGGGTCATGTCGAGGAGGTTGGCGATGAAGCGGTTGAGGCGCTCGGCCTCGGCGTGGACGGTGCCGAGGAGCTCGGCGCGGGCCGCGGCGTCGAGATCGGGGCCGAAGTCGCGCAGCGTGCCGGCGGCGCCGAGGATGGCGGCGAGGGGGGTGCGCAGATCGTGCGAGATCGAGGTGAGGAGCGCCTGGCGCAGGCGGTCGGCCTCGGCGGCGCGGGCGGCGGCCTCGACGCCTTCGACGAGGGTGACGCGCTCGATGGCGACGGCGGCCTGGTCGGCGAGGGCGTCGAACACGCGGCGCTGCTCCGGCGTCAGGATCGGGCCGGGGCGCTCGCTGTCTAGGCCGGCGACGCTGACGGCGCCGCGGCCGGTGCGGAGCGGCATGAAGAGCCGCCGGGCGCCGGGCAGGGTGTCGGCGCCGCGGCCGGCGGGGCGACCGCTTTCGAAGCTCCACTTCGCGGCGGCGATGTCGGCCGCGCCGAGGGTGTCCTCCGGCGGGTAGCCGGCGCGCACGGCGATGCCTTCGTCCGCGTCGGGAAGCAGCAGCACGACCTGGACGTCGAGCTCGGCGGCGATCTGGTAGGCGGTGGCCCAGAGCAGATCGTCGAGGGTGGAGACGCCGGCGAGCTTTCGGCTGAAGGAATAGAGCGACTCGGTGGTGCGCGCGCGCGCCTGGGCGGCGAGCGCCTGGCCGCGCACCTGCGCGGCGAGGTTCGAGACGAGGATGGCGACGGCGGTGAAAAGGACGAGCGCCGCGACGTTGGTCGGATTGGCGATGGTGAGCGTGTAGAGCGGCGGCAGGAAGAAGAAGTTGTAGGCGAGCGATCCCGCCGCCACCGCGAGGAGCGAGGGCCAGAGGCCGAACCGGACGGCGACGGCGACGATCGCGGTCAGGAACACGAGGTCGAGCGACTCGATGCCGACGAGCGGCTGGATGAGCTTGACGAGCGCAAAGGCGGCGACCACGGCGAGGAGCGCGGCGGCGTAGGGAATGGGGTCGAGGCGGCGCGCCTCGGGGCGGGTGCGGACGGTCTTGGGCGGGACCGGGTCGTCGATGGCCGCTTCACCGGCGATGACCTGGACGCTGATGCCGCCCGAGCGGCGGACGAGGTCGTGGACGACCGAGCCGTGCAGGAGCTCGAAGAACCGCGAGCGGGAGGATTTGCCGACGACGATCTGGGTGACGTTCTGGGCGCGGGCGTGGGCGAGGATGTCCTCGGCGATGCCGCCGCCGCCGCCCGGCAGGGTCAGCGCCTCGCCGCCGAGGCGTTCGGCGAGGCGGAGGGTGTCGGCGATGCGGTCGCGCGCGGGCTCGGGCAGCTCGGCGGAGCGCGGTGTTTCGATGGCGACCGCGGTGAAGGGCGCGTGCAGGCGGTCGGCGAGCCGCTTGGCGTAGCGGACGAGGCCGGCGGCGGCGCGGTCCTCGGAAACGCAGACAAGGACGCGCTCGCCGGCGGGCCAGGGGCCTGCGATGGCGTTCGCCTGCATGTGGGTGAGGAGCTGGGCGTCGACCCGGGCCGCGGCGCCGCGGAGC
This sequence comes from Amaricoccus sp., assembly GCA_044225035.1. Lineage (GTDB taxonomy): Bacteria > Pseudomonadota > Alphaproteobacteria > Rhodobacterales > Rhodobacteraceae > Amaricoccus. The sequence continues at coordinate 23,494 of JBGAJI010000026.1, read as the reverse complement.
GCCAATTCACGCAGCGCGGTGATGTTGCCGGGGGAGAAATAATGACCGAGGGCGCGGCTCGCCGTCTCGCGGACGTAGACCTTGCCGTCCTTGAGGCGCTGGATCAGGTCGTCGGGGGTGATGTCGACGACCTCGATGTCGTCGGCGCGGGCGATGATCGAATCGGGCACCGTCTCGCGGACGCGGATGCGGGTGATCCGGGCGACGATGTCGTTGAGGCTCTCGACGTGCTGGATGTTGAGCGTGGTGTAGACGTCGATGCCCGCCGCCAGCAGTTCCTCGACGTCGAGCCAGCGCTTCGGGTGGCGGCCCTCGGGGGCGTTGGTGTGGGCGAGCTCGTCGACGAGGACGAGCGCGGGGCGGCGGGCGAGGATGGCGTCGAGGTCCATCTCCTCGAGGACGCGGCCCTTGTAGGGGATGCGCCGACGCGGGACTGTCTCGAAGCCAGCGACCAGGGCCGCGGTTTCCGCGCGGCCGTGGGTCTCGACGACGCCGATCACCACGTCGAGGCCGTCGTCGCGGCGGGCCCGGGCGGAGGACAGCATGGCGTAGGTCTTGCCGACCCCGGGGGCGGCGCCGAGAAAGATTTTCAGGCGGCCCCGCGTCTCGCGCAGGGCCTCCTCGAGCAGGGCGTCCGGCGACGGACGTTTCTCGGCTTCCTCGACCATGGCTGAGGCTGCTTACCGCGCCGCCGCTTCGTCAAGGGCGAGATTGAGGGCGAGCACGTTGACCCGGGGCTCACCGATCACGCCGAGGGTGCGCGGCTCGGTATGGGCGGCGACGAGGGCGCGGAGCCGGTCCTCGGACAGGCCGCGGGCGGCGGCGACGCGCGGCACCTGGAAGGCGGCGGCCTCTGGGCTGATGTCGGGGTCGAGGCCGGAGGCGGAGGTGGTGACGAGATCGATCGGGACGGGCGCGCCGGGGTTCTCGGCCTTGAGGGTTTCGGCGTCGGCGCGGACGCGGGCGATCAGCGCGGCATTGGTCGGGCCGAGGTTGGAGCCGGAAGAGGCGGCAGCGTTGTAGGGCCCGGGCGCGGTCGCGGAAGGGCGGCCGTGGAAGTAGCGGGGGCTGGTGAAGGACTGGCCGATCAGGGCGGAGCCGACGACGGCGCCGTCCTTCTCGATCAGGCCGCCGTTGGCCTGGGCCGGCAGGAGCGCCTGGACGACGCCGGTGATGGCGAGGGGGTAGAGGAGGCCGGTGACGAGCGTCAGCGCGAGGAGCATCGCGACGGCGGGGCGGAGCTGCTTGAGCATGGCGGGGTTCCTCAGGCGAGACCGATCGCGGTGATCGCGAGGTCGATGAGCTTGATGCCGATGAAGGGAGCGACGAGGCCGCCAAGGCCGTAGATCGCGAGGTTGCGGCGGAGGAGCGCCCCGGCGCCGATGGCGTGGTATGTGACGCCGCGCAGCGCGAGCGGGATCAGCGCGATGATCACGAGCGCGTTGAAGACGATCGCCGAGAGGATGGCGCTCTCGGGCGTCGCGAGGTGCATGACGTTGAGCGCGCCGAGTTGCGGGTAGACCGCGGCGAACATCGCCGGGATGATGGCGAAGTATTTCGCCACGTCGTTGGCGATCGAGAAGGTGGTGAGCGAGCCGCGGGTCATCAGCAGCTGCTTGCCGATCTCCACGACCTCGATGAGCTTCGTCGGGTCGCTGTCGAGGTCCACCATGTTGCCGGCCTCGCGCGCCGCGACCGTGCCGGTGTTCATCGCGACCCCGACATCGGCCTGGGCGAGCGCGGGGGCGTCGTTGGTGCCGTCGCCGCACATGGCGACGAGCTTGCCCTTGGCCTGTTCCTCGCGGATCAGCGCGAGCTTCGCTTCGGGCGTGGCTTCCGCGAGGAAATCGTCGACGCCGGCCTCGGCGGCGATGGCGGCGGCGGTCATCGGGTTGTCGCCGGTGATCATCACCGTGCGGATGCCCATGCGGCGCAGCTCGGCGAAGCGTTCGCGGATGCCGCCCTTGACGATGTCCTTCAGCGCGACGACGCCGAGGAGGCGCCCGTCCTTCGCCACGGCGAGCGGGGTGCCGCCGGCCTTGCCGATGGTCTCGGCCAGCGCCTGCGCCTCGCGCGCCGCTTCGGGGACGGCAACGGCGGGTCGCGCCGCGCCGGCGGCCTGGCGCTGGGGCAAGGCGACGCCGACCGACGCCAGCACCGCGTCCACCGCGCCCTTGCGGATGACGCCGCCGCCGAAATCGACACCGCTCATCCGGGTCTGGGCGGTGAAGGGGACGAAGGTCGCGCCGAGCGCCGCCATGTCGCGCTCGCGCAGGCCGTGCCTCTCCTTCGCCAGCACCACGATCGAGCGGCCCTCGGGGGTCTCGTCGGCGAGCGAGGCGAGCTGCGCGGCGTCGGCGAGGTCGCGCTCGGCGACGCCGCGGACAGGCAGGAACTCGGTCGCCTGGCGGTTGCCGAGGGTGATGGTGCCGGTCTTGTCGAGGAGGAGCGTGTCGACGTCGCCCGCGGCCTCGACGGCGCGGCCCGACATCGCGAGCACGTTGAAGCGGACGAGCCGGTCCATCCCCGCGATGCCGATCGCCGAGAGGAGCGCGCCGATCGTCGTCGGGATCAGCGTGACGAAGAGCGCGACCAGCGCGATCACCCCGATGGCGCCGCCGGCATAGGCGGCGAAGCTCGGGATCGAGGCGACGGCGAAGACGAAGACGATGGTGAGCCCGACGAGCAGGATGTTGAGGGCGATCTCGTTCGGGGTCTTCCGCCGCTCCGCGCCCTCGATCAGCGCGATCATCCGGTCGAGGAACGAGTTGCCGCGCGACGAGGTGATCCGGATGACGAGGCGGTCGGAGATGACGGTGGTGCCGCCGGTCACCGCCGAGCGGTCGCCGCCCGACTCGCGGATGACCGGGGCGCTCTCGCCGGTGATCGCGGCCTCGTTGACCGAGGCGACGCCGGAGATGACCTCGCCGTCGCCGGGGATGACGTCGCCGGCGTCGGCGACGACGACGTCGCCCGGCTCGAGGTCCTCGGCGGGGGCACCCTCGTAGAGCTCGGGGTCGCCGACGTCGATCAGCCGCTTCGCCGGCGTGGTGCTGCGGGTGGCGCGCAGCGTGTCGGCCTGCGCCTTGCCGCGGCCCTCGGCCATCGCCTCGGCGAAATTGGCGAAGACGAGGGTGAACCAGAGCCAGAGCACGATCTGGAAGCTGAAGCCGAGGTTCGGCCCGCCCGTCGCGAGGTCGCGGACGAAGAGGACGGTCGTGAGGAGCGCCACCACCTCGACGACGAACATCACCGGGTTGCGGACCATCGCCCGCGGATCGAGCTTGGCGAAGGCCGAGCCGAGCGCCGGCAGGACGATCTTGGGAGCGAGGAGAGCGGTCGTGGAGCGTGACATGATCGGGGTCCGTTCGGAAGATCTGGTCAGAAGGTCTGGCTGGCGGCCATCGCCAGCTGCTCGACGACGGGGCCGAGGGCGAGGGCCGGGAAGAAGGTGAGGCCGCCGACGATCAGGATCACGCCGACGAGGAGCCCGACGAAGAGGCCACCGTGAGTCGGAAGCGAGCCGGCCGAGGCGGGCACGGTCTTCTTGGCGGCGAGCGAGCCGGCGATGGCGAGGGCCGGAACGATGACGAGGAAGCGGCCCATCAGCATCGCGACCCCGAGCGTCAGGTTGTACCACGGCGTGTTGCCGGAGAGCCCGGCGAAGGCCGAGCCGTTGTTCGCGGCGGCGGAGGTATAGGCGTAGAGCATCTCCGAGAAGCCGTGCGGACCGGGGTTGGCGATCGAGGCCACGGCGTCGGGCAGGACGGCGGCGACGGCGGTGAAGCCGAGCATCGCGAGCGGCAGCGACAGGATCGCGAGCATCGCGAGCTTCACCTCGCGCGCCTCGATCTTCTTGCCGACATATTCCGGCGTGCGGCCGACCATCAGCCCGGCGACGAAGATCGCGACGAGGACGAAGATCAGCATCCCGTAGAGCCCGGCGCCGACGCCGCCGACGATGACCTCGCCGAGCTGCATGTTGAGGAGAGGCACGAAGCCGCCCATCGGCATGAAGCTGTCGTGCATGGCGTTGACCGCGCCGCAGGAGGCGGCGGTGGTGATGACCGCGAAGAGCGCCGACAGCGCCGGGCCGAAGCGCACCTCCTTGCCCTCCATGTTGGCGCCCTCGACCCCGAGCGCGTGGACGAGCGGATTGCCGGCCGCCTCGGCCCAGTATGTGACGGCGACGCCGGCGAGGAAGAGCACACCCATCGCGCCGAGGATCGCCCAGCCCTGGCGCTCGTCGCCGACCATGCGGCCGAAGACGTTGGTCAGCGCCCCGCCGAGCGCGAAGATCGCGACCATCTGGATCAGGTTCGCCAGCGCGGACGGGTTCTCGAACGGATGCGCGGCGTTGACGTTGAAGAAGCCGCCGCCGTTGGTGCCGAGCATCTTGATCGCGACCTGGCTGGCGACGGGCCCGATGGCGATGCTCTGGTGCGCGCCTTCGAGCGTGGTCGTGTCGATCGAGGCCGCCAGCGTCTGCGGCATGCCGAGGGCGACGAGGACGAGAGCGAGGAATGCCGAGAGCGGCAGCAGAGCGAAGAGGGTGATCCGGGTCAGGTCGACCCAGAAGTTGCCGACGCGCTTCGACGAGGCGCGCGCGAAGCCGCGGATCAGCGCGACGGCGACGGCGATGCCGGTCGCCGCCGACAGGAAGTTCTGCACGGTAAGCCCGGCCATCTGGGTCAGGTGGCTCATCGTGGTCTCGCCGCCGTAGTTCTGCCAGTTGGTGTTGGTGACGAAGGAGACGGCGGTGTTGAAGGCGAGCTCCGGCGCGACGCCGGGCAGGCCCGCGGGGTCGAGCGGCAGCCCGCCCTGCAGGCGCTGCAGCGCGTAGAGAAGGAGCACGCCGGCGAGGTTGAAGGCGAGGAGCGCCAGCGCGTAGCCGAGCCACGACTGCTCCTCGCGCGGGTCGACCCCGGCGATGCGGTAGAGCGGACGCTCGAGCGCGGCGCCCGGCACGCGGCCGTCGAGGGCGCGGACGAGCCAGCCGCCGAGCGGCCGCGCGAGGGCGCCGACGAGGGCGCAGAAAAGGGCGATCTGGATCCAGCCATTGACGGTCATGGGCGGCCTCAGAACCGTTCCGGGCGCACCAGCGCCCAGGCGAGATAGACGAGGAGGCCGGCGGCGACCATGGCGGCGAGCGTATAGTCGAGGGTCATGGCGGGTCTCACAGCCGGTCGCACAGCGCGGCATAGCCGGCGAAGAGCGCGAAGCTGGCCGCGGCGAGGGCGACGAGGATCAGGTCGGGCATCGGTATCTCCTGTGCCGGGTTCGGACGCACAGGTGGCACCGGGGGCATAAGCGATCGAGCCGGCGCGGCGGCCGGCGTCGTAAAGAAGCCATAAAGGCGGGCCTGACCAATTCTCGCAGAGGATGGCCGATGACGGGTGCCGAACGTTCGGTCGCGAGTGGGCTCGAATGTCGGCGTCCCCCCCCCGCCTGACCCCACTCTATCGACGGATAATACGGCTGAGCCTCCGCTCCTTGATCGCCTGGATCATGATGGCTTGGACGGCCTCCGTGAAACGAGCGCTGAAGGCCCCGATCTCCGCGCCCGGCCCGAAATAGTAGCTGTGTTCCGGCGGATCGATGTTTGCCTCGTCAAGGATGATCCAAAGCGGGACATGCGCGTCGGGGCCGCGCGTCGTCTCTCGGTATCGGGCACGGGAATGGCGGACGAATTGTCCCGGGGCGGCTGGCTGTGGTTCCACCCGAACAAGCTCGACCGGCTGACCCTCGGCACCCGCGACACCTTCGAGGAGAACGCGGACGGCTCGGCGACGCTCTACTTCGAGAACCAGTCGCCGGGCGCGGACAAGGAGGCGAACTGGCCCCGGCCCCGGCCGCGCCCTTCGCCCTGACGCTCCGGGTCTTTCTGCCGACCCGGACCCCTCCGTCGATCCGCGACGGCGGCTGGGCCCCGCCGCCGGCCGTCAAGGCCTGACCGATCTGGGGAGCGGGTGCGACGTTCGCGCTGAGCGCGAAGGGCACGAGGCGTCGCGTCCGGGAGCCGCGCCGTCCCTCTACGACGCCGTCGCCGCACGAGGCGACGGCGTCTGATTGCCTTCTCGTCTTCGCGGGCGGGGGGTGACGGCGCCCGAATGCGCGGCTTTCCTTCAGCGCCAGATCGCCTGATGATCGTGACGGGGGGGCGCGGGCCGCTCGCTTTCTCCGAGGCGCCATGTACGACAGGAACCCGGTCGATCTCGCGCTCCTTCACATGCTGCCGGGCCGGCTCGCGGCGCGGGGCGTGGCGGAGGGGCCGCTGCTGGCCCGGGCGCGCACGAGGGACACCGGTCGGCGCGATACGTCGCGCGGGCGCAGGTCTGTGCGCTGCTCGAGGACGTGGCCCGCCTGACCGGCGAGCCGGCCATCGGCGTCGAGCTCGGCCAGGCCGCGGACCCTCGCCGGCTCGGGGCGGCCGGAGCCGCGCTGGTCGAGGCGAAGGTCTCGACGCCGCCGGCGCTGCCGCCGGCACCGGAGGATGAGCAGATCCTGCGCGCGCTCGGCAGACTGATCGAGAGGCTGGCGTCGTCCGGCGAGCTGTCCCTGGCGGCGGAGCGACTCGGGCTTTCGCCGCGCAGCCTGCGGCGTCGCCTCTCGGAAACCGGGGAGAGCTTCGAGGACCGGGTCGACGCCTGGCGGCATTTGGAGGCGCGGCGCCTCCTCGACGGGGCCGGCGCCCCGGTGGCAACCGTCGCGCAGGCGCTCGGCTACGCCGACCCGAGCCACTGCCTCCGGGCCTTCCGGCGCTGGGAGGGCGCGACGCCCCAAGCCTCGCGGGTGCGGCGCGCCGGCCGACCGTGGCGCGAAATGGCTATGGCGAAGGACGCGGCGCCTTCGCGATGGCCGGCGGCGCCCAGGCGCCGTTGGTGATGGCCTCCTTTGGCCAGTAGGCCCGGATGTAGAGCGAGAAGTTGCCCTCGGGCGCCGGGAGCCAGTTCGCTTCCCGCTCGCCGCCAGGGTTCTCGGGCTGCACGTGGAGGGTGAGGCCGCCGTCGGGGTTGGTGACCAGCGACTTGCTCTTGGTGCCGAGCGAGAAGCGGTTCAGCGGGTTCGGGTGGAAGAAATGCTGCTCGTTGTAGAGGGTCAGCGACCAGAAGCCGTCCACCGGCGGCAGCTGGCCGGCCGGGAAGGTGACAGTGTAGGCGTTGGACCCGTTCAGCCGGTCGCCGCCGCTGTCGAAGTCCGCGCCGAAGTACATCGTCTCGTCGGGAACGTTCGAGAACATGTTGCCCTTGGCGGTCGCCGTGCGCTGGAAGTAGTCGAAGCCGAAGCGGGCGGCGTTCTTCTGGGTCCGCCAGCCGTTCCCGGCCTCCACGCCGTTGTCGCGGAACTCGAACATGCCGGAGATGACGTCGGCCTCGGTCTCGGTCGCGGCCCTGGTCAGCGCCGCCTTGAGCGCCGGGTCCTTCGCCGCGGCGTCGAGCGCGAAGCCGATCATGGCATAGAGCCCTTCCTCGCCGGGCAGCGGCGGGGTTTCGGCCATGACGGCGGGCAGCTCGTCGAAAAACTTCTCGGGAACGACCCACTGGGTCTCGCCGTCGCCGCCGCCGCCCGGGCTCGGGATCTCGGGCGAGGCGGACCAGTCGGTCGTCTGCATCGCGCCGGTGTAGTCCGCGAGCGGATAGACCATGACCTGGTCGAGCAGCGGCTGGATCGCCGCCCGATCTTCGGCGGTGTCGTCCATCAGGATGCGCGGGAAGATGGCACCGAGGTTGGTCGGCGAGCGGTAGACGCCATTGATGCCCGCGGGGATTTCGCCGTGCCAGTCCGGGCCGACGAGGAGATAGTGGCCCGGCCCGGTGCCGTACTGGATGCCCATGCGGGCGAAGGAGTCCGTGCGCTGGTCGACGATCTGGTAGACCCAGAACCGGTTGCCGAAGTCGGGGACCTGGACGACCACCGCGTCCTCATCGAGCGCGAGGAAGCCCGCGCCGTAGACCACGTCCTGGTTCGGCGAGGTGACGAAGCGCTGTTCCGGGCGCAGGTAGTCGGAGAGCATGCTGACCCGGTTCAGCGGCGCGACGGGCAGCACGCCGCCAAGCAGCCCGGGATAGGGCGCCGTGGCGAAGAGCTTCTGCCGGTTGTGCATGTTGACGAGCGGCCAGCCCCAGACATAGGCCATGCGGCCGATCGCCTCGGCGTAGGCCGGCGAGACCGGCGCCCCCGCGACGGGCCCCGGGACCTCGGCCGCGCTCGCCGGCGGGGGAACCTGCCCCGGGGGGACGGGCTGGGCATGCGCGGGCGTGAGGGCGAGCGCGGCGAGGGCCGCCCCGAGCATCGCGTGCGACTTCATTGCGTGGCTCCTCCCATCCCGGTTTCGTCCCGGGCTCATTTCTCGATCGGCTCGATCTGCACGTCGTTGGCCGTGAGGTCGTCGATGTAGGCCTTGATCGCCTCGAAGCTGGTCGGACGATAGAAGCGCAGGGTCATCGTCCAGCCGTCGACGGTGGTGATGTTGTTCGGCTGGCCGGGCGCGTTGAAGTGGAAGGTGACGCCGCCGTCGTCGTTCGGCTTCGCCGTCCGGTTGCTGAGCGCGTAGTCCTCGGTCGCGATGAAGCCGTCGGGGCCGTAGGTGGTCACCGAGAAGAAGCCGCCCTTGTCGTAGTCGAGGGGCGCCTTGGGGAGGGTGAGCTCGGAGGGCGCGAGCTCGGCCGCCTTGCCCTCGGGAACGATCTTCGGCCAGTAGACGGCATAATCCTTCGGCAGCCCCGCCCAGCCGCCGGCGGCGGCGATCACGAACTGCTCGGGATCGACCGCGTCCCTCGTCCCGAAGGCCGACCACGAATTGACCTTGGCGCTTTCCAGCAGCAACTCGCCCCGCACCTTCGCCAGCGACGCCGGGTCGAAGCCCTTGAGCTGGTAGGGCTCGGCGGAGGCCGCCGCGATCAGGTAGGCGTCCTGATGCCGGTGGGCGTCGTAGAAGCCGTCGCCGTCCTCGGGCCGCACCTCGGTGCGGATGTTGAGGAAGACGTGCGTGCCCATCGACACCATGTCGGGGGTGAGGGTGATCGCCTCGCCGGGATAGAGGTGGGCGAAGGAATATTCGTTCTCGTCGATGATCTGGATGATCGAGTACTTGTCCCAGGGCGGGTTCTCGATCACCGCCCCCTTGGAGATATCGACGACCGCCTGGCTGTAGAGCGCGTCCTTGTTCTCGCGGATCACCACCTGATTCTCGACGTTGGAGAAAGTCCGCGCATGGCGGATGGCGTTGACCGGATATTTCGCGCTGTGCTCGGCGAAATACCGGTCGGTCTCGGCGACGACGAAGTTCTCGCGGGTGACGATGATCCTGCCGTCCGGGGTGCGCCCCGCCTCGGTCACCCACTGGTCGCCCGACGCGGCGCTCTCGGCATGAGCCGGCGCGCCGAGACCGACGCCCGCGGCCAGCGCCAGCGCCACGGCCGTCGCAAGCAATGATATCCTCATCCCGGCCTCCCGCGCGCCCTGTCCACGCGCTCTTCAATAGCACGGGCAGCGGCGATAGTCTGGCCGCCGGCGGCCAGTCCCGGAGGGAAAAGGCGTGAATATCTCGGATGCCCGGTCGGTTCTTGGCGCGCGCGGCTGGCTCGCGGCGACTCCGGCCGACTTCCGCGACGCTGTGCTCGGCCGCTGCGAATTGCGCCGGATCAAGGGCGGGACCTCGGTCTACCGGCCCGACGACCCGCCGGGCGGCCTCTGGGGACTGGCGGCCGGCGGGGTCGCGATCGAGCTCGCCTCGATGGATCGAGGCGCGCTCTTCGGCCATTTCGCTGGCCCGGGCTTCTGGATCGGCGCCGGTCCGACCGTGACCCGCGACCCTCGGCGGCTCGGGGTCGTCGCCACGCGGACGAGCGTTCTCCTGCGCCTGCCGATGGCCGAGTTCGAGGCGATCGCCGCCCGGGACCCACAGGCGTGGCGCTGGCTCGCGGTGCTGCCGATCCAGCAGTCGCTGCTCGCGGCGGGCGTCGCCGCCGACCTGATGATCCGCGACCCGCGCCGCCGGCTGATGGCGACGCTGCTCCGCCTCGCCGCCTGCCACGGCCCGCTCGCCGGGCCGGAGCCGCGCGAGATCGTCGCGAGCCAGGAGGAGCTCGCCACCATCGCCAACCTCTCCCGCACCGCGCTCGGCGAGATGCTGCGCGACTTCGAGCGTCAGGGCCTGATCGCGCGCCGGTACCGGAGGATCACCGTCGACCAGGCCGGATGCCTGGCCTTCCTCGGGATCCCGGCGAGGCAAGGCGGGTGATACAGACAGCGGCCTCACTCCGCGGCCAAGCTCCTCGCTGCCGACTACGACTGCTTCCGGGAAAGGCTTCTCTTGCCGCGTTCTACCAAGGAACGATGGCTCTCCGCCCTGACCGACGAAACTACCGCCCGACATTGCCTGACGGCCGCTGAGAGTGAGGGGGTGGCGCTTTGCTTCGCGACGGATAGGGGTCCGGGAGAGGGTCTCCCGGCGCCGTCGCGGAGTGAACACCGATGGCGACTGCCACCCAGAAGATCACGATCGCGCCCGCGCGCGACATCCCTTTCCACAAGCTCGTGCTGAGCCAGGCCGGCGACGGCGGCCACGGCGCCATGCCCGCCGCCGGTTCGACGGCGACGCCGCGGGGATCGAGGCGATCTGTGGGCACCTCGGCATCACCCTCGCCACCAAGCCGGTGTCGCTGATGGGCGGCGGCACCCGCCCACGATCCTTGCGCGCTGGCTCTACCGGCAGCGCGAGCGCGAGCACGACGACCAGACCTCCGACGCCGTCGTCGACGAGGCGTTCGGGGCGAACGGCTGGACCTTCACCGAGGACGGCCGTCGCTTCGGTTGAAGCCCGCGAGAAGGAGAGGGCTGCCGGGAGCCGGCTGGATCCGGGCGGGATCGAGAGAGGCGCCCGGGCCGCCGGCGCAGGCTGAGGCGCCGCTGTCGCGCTTCCCGCGGGGCAGGGCGATCACGGGCAAGGCATCCTCTTCACCTGCCGGAGCCGGGATCGCCTGCGCGGATGCGCGGAATCATCCGGGCGGAAGACGGCCGCGCCGAACTGGAGACATGCGCCGGCGCGGTGTAAAGGCAGGGCCAAGGCTCTCCGGGCATCCCGGGGCGGTCCCCTTCCGGGCGGACGGCGCCTTGATCGTCCGACTCAACGGTTTCGGTGGGTTCATGGAGACTGAATTCGACAACCTTCTCAGGGACAGGCGTTCGGTCCGCGCATATACCGACGAGCCCGTGGGGCGCGCGGCGATCGAGAAGATCTGCAGGCAGGCGCGGCTCGCGCCCAGCGGGGCGAACCTGCAGCCGGGTCGCTATCATGTCCTGACCGGCAATCCGCTGGGCGAGCTGGTCGCCCTGCTGCTCGACGCGGCGCAGAGCGATCTGCCCATCGCCGAGGAATATTCCTATTTCCCGAAGCCGATGCCGGCGCATCTCAAGGCCCGGCAGCGCGAGGCCGGCTTCGCCCTCTACGCGGCGCTCGATATCGGGCGCCGCGACCTTGAGGGTCGGCGGGAGCAGTTCCAGCGCAACTATGCGTTCTTCGGCGCGCCGGTCGGCGTGATCGTCTCGATCGAGCGCGGCATGGGTTCGGGCTGTTTCATGGATCTCGGCATGAGCCTGATGAGCTTCTTCCTCGCCGCGGAAAGCCTTGGGCTCGGCACGACCGGCATCGGCGCGATGGCCAATTACGGCCCGCTGATCCATCGCGCGCTCGGCCTCGGCGAGGATGAGATGGTCGTCTGCGGCATCGCGCTCGGCCACGCCGATCCCGCCGCGCCGGAAAACCAGGTTCGCACCGCCCGCGAGGACCTGCCCGGATTCACCAGCTTCCGGGGCTTCTGAGCACGAGGGCGGTCCCGAGACCCCCGGCGGCCGCGATGGCGGCGAGCCCGGTGCCGCCGCCATCCCGGCGCAGGTCGTGATGGAGGCGCACCAGATTGATCGCGCCGGAGGCGCCGATCGGATGGCCGCGGGCCAGCGCCCCGCCGCCCTGGTTGACGCGCGCCTCTGGCAAGCCGGCGAGACGGACGCAGGCCATGGCCTGGACCGCGAAGGCTTCCATGATCTCGACGCGGGCGAGATCGACCGGCCGCAGCCCGGCGCCGCCCAGCACCTCGCGGATCGCCGGAACCGTGGCGAGACCGGGCAGCGCCGGATCCGCGCCGAGGGTGACGCCCGCGGTGATCCGCGCGCCGTCGAGGCCGAGGCGCCGGGCGAGCGTCTCCGAGACCAGCAGGCAGAAGGCGGCCCCGTCGGCCGCGACGGCTGTGTTCGCGACCGAGATGCCGCCGGTGATCGCCGGGCCGCGCGCCGCCTGCGCCGGGGTGAGCGCGCGGGTGAAGGCGTCCGAGACCTGCCCGGCCAGCGGGCGGATCTCCGCCCTGAGGCGCGCGGCCCGCGCTCTGGCGCGGGCGTGGCTCGCGACGGCCCAGGCATCCTGCTCGGCGCGGGAAATGCCGAGGGCGCGGGCGATCGCCTCGGCCGCCTCGGCCATGTCGGGGTCGCGGCCGGGCCAGGGCGTGAACGGCGGCTGGTCATAGGCGACCGCCGGCCCGCCCGAAGGGTCGGCGCGGAGCCGGAGCGGGCGGCGGGAATAACTCTCCGCGCCCCCGGCGATCACCACCTCGTGTTGGCCCGCGCGAATGAGGGCGTCGGCGAGCAGGATCGCGTCCATGCCCCCGCAACATTGCCGGTCGATGCTGAGCCCCGCGACCGTCTCGGGCAGGCCCGCGTCCAGTGCCGCGAGCCGCGCCGGATTGCCGCCGGCGCCGAGCGCGTTGGCAAGGATCAGCTCGCCCACCTGTCCGGCCCGGACCCCGGTCTCGGAGAGGAGGCCGGCGATGACCGGGCGGGCGATCTGGTGGATGCTCAGCGTCCGGAACGCGCCGCCCCGCGGCACCACGGCGGTGCGGCCGGCGGCGACGATCACCGCGCCGGCCATCACGGCCCGCCGAAGGTCCGCGCCAGCCGGACGAGGTCCGGCTTTCCGGAGGCGAGCAGCGGCATCCGGGACACGAAGCGGATCCAGCGTGGACGGGCATGCGCGCCCAAGGTGTCGCGGCACGCGTGGCGCAGCCGCGCCGCGAGCGCGTCGTCTGGCGGGCCTTCGATCACCGCGACGACCGCCTGGCCGCGCCGGGCATCCGGAACCGCGACGGCCGCGCAGATCGCCGCGCCCGAGGCCGCCAGCACCGCCTCGACCGCGTCGAGGGAGACGTTCTGATCCGCGACCTTCACCATCCGCGCGCGCCGGCCGCGCAGGAAGAGATGCCCGGCCGGGTCGAGATGGCCGAGATCGCCGACACTGATGAAGGCGCCGTCGCGCCGGACCGGTGGCGCGTCGGGCCCGTCGTAACCCTCGAACAGGTAGGGTCCGGCGACCCAGATTTCGCCACCGTCGCGGATCTCGAGCCGCGCTCCGGGATAGACGCGGCCGACCGAACCCTCCGGCGTATCGGCGTCCGCGATCGTGATGAAACTGGTCTCGGAGGCACCGTAGAATTCGCGCAGCCGCGCCTCGGGGCAGAGCTTGGCCAGTTCCGCGCGGCCGGCGGCGTCCAGGGCCCCGCCGCCGCAGAAGACATGTCGGATGGACGGCAGGCTCCCGGCTCCGCGCAGCTGGAGCAGTTGCGTCGGCGTCGCATAGAGCACCGATACCCGCGCCTCGGTCAGCTGGCGGATCTGGGCGCGCGGGCTGTCCCCGGCCAACACCAGCAGGCCGGAGCCCAGGTGCAGTGCTTCGAGCGTGGCATAAAGCGCCAGCGAATGGCCGAGATGGCCGAGCACGCCGTAGACGTCGCGATCCGAAAGCGGGAACAGGTCGCGGTTCACCTCGAAACTCGCGATCCACGAAGCCTGGCTCCGCCGGATCGTCTTGACCCGTCCGGAAGACCCCGAGGTCTGGCAGCACAGCACGGACCCGGGCTCGGCCCGCGGCCGGATGAACGGCGCCTCCGTGCGCGCCTCGATCCCGCGCCGGTGGGCGACGCAGTCGAGAAGCGCGGTGACGGCGCCGCGATTCTGGTCGCGCGCGCCGCAACCGATCGTCCGGTCGCCGCGCGGGGCCGCGAACCAGCCCTCGCTCACGGACGGCCGCTGACCGCCGGGCTGGCGCTCCGGTGCCAGGCCAGCGCCTGGGGCCGGACACGGGACAGCGCCTGGACCAGCATGCCGGTGATCGCCGCCTTCAGGAGATCGCCGGGAATGAAGACGGCGACGAGCGCCAGCGCCTGAAGGAACGTCTTGCCGGTGACGATCGCGAGCCCCGCGGCGCCCATGATGTAGAGCACCACGATCCCGCCGAAGACCGCGCCGAGCCCGGCGGCGAGGCCCGCCGAGCGCAGCCGGACCCGCTCGACGAAGAGGCCGGTGAAGAAGGCCGCGACCGGGAAGCCGAGCGCGAAGCCCGCCGTGGGCGAGACGAAGACGCCGAGGCCGCCCCGCCCGCCCGCCAGCAGCGGCAGGCCGAGCGCCACCAGCAGGATGAAGAGCCCGGCCGCCGCCGCGCCGCGCCGCGCCCCGAGCACGGCTCCCGCCAGCATCACGCCGAGGGTCTGGGCGGTGATCGGCACGCCGAATCCGAGCGTGATCTGGGGCACGAGGCCGAGGGCCGCGATCATGGCCGCGAAAAGGGAAACATGGGCGATAGTGCGCTCCAAAGCCTTACTCCTGCTTGTTGGGTCGGGGTTTCTCGTCGGATTTCAGGGCGCCGCCCCGCGCGCGCAATGCCTCGCCGACGTGATCGGCATCATCGAGCGCCCGCAGGGCGAGCGGCAAGATGAGCCGCCAGCCGGGGCGGCGCAAGGATCTTGCACGCCAGGACACCACGAATGTCTCGGCGTGGCTGACCAGCACCGGGGTGAAGCGGACGACCAGCGGGATCGCCGTCTCGAGCAGATGCGTCGGCAGGCCCATCCGGCGAAACGGCGTCAGGATCCAGCGCAGAACCTCGGTCATCTCCTCCAGCCGCGTGGTCATCGTCACGAGGTTGGCGAGCGCCACCAGCAGCACCATGCGCAGCGAGATCGAGACGCCGGTCCGGGGGGCGCCGGTGATGAGGTGCCAGAGCAGCATGACGGCGACGAAGGGCCAGAGCAACGTCAGGCCGCGCAGGCCGGCCTTCAGGAACGCCGGCCCGGGCGCCGCGTAGCAGGCGAGCACGACGCCGAGCAGGGCCGCGTAGAGGAAAGGCCGGTCGACCAGCAGGAGGCAGGTCGTCGCGACGCAGAGCAGCGCGAGCTTCAGCCCCGCCGGCCAGCCATGCGCGCGGGTCCTAACGGGGGAGGTCAGAAAGATCATCGAGATCCCCCGCCCGCGTCATCTCCGCGGTGAATGCCGGCAGCACCTCGCCTGGCGGGCCCTCGGCGACGATGCGCCCGCGATCGAGCCAGTAGATCGTGTCATACTCACCGAGATCGGCCGGATCATGCGAGATGTGCAGAAGCGCCGCCTCGCCCCGGTCGAGATAGCGCGCGAGCTGGCGCCGGGTCGGGATGTCGAGGCCCGCGAAGGGTTCGTCGAGAATGAGCAGCGCCGGGCGCATTGCCTGAACCGACATGACGCAGAGGAGATGCTTCTGCCCCTGCGACAGGCTCGAGACCGGCGCGTCGCGCCAATGCGCCTTGTCATAGGCGCGCAGGACCTCCGCGACCTTCGTCTCGACCTCGGCCTTGTCCGCGCCGAGCTGGCGCAGGCCGAAGGCGATCTCTTCGCCGACATAGGGAAACAGGATCTGGTGTTCGGGATTCTGAAACAGGATGCCGACGGTGCGCAGCGCCGCCGCCCGGTCACGAAACACATCGACGCCCCCGGCGCGGATCCGACCGGCGCTCGGCTCGAGAAGCCCTGCGACCAGTCGGGCCAATGTGCTCTTGCCCGAGCCATTGCGCCCGATCACGCCAATCCGGCGCGCGTCCGAGCACAGGGTGATGCCCGAAAGGACCGGCTGGCCGTTGATGGCATAGTCGAGGCCTTCCACGCGGATGGCGAAATCGGACGAACGGGTGATCGGCGTACCTCCTGAAGCCTACCGGAGCGTCCGGGGCTCCTATCTGGGGGAATGATCCGCGGCGAGCAAGACCACGCCGGTAAGCCTCCGGCGGCGCTTTCAGTTACCCATAGGTTTCCTTGGCCTTTCCGCGGGGCGAAGCCATCCACGAGATCGGTGAGACGTGAGCCCCACCGTGGTGGCGGCCTCGATCTCCGGACTCCAGCGAAGATGCCGCCGATGTCCGAGGCCGCGCCCAAAAAACGATCTCCAGTCGGGTTGGCCGCTACTACTACACGCTGACGGTGATGCCGCCGTCGACGAAAAGCGTGTGGCCGTTCACGAAGGACGAGGCGTCGCCGGCGAGGAAGACGGCGGCGCCGATCAGCTCGCCGACCTCGCCCCAGCGTCCGGCCGGGGTCCGGGCCGCGAGCCATGCCGAGAAGTCGGGGTTCTCGACCAGCGCCTTGTTGAGGGGGGTCCGGAAATAGCCGGGGGCGATGGCGTTGACCTGCAGGCCGTGTTTGGCCCAGTCGGTCGCCATCCCCCGGGTGAGGTTGCGGACGGCGCCCTTGGTGGCGGTGTAGGGGGCGATGCCGGGGCGGGCGAGCTCGCTCTGCACCGAGGCGATGTTGATGATCTTGCCGCGGCCTCGGGCGATCATGCCCCGCGCGACCGCCTGGCCGACATAGAAAAGGCTCGAGACGTTGGTTTCGAGCAGCGTGCGCCAGCGCTCGATCGGGAAGTCCTCGAGCGGTGCGCGGAACTGGATGCCGGCGTTGTTCACGAGGATGTCGATCGAAGCCTCGGCCTCCAGCGCCGCGACCGCCTCGGCGACATTGCCCGGATCGGTCACGTCGAAGACCGAGGCGCGGACCACGTGGCCGCGCGCGGCGAGGGCGGTGGCCGCGGCTGCCACCCGGTCGGGATCGCGGCCGTTCAGCACGATCTCGGCGCCATGTTCGGCCAGGCCCGTGGCGAGGGCGAGGCCGATGCCCTGGCTCGAGCCGGTGACGAGCGCGCGGCGCCCGGTCAGGTCGAAGAGCGGAAAGCCCATGGATAATCTCCCTGCGTCAGTCTTGTTGCGCGCATCCCGGCATGGCCGGCGGGGTCACAGGAGGCTCCCGGCCGCGGCGATCGCGGCGGCGGTGACCGCCTCGACCGGGGCGTCGACGTCGACGGCGACGACTCCGGGCTCGCCGCGCGGATCTTCGAGGGTGGCGAGTTGGCTCGCCAGCAGCGACGACGGCATGAAATGTCCCTCGCGGGCCGACATTCTCGCGGCCAGAACGGCCTCGGTGCCGTGCAGGTAGACGAAGCCGACCGGGCGCCCCGCGCCGGCGCGCAGGTGGTCGCGGTAGGCGCGCCGGAGCGCCGAGCAGGAAACGACGATCACCGGCGCGGGCTCGGCGGCGACGCGGTCCGCGATCGCCGAGAGCCAGGGCCAGCGGTCCGCGTCGGTCAGGGGAACGCCGGAGGCCATCTTCGCGACATTGGCCCGGGGGTGGAGCGCGTCGCCCTCCACGAACGGCGCGCCGAGATGGGCGGCCAGGGCCTCGCCGACCGAGGTCTTGCCGCAGCCGGAAACGCCCATCACTATCAGGGCGCGGCGCGGGTCAGTCACGGCCGGGCTCATTCCGCGCGAGCTCGAAGACATGGTGGCGGACCTTGCCATCGAACATCGCGAGGAGTCCCTTCGTGACCTCGCGGCTCTCGTAGCGGACGGGCGAGTCGAGCGCGGCCTGAAGCGCCTCGGGCGCGTCGAAGGCCATGGAGAGCACCATGGCGACCTCGGGCAGGCCATCGTCGCGGGCGATCTCGTGCAGCACGCGAACTTCGCGGACGCCGGGGAAGCGGCGCCAGAGCGGCAGCAGGGCGGCGTCCACATAGGCGCGGAACTCCGCCTCGCGGCCAGGATGGACGCTGCCCTCGAACAGCGCCTGACGGATGATCATCGGCCCGCCCCCTCAGTTGACCAGCGCCGGCGGCCGGACGCCGGTGAAGTGGGCGGCGAGGTTGGCGAGCACGGCCTCGCCCATAGCGACACGGGTCTCGACCGTGGCGCTCGCCTGATGCGGGGTGACGACGACGTTCGGCAGCGACAGAAAGTCCTCGCGGATCCGCGGCTCGCTCTCGAAGACGTCGAGGCCGGCGGCGGCGATCGCGCCGGAACGCAGGGCCGCGATCAGGTCGGGCTCGTTCACCACGCTGCCGCGGGCGATGTTGACGACGACGCCGGCGGGACCGAGCGCGGCGAGCGTGCCCGCGTCGACGAGACCGCGGGTTTCCGGCGTGGCGGCGACGCAGACGGCGAGCACGTCGCAATCGGCCGCCAGCGCGGCGGGATCGGGCAGGCGGGGCAGGTCGACGCCGGGGATCGCGACGCGGTCCCAGTAGCGCACCTTCATGCCGAAGACGGCGGCGCGGCGGGCGAGCGCCTGGCCGATCTGGCCGAGGCCGAGGATGCCGAGCCGTCGGCCGCGCAGGCTGCCGCCGAGCGGGAAGCCCTCGCCCGCCGCCCAGCGGCCGGACCGGACGAAGCCGTCGCCCTCGACGATCCGGCGCAGCACCGTGAGCACCAGCGCCATGCCCATGTCGGCGACGTCCTCGGTCAGCGTGCCCGGCGTGGTGGTCACGTCGACGCCGCGCGAGCGGGCGAGCGCGAGGTCGACGCGATCGGTGCCAACGCCGTTGATCGCGACGATGCCGAGGTCGGGCATCGCCTCGATCCAGTCGTTGCCGATGCCGGAGCCGCCGCCGGTGACCACGGCGCGGATGCGGGGCCGGGCGGCGAGGGCGGTTTCGCGTCCCGCCGGGTCGAAGAGCCGGTGGACGACGTAGCCGGCGTCGAGCCGCGCCTCGATGGCGGGCATCATCGGCTCGACGAGGAGGATCTCGGGCTTGCTCATGGGGTCGCTCAATGGATCTGCTGGAGGAAGGCGCGCGTGCGCTCGTTCTGGGGGTTGCCGAAGAAGCTGTCGGGCGGGCCTTCCTCGATGATCTGGCCCTGGTCCATGAAGATCACGCGGTCGGCCACGGCGCGGGCGAAGCCCATCTCGTGGGTGACGCAGAGCATGGTCATGCCCTCCTTCGCGAGGTCCACCATGGTGTCGAGCACCTCCTTGACCATTTCCGGGTCGAGCGCCGAGGTCGGCTCGTCGAAGAGCATGATCCGGGGCGTCATGCAGAGTGCGCGGGCGATCGCCACCCGCTGCTGCTGTCCACCCGAAAGCTGGGCCGGGTACTTGTCCGCCTGCTCGGGGATGCGGACGCGGGCGAGGTACTTGCGCGCCGTGGCCTCGGCGTCGGCCTTCGAGGTCTTGCGAACCTTGAGCGGCGCCAGCATGCAATTCTCGAGGATCGTCAGGTGTGGGAAGAGGTTGAACTGCTGGAACACCATGCCGACGTCGCGGCGCACCTCCTCGACATTGTGACCGCCGGCGGTGAGCTCGATGCCGTCGACGACGATCTTGCCCTCCTGGATCGCCTCAAGCTGGTTGATGGTGCGGATCAGCGTCGACTTGCCGGACCCTGAAGGGCCGCAGATGACGATCCGCTCGCCGCGGCGGACGCTGAGGTTCACGTTACGGAGGGCGTGGTAGGCGCCGTACCACTTGTTGATGCCCTCCATGCGGATGGCGGTCTCCGGCCCGGGTGCGGTCGTCATCGGCCCCGCCCTCAGTTGCTGGCCGCGACGAAGTCGGGCAGCGGCGAGCCGAGCCACTTCTCGTGGATCTCGTTGAGGCTGCCGTCGGCCTTGGCCCTTTCGACGAAGGCGTTGATCTCGGCGAGCAGCGCGTCCGAGCCCGGCCGGACCGCGATGCCCTGAACCTGCTGGCTGAGGCCGAACTTCTGGTCGAAGCGGTCGCCCGCCACTTGGTCGATCTGCGCGATGATGACGTTGTTGGTGCCGATCGCCTCGACCTGCCCGGCGAGCAGCGCCTGCACGGCGGTCGCGTCGTCGTCGAAGCGCTGGATCACGGCGTCGGCCGGCGCGACCTTGGTCACGGCGGTGTCCTGCGTGCTGGCGCGGGTGACGCCGATCGTGTGGCCCGAGAGCTTCTCTGGGGTGGAGAGGTCGACGTCCTTCAGCCCGTAGACGGCGATCGAGATGCCGGCATAGGGGTCGGAGAAGTCGACCCGCTCGGCACGCTCGGCGGTGATGCCGAGCGAGGCGACCAGCACGTCGACCTGGCCGCTCAGCAGGTAGGGGATGCGGTTCGGGCCGGTGACCGGCAGGATGTCGAGCTTCACGCCGAGATCCTCCGCCAGCAGCTTCGCCACGTCCGCGTCGTAGCCGTCGGGCTGGTTGTCGGCGTTCATGATGCCGAAGGGCGGGAAGTCGACGAGCATTCCGACGGTGATCGCGCCCTTGGCCTTGATCTCGTCGAGGGTCTGGGCGGCAAGCGGGGCGGCGAGGGCGGCGGCGGTCGTCAGCGCGAGGGCGGCGCGGCGCGTGAAGGTCATCATCGGGGCATTTCCTCTCGGGTTTCTGTGTTCAGCGGCTGGAGGCACGGGAGAAGCGGGTTTCCATCCGGCGGGCCATCAGCGACAGCGGCCAGCAGAGGATGAAGTAGAAGGCGGCGACGGTGCCGAAGACCTGGAAGGGGGCGAAGGTGGCGTTGTTGACGATCTGGCCGGTCCGGGTGAGTTCGGTGAAGCCGATGATCGAGGCGAGCGACGTGCCCTTGATCAGCTGCACGAGGAAGCCGACCGTCGGGGCGACGGCGATGCGGGCGGCCTGCGGCAGGATCACCGAGGTCATCCGGTGGTAGTAGCCGAGGCCGAGGGCGGTCGCCGCCTCGCGCTGGCCAGAGGGCACCGCCTCGATGCAGCCGCGCCAGATCTCGCCGAGGAAGGCGCTGGCGTGGAGCGTGAGCGCCAGCGACGCCGCGAGCCACGGGTTGATCGGCAGCCCGAAGATGTTCATCCCGAAGAACACCAGGAAGAGCTGCATCAGCAGCGGCGTACCCTGGAAGAGCCGGATGAACAGGGTGGCGAGGGCGCGGAGCCCCTTCCGGTCCGAGGTGCGGGCCAGCGCGACCAGCAGGCCGCCGATGGCGCCGCCGGCGAAGGCGATGGCCGACAGGGCGAGGGTCCAGCGGATCGCCTCGGCGATCAGGATGACGTCGTTGATGCTGAAAGGGCGGATCATGGCGCGGCTCCTCAGCGGCTCATCGGGTAGGTGAAGGCCATCCGCTCGATCCCGGCGAACAGCGCGGAGAAGCCGACGGCGAGCGCGAGGTAGATGGCGGTGACGACGAGATAGACCTCGAAGCTGGCGAAGGTCTGGGATTGCAGGTCATTGCCCGCCGCGGCGAGGTCGGTGGCCGAGATGACCGAGACGACGCTGGAGGTCAGCATCAGGTAGATGAACTGGCTGGTCAGCGATGGATAGACCGTTCGCAGCGCCGGCTTCATCACCACGTAGCGGTAGATCTGCAGGCGGGAGAGTCCGAGGGCGGTTCCGGCCTCGATCTGGCCCTTGTGGATCGACTCGATGCCGGCGCGGATGATCTCGGTCCCATAGGCGCCGAAGTTGACGACGAGCGCGAGGAGCGCCGCCGAGTTCGGGTCGAGCCGGAGGCCGATGGTCGGCAACCCGAAGTAGAGAAAGAAGATCTGCACCAGGAAGGGCGTGTTGCGGATCACCTCGATGTAGGCGTCGACGACGAAGCGCAGCGGCTTCGGCCCGGAGGTCTTGGCGACGGCGCAGACGATCGAGACGACGAGGCCGATCGCCATCGCCGCGGCCGAGAGCTTCACCGTGACCCACGCCCCGATCAGGAGCTGGTCCATCGCGGCGAACACCGGCGCGAAGTTGAATTGGTACATCAGGTTGTTTCCTCCGCTCCGGCGATTCCGCTCGATGTTGTTAGATCGATCTAAATCGAATCGGCGATCGTGTCAATCCGAATGAGGCGCCGAGGCGCTTCAGGCGGAGCGTGGGCCGGTCGAGTTCCGGACGATCAGGCGTGTCAGGTTCACCACGCGCCGGTCGCCGCGGTCCGGCGCCCCGAGGCGATCAAGGAGCAGGCGCGCGGCCGCGTCGCCGATTTCCGCCGGAAACGTGGCGACCGACGTGAGCCGCGGACGCACCAGCTCCGCCTCGGGCAGGTCGTCGAAGCCGACGACGGAGAAGTCGGCGCCGACACGGACCCCGAGGTCGGTCAGGCCGTTGGTGATGCTCCCCGCCACGATGTCGTTGAAGCAGACGACGGCCGTCGGACGCAGCGGATGTTCGAGCAGGGCCGTCGCCGACGCCGCCGACGCCACCGGTCCGAGGGGCATGTCGAGGACCGCGCCCGCGTCGAGCCCATGGTCCGCCATCGCCGCCTGGAAGCCGGCCAACCGCTCCCGGTACGCCGAATGCACCGGGCCTCCCGCCGCGAAGGCGATGCGGCCATGGCCCATTCCGGCAAGGTGATCGATGGCCTGGCGCATCCCGCCCGCATAGGCGGTCCCGGCATAATCCCCCTTGGTGTCAGACACATAACGGAGGGCCTGCACGATCGGCAGCCGCCAGCTGGCGGCCTTTGCGAGAAGCGACGGGCGGGTTTCGGCGACCGGGCAGAGGATCAGCCCGTCCACCCCGCGCTCGCGCATGCGTTGCAGGATCGTCTCCTGCTTGGCCGCCGATTCCCGGCTGTTGGCGAGGACCACGACCATGCCCGCGCCTTCCAGCGCCCCCTCGATGCCCGACAGCATGGCCGCGAAGAACGGGTTGCCGAGGTTCGGGATGATCACGCCCACGGTGTTGCTGCGCGTCGCGCGCATGCTGGCGGCGCCCATGTTGTAGACGTAGCCGAGGCTGGCGATCACCTGCTCGACGCGGCGGCGCGTCTCGTCGGCGACGAGCGGGCTCTTGCGGATGACAAGCGACGCCGTCGCGCGCGAGACGCCCGCTTCCTTGGCGACGTCGAGCAGCGTGACCCGCCCCCCGCCGTTCCGGCTGTCCGGCATGTCGGCCTCCCTTCGGATCTCGGTCCATTTTGGATGGGTCTATATCGGACGCGCCAGTGGATCAAGCGCCCGCCGCCGTTTCCGACCGCGACGGTGGTCCTTCCCGCGCCGCCTCACCGCGCCCGCTCGGCGCGGAAGGCGGCGCGGTAGCGGGTGGCGGTCATGCCCTTGGCGGCGCGGAAATGCCTCGCAAAATGCGCCGCGTCGGAGAAGCCCGTCTCGGCGGCGATCGCGCCCACGCTCCGGTCGGTCCGCGCCAGAAGGCGGCAGGCGTGGCCGACGCGCAGCTGCGTCACGTAGGCGCTGAGCGACTGGCGCGCGCCGCGGCGAAACATGCGCTGCAACTGGCTCTCGCTCAGGTGGGCGATCTCGGTCAGTGGCGCGAGGCGCAGCGGCTCGGCATAGTGGGCGTGCAGCCAGGCGAGCACGCGCTCCATGCGCACCCGGTCCCGCGGCGCCTCGCCGATCGCCATCTCGCCGGCGGCTAGGGTGCGTCGCTCGTCGTCCTCCGCGAGGTCGAGCAGCACGCCGAGCAGCGCCAGCGCCTGCCGCTCCGCCGGCAGG
>JBGAJI010000025.1:0-36574 GCA_044225035.1 Amaricoccus sp. | reverse complement strand
ACATGCGGATCGAAGGCATGGCCGAGCTCGATGCGCCCGCCGAAACGACCCATTCTCTCATTGCAGAAGCCGACGCCGCAGCATGACCGACGGCCGCCAGTCTACACCCCCATTCTCCACCACCTTGACGGACGTGATCCTTGCGCGCCATCATCCGCGCCAGCCACGACCCTTCCGGAGCGCCGTTTCGAGCTGCCCACTTCACGACGGCGACCGCGCCAATGATCAGCAGGTGGCGGATGTCGCGCTGGCCCATCTTCGAGGTTCTGCCGAGCCGCTCCTTGCCACCGCTCAAGTGTTGGCGCGGCGTGAGACCGACCCAGGCGGCGAAGTCGCGCCCCTTGGCGAAGGTCTCGCAGGGCGGCGCGAAGGTGGTGAGCGCCGTGGCGGTGATCGCGCCGACCCCGGGGATCGTCATCAGCCGCCTGGTCGTGTCGTCGCCGCTGGCGCGCTGGCGCAGTTCCTTGTCCAGCTTCTCGATCTGCCCGCTCAACTCCATGATCTGCGCGACGAGCATGCGCCCCAAAGCCGTCACCGCCTCCGGCAGCTCGCTTTCGCTCCCTTCGAGAACGGCGGCGAGACGGCCCACATGCGCGACGCCGGTCGGCGCCACCACACCATATTCGGCGAGATGCGCGCGGAGCGCGTTGATCGTCTGCGTGCGCTGTCGCACCAGCAGGTCGCGGGTCCGGTACGCCATCGTGGCGGCCTGCTGCGCCTCGGACTTCGGCGCCACGAACCGCATCGTCGGCCGCGCTGCCGCCTCGGCGATCGCCTCGGCATCCGCCGCGTCGTTCTTCTGCCGCTTCACGAAGGGCTTCACGTAGGCCGGCGGGATCAGCCTGACGGTGTGCCCCAGAGCCCCGATCGTCCGCGCCCAATGGTGCGCGCTGGCGCAGGCCTCCATAGCAACCAGACATGGCGGTTGTGCCGCGAAGAACTTCACCAGCTGACCCCGCGAAAGCCGGCTCCGGAAAACGACCGATCCGTCCGCCGCTGCCCCATGCGCCTGGAACACGTTCTTGGCCAGATCCAGGCTGATGATGCTAACCTCTTTCATGGACGCCTTCCTCGTAGCGGTGCTTCAACACCCGCTACCTTGGCACACCGATGCCGTCGGGGGGCGTCCACCCCATCGCTTACGTTCTGGCTGAGTGAGGCGCAGTTCGCGCGTCTCGCTCCGCTTCTTCCCAACGATACCTGTGGCGTCCCGCGGGTTGATGACTGGCGGGTGATCAGCGGCGTCATCCACGTTCTCAGGAGCGGGTGCCGTTGGAACGACGCGCCTGCCTGCCATGGGCCGCGCAAGACGCAACCGCTTTGTCCGCTGGGCGGCCAAGGGCGTTTGGGACAACCTGTTCCTGACGCTGGCCGAAGCGGGCGGACCGCCCTCCGCGCTGATGATCGCCGCGACGCATAGGAAGGCGCACCGCTCGGCGGCCGGGGGCAAAGGGGGGGCGAGGCGCAGGCCATCGGACGCTCCCGAGGCGGGCGACCCACCAAGCTCCACGCCGCCGCCGACGAAAGCGGCCGCCTCGGCGCCTGATCCTGCGCGCCGGCCATCGCGGCGACGTGCTGGTCGCCGCGGAGCTGATCGCGGGCTTCGCGCCGGAGATCCGCTTGGCCGACACGGCCTATGACAGCAAGGCGCTGCGCGACGCCCTGCTCGAACGCGGGACCACCCCCGTCATCCCGAACAATCCCACGCGCAAGAACCCGCATCCCTTCGACCGCGCGACTTATCGCCAGCGCAACGCCATCGAGCGCACCTTTTGCCGTCTCAAGGACTGGCGACGCGTGGCCACAAGGTACGATCGCCTCGCAACCAACTTCCTCGCCGCCGTCACCATCGCTGCAATCGTCAGCTACTGGTTATGAGTCTCAACCCTAGAGCGAATGGGATGAGCTGCCCCGCCCTCCAGCCTCGTCATCGGTGCGAGTCCGGCGAGCCTCGCGGCCTGGTCCGGCTCGAGGGTGCCGATCTCGGGCATCTCGGCGAGGGGAAGGGCGGCGGAGACGGTGGAGATGCCGGGGATGCTGGCGAGGACGCGGGCCTTGCTGGCGAGGCCGGGGTCAGCGGCGATCGCCGCGTCGATCTCGGCGACGGCGTGCTCCGCGGCGCGCTCCGCCCGCCTCGCCTGACGGCGGACGAGGGGGTGGACTGCCTGCTCGGCGAGGGCGGCCTGGGCGGGGGAAGGCGGTGCTTCGGGGGCGGGCTCGAGGAGGGCTCCCATGCGGGCGAGCATGGCGGCGTCGACCCGATCGGTCTTGGCGAGGTAGCCGGAGGCTTCGGCGAAGCGCCGCGCCCGAACGGGGTGAGGGCGGGCGAAGGGCAGGCCGGCGCGGGCGACCTCGAAGGCGCGGTGGTAGCGGCTGGTCGGCTCGAAGGCGACGCGGGCAACGTCGCGGCCGACCCGGCGGATCAGCCGGGCGTGGCCACGGGCGTCGTTGGCAACCCGGAGATATCGCCCCCCGGCCAGCCGTGAGCGTCGAGATGTTCTTTCGAGACGTCGACGCCGATGGTCGTCTCGCTCATCTTTCCGGTTCGCATGCTTGTCCCGCGAGCCATCAACGCTCGGGTTTCCGTTCGGGACTTGGAAAGACGCGGGGCGATCCCTCTCGATAACGGCCCTCGGGCCAGGCAGGTGCCGATCCGTCCCCGCGCCGTTGCCGCGGTGGCCACCCCGGCAACGGCGATATCATCGCCCTAACCGCGCCGAGGAGCAGACAGGCAGGACGGGGCCCCGCCAACGGGCGGGGAGAAAAAGACTCGCGGCCAACAGGCCGCTCCTGCCGCGGCCGCGCAGCGGCCGCCGGGCCCAAGGGCAACGCCCGCGGGAGCCCCCTTCAAGCCGAAGAACCGACCTTGAAGTCGCGCCCGGTTCGTTTAACCTTGAGCCCAGCCAACGCGAAGCTCTCGCGGTAGCCAGCGGTGACCGAGCTGGGGAAGCGGGCATGAACGGCCGGCCGATATCGACATTGCAGGAACTCCCCGCGGAAGACGCGGGCGGCGCCGCGCGGAGCGGCGGCGTGATGGCCTGGGCGCGCGACACCATAGAAGCGCGGCCGGTCGTCGCGCGGTGGGTGCTGGCCGGGCCGATCGCGCTCCTCGCCGCGCTCGCCACCATGGCGGCGATGCCGCTCTGGGTGCCGCCCGGCGCCGCGGGCGTGAATGACATCGCCCTGCCGATCCTGCTCACGCCGCTGATCTGGGCGGTTCCCTTCTTCTATGCCTGCCTCGCCGAGAACCTGCCGCGCGCCGCGCTCATCCTCGTCGGCGCCACGCTCGCGCAGGCGCTGGCCGTGATCGCCAGCCTCGCATGACGGGAGAGACAAGATGATCCCGCTGTCACAGCCGCAGATGAAGCGCATGACCGCCGTGCATGGCTGGTCGGCCGTCCTGCTCGGGCTCCTGCTCTACGCCGTGGTCTTCACCGGCGCGGTCGCGGTCTTCGCGCCGGAGATCGGCCGCTGGTCGGCGGGCTCGGTCCGCCAGGGCGAGCCGTTGTCCGGGCCGATCGACGCCACCCTCCGGCGTCTGGCGAAGGAGGTCGATCCCGCCTATCTCGACGATATTTCCGGCTGGGCCGGCGAGGGCGACGACGCGCATCTCTTCTTCCACACCCACGCGATGAACCCGGACGAGGGCGATCTCGACGATCTCGGCACGATGTTCCGCGTCGATCTGGCCTCCGGCGAGGTGCTGGAACGCCACGACGGCTTCATCTGGCATCAGCCGGCCGCCTGGGAATCGAGCGCGCTCCGCCAGTTCCTGGTCGATCTTCACGTGCAGCTCTATCTGCCGAGTCCCTGGGGCCTCATCCTGACCGGGGTGCTCGGGCTGATGATGATGGCCGCGGTGATCACCGGCTTTCTCATGCACCGCCACCTCGTGCGCGACATGTTCGTCGCCGAGCGTCCGGGCGGGCGCCTCGTCTCGGCGCGCGACCGGCATGTGCTGGCGTCGAGCTGGGCCCTGCCCTTCGCCTTCCTGCTGGCCTTCACCGGCTCGTTCTTCAGCTTCGCCAGCACGATCGGCTTTCCGCTGGTCGCCGCGATCGCCTTCGGCGGCGACGAAGAGGCGATGGTGGAAACGCTCTACGAGCATCCGGTCCCGGAAAACGCCACTCCCGCCCCGCTCGCCAGCCTCGACTATCTCCTGGCAGATTCCGTGCGGCGCGCCGGCGGCGCCCCGCCGACCTATTTCGAGATCGCGCATTTCGGCCGCGCCGATGCCCGGGTCTCGGTCTGGCACGAGGCGCCGGCGGGGTGGATCTCCGCGCCGCAGATGGTCTTCGACGGACCGAGCCGGGCCTTCCTCGGCCAGAAGGCGAGCGTCGGCAACGCGCCATCGGCCGGCGGCGTCCTGTACGGCCTGATGTATCCGCTGCATGTCGGCGATTTCGCCGGCCTCTTGTCGCAGGCGGTCTGGGGCGCGCTCGGCGTCGCCATGTGCTTTGTCATCCTCTCCGGCCTGCGCCTCTGGATCAAGCGCCGCGCCGACCAGCCGCTCTGGCGCGGCTTCTGGCGGGCGTCGCTCGTCACCGCCTATGGCCTGCCCCTCGGCGCTGTGACGGCGGCCTACGGCTTCTTCCTCTCCAGCCCCGCCGGCGATCCGTTCTTCTGGACCCCCTGGAGCTTCGTCCTCGGCGCCGCCGTCGCGATCCTGCTCGGGCTGAGGACGGCCGACGACGCGGCGCTCGGCCGGCGCTTCCAGCGCATGCTGGCGGTCGGCTGCGCGCTCTTGCCCGTGCTCAGGATCGGCGCCGGCGGCATGAGCTGGTCCGAGGCGCTGATCGCGCGGCAGGGCGATGTGCTTACCGTCGACCTGCTGCTGCTGATTTCCGGCGGCGTGCTCTGGTACCTGTCGCGCCGCGAGGCGGCGGCGCCGCTGGCCAATACGCGCTCGC
This sequence comes from Amaricoccus sp., assembly GCA_044225035.1. Taxonomy (GTDB): domain Bacteria; phylum Pseudomonadota; class Alphaproteobacteria; order Rhodobacterales; family Rhodobacteraceae; genus Amaricoccus. Next base: position 31,664 of record JBGAJI010000025.1, on the reverse strand, counting down.
CGCGTCTGGAGCCGGCGGAGTGAGCGTCGGCGCGACGCTCGCCGCGGCCGGCATCGGCCTCGCCGCGCTCGGCTGGCTGACCGTCACCGACCCGAAGCGCCGCCGCGCCTTCGGCCGCGCGCCCGCCGCGCGGCCGGCGCCGAAGGCCACCTGGCTTCTGGTCCTCCTGTCCTGCGTGCTGGCGAGCTTCTGGAGCGGCCCGCCCGGCTTCGTGCTCTGGCTCGGCGCGACGAGCGCGGTCGGCTGGGCGATGATCGCCCTCCCCCCGAACCGCGGGCTGGAAGCCGTCCCGTCCTGGGTCGATCACCATTTCGGACGTGCCATCGAGTCCACGCGGCGCGGGATCGCGACGCTGCGCGAGCGCCTCGGTCCCTGGCGCCAGTGGCTTCCGCGTCGCCGCCCCGACCCTGAACGATCCGCCATCGCGCGGTCGCTCGAGGCCCGCGTCGCGGCGCTGGAGACCGAACTCGCCACGCTTCGCGCCGAACTCGGCCAGCGGCGCGACGAACCGGACGCGGTGCTGCTCGACCTCGCCGGTCACCGCCGGCAGGCAATCGAACGGTAGTGGCAGCGTGACGGTCATCCTCCACGGCATCCGCCAATGCGACACGATGAAACGCGCCCGCGCCTGGCTCGAGGCGCATGGCATCGACTATCGGTTCCACGACTACAAGACGGCCGGCATCACGCCGGAAACCTTGGGCAAATGGGCGGATCAGGTCGGCTGGGAGACGCTCTTGAACCGCGCCGGCACCACGTTCCGCAAGCTGCCGGAGGCGGAGAGAGCCGATCTCGACGAATCCCGCGCGCTCGCCCTGCTCGCCGCGCATCCGAGCGCGATCAAGCGCCCGGTGCTCGACCGCGACGGCGCGCTGCTCGTCGGCTTCTCGCCCGAGAAATACGCGGCCGCCTTCGACCTAGCCTAGGCGTTCGATCAGGGCCATCGCGGCGGCCGGGTTCCGCTCCTTCGCGCCGCTGATCACATAGAGAAAAACGTCGCGCGCCACGCCGTCCGCGCCACCGGCCAGCGGCGCCAATCCCTCCGCGGCCCGGCCATCGGCCCAGGCCCTGGCACGCGCCGCCCAGCCGTCGAGCTCGGCCGGGGCATAGCCGGCCGCCTCCTCCGCCCGCGTTCCCATGATCCGGGCATAGACGAAGGGCGCGGTCGGGTCGGCGATGACCGGATAGTCGGAATCGCCCGCCACCACGGCCGCGATGCCACGCACCCGGATGAGCTCGACGAATTCCGGCACCGCGAAGCTCGGATGGCGGACCTCGACCACGTGCCGGATCGCCCGCCCCTCGATGCTTCCCGGCAGCAGGTCCAGAAAGGCGGCGAAATCCTCCGGATCGAACTTCTTCGTCGCCATGAACTGCCAGTTCACCGGCCCGAGCTTGTCGCCGAGTTCCAGCACGCCGCTGGTGAAGAAGCGCGCGATCGACTCGCCCGCCTCGGCCAGCACCTTGCGGTTGGTGGCAAAACGCGGCGCCTTCAGCGAGAAGACGAAATCGTCCGGCGTCTCGTCATGCCATTTGCGAAAGCTCTCCGGCTTCTGCGAGCCATAATAGGTGCCGTTGATCTCGATCGCGCTGAGGGCGCGGCTGGCATATTCCAGCTCGCGCTTCTGGGCGAGGCCCTCCGGATAGAAGGCGCCGCGCCAGGGTTCGAAGGTCCAGCCGCCGACCCCGACCCGGATCCGCCCGCTCATGCGCCGAGCGCCGCCAGGATTCGCGCCCAGGAGCGGATGCCCTTGCGGAAGCTTTCCAACTCGTATTTCTCGTTCGGGCTGTGGATCGCATCGTCGGCGAGGCCGAAGCCGACCATGACCACCTCGACGCCGAGCTTGTTCTTGATCAGCGTCGTCACCGGGATCGAGCCGCCGCCGCCGACAAAGGCCGCGTCCTTGCCCCATTCGTCGGTCAGCGCCGCCTGGGTGCTCTGAAAGACCGCGCCGCTCGTGTCGAAGGCGACGGCGGTGCCGGAGCCGTGCTCGTGGAACTCGACCTCGCAGTCGGCCGGCAGGCGGTCCTCCACATGCTTGCGGAAGGCGGCGCGGACCTTGTGGGGGTCCTGGTCGAAGACGAGGCGGAAGGAAACCTTGGCGTGGGCCTCGGCCGGGATCACCGTCTTGAAGCCGGCGCCCTGATAGCCGCCACCCATGCCGTTCACCTCCGCCGTCGGGCGCGACCAGGTCTGTTCGAGGACCGAGCGGCCCTTCTCGCCCGCGGGCACGGAGAGGCCGACCTCGCCAAGGAAGGCGGCGGGGTCGAAGTCCAGTTTGTCCCAGCTTTCCCGCAGGTTGTCGGGCAGTTCCGGCACACCGTCGTAGAAACCGGGCAAGGTCACGCGGCCGGTGTCGTCGTGGAGGTCGGCGAGGATGCGGGCGAGGACGTGGTTGGGGTTGGCGGCGGCGGAGCCGTAGAAGCCCGAGTGCAGGTCGCGGGAGGCGGCGCGGATGACGATCTCCTCGCCGCAGAGGCCGCGCAAGCTGGTGGTGATGGCCGGGGTGGCCTTGTCCCACATGTTGGTGTCGCAGATCAGGGCGATGTCGGCGCGGAGCTCGTCGAGGTTGGCGTCGAGGAAGGGGGGCAGGTTGACGCCGCCCGACTCCTCCTCGCCTTCGAGGAGGACGGTGACGGGGAGGGGGAGCTTGCCCGTCACCTTCTTCCAGGCGCGGCAGGCCTCGACGAAGGTCATCAGCTGGCCCTTGTCGTCGGCGGTGCCGCGGCCGACCAGCATCTTCGAGCCGTCGTCGCGGGTGACGATCGCCGGCTCGAACGGGTCGGAATGCCAGAGTTCGAGCGGGTCGACGGGCTGCACGTCGTAATGGCCATAGAACAGCACGGACGGCCCGTCGCCGTCGCGCTGGTGGCCGACGACCATCGGATGGCCGGCGGTGTCGCGCACCGCGGCCTCGAAGCCGATCTCGCGCAGGTCGGCGGCGTGCCATTCCGCGCAGGCGCGGGTCTCGGCGGCGTAGGCGGGGTCGGTCGAGATCGACTTCAACCGCAGCGTGACGAACAGCCGGTCGAGGGCGGCGTCGAGATCGGCGTCGATCGCGTCGAGAACGGCTTCGAGGTCGGAGGCGACGATGGTATCGGACATTGGGATCCCCCTGGTTTTGCCCCAGCATAGACCCCGGCGGGCGCGCCGCAATGGCTTCGTCAGAAGGGCCAGATCAGCGGAACGGCGAAGACCGCGATCACGAAGAACCAGATCATCATCGGCAGCCCGAACTTCCAGTAATCGCCGAACCGGTAGCCGCCGGGCTCCATCACCATAAGGTTGGTCGGCGTGGCGACCGGCGTCAGGAAAGCGGCGGCGGCGGCGACGGCGACGGACATCAGCACCGGCTGCGGCGAGATGCCCATCTGGCCGGCGGCCACCGTCGAGATCGGGATGATGATGAGCGCGGTCGCGGTGTTCGAGATGACCTGCCCCAGCACCGCCGTCAGAACGAAGAGCCCGGCCAGGAGCGCGCTCGGCCCGAAGCCGCCGACGAGGTAGATAAGCCCCTCCGCCAGAATCTTCGCCGCGCCCGTCTCGGAGATCGCGGTCGAGAGCGGCATCATGGCGCCGACGAGGATCACCGTCGTCCAGTTGATCGAGCGATAGATCTCCTCGACGTCGAGGATGCCGAAGAGCAGGATCGCACCGGCCGCCAGCACACCCGCCGCCGCCGCCGGAACCACGCCCGTGGCGAGCAGCAGAACCATGACCGCCATGATCCCGAGCGCGATGGCGGCGTCGCGGCCCATCGGCGCCACCTGGCGGCGGACAAGCTCGGGGCTGTCCACGACCAGCGCCTCGGGCGGCGCGATATAGGTGGCGAGCGCCTCCCACGTGCCCTGCAGCAGCAGCGTGTCGCCCTTGGCGAGTGGCTTGCCGGGCGCGAGGTCAATGCCCTGACGCTGCACCGCGAGCACGACGAGATTGCCGCTGGGCGTCACCATTCCGGGAAAGAGGCGCTGCCCGATCAGGGTCGAGCGCGGTGGAATGATGACCTCGGCCAGCCCCGACGCGATGGTGAAGAGACCGGCGACGAACGGCGCCGCGTTCGAATCCACCGGACTGAGGACGAGGTCCGCGGCGATCTCCGCCACCCCTTCGGCGTCCCCGCGCAAGGCGACGAGGTCGCCCGCCGCGATCGGCCCGAGCCGCGCGGCGCCCGTGCCACCCGCTTCCTGCAACGTCAGCAAGCTCACGCCATGCCCGGCCCCGATGTCGAACGTCTCGCGGGGTTGGCCGACCAACGGCGATTCGGGGCGAACCCGCAACTGGTGAACTTCGCTGTCGAGGCGGAACTGCTCGACCAGCGTGCGGGCATGCTGGCTGAGGTCGGGCGGCAAGGCGCGATTCTCGCGCACCGGCAGCAGCCGTTTGCCGAGCAGGAGCGCCAAGGCGATGGTGCCGGCGAGCAGGAACACGCCGACATAGGCGAACTCGAAATACCCGAAACCGGGGCCGCCGGCGTCGAGCGAAGCCTCGTGGACGAGGACATTCACCGGCGTGCCTGTCAGCGCCAGCATCGAGCCGGCATGCGCGCCGAAGACCAGCGGCATCAGAAGCTGCGAGGTCGGCCGCCGCAGCCGCACCGCCAGCACCACGACGACCGGCAGCAGCGAGGCGACCGCGCCATTGACGCTGATGAGCGCCGACAGCACCCCGCAGAACAGCATCATCAGCAGGATGAGCCGCGACCGGCTGGTCCCGGAGCCACGCGCCAGGACCTGTCCCGTCCACGCCGTGAGGCCGGTCTTCTCCAGCGCTCCGCTCACCACGAAGAGCGAGGTCACGAAGACCGTCGCCGGGTCGCCGAAGCCGGCGAGCGACTGATTGAGCGTCAGGACCCCGGTCGCCCAAAGCGCCATCGCACAGCCGACGCAGACCGCGATGACGGGCAGCCGGTCCCAGATGAAGAGCCCGACCACCGCGGCGACGATCGCGAAGACAATCCAGATGTCAGTCAAGGAAATGAACCCTCGCCGGTGGACATGGAAGGCCCACCCGGCGCAGCCTGTCGCACAAATCACTTGCCAGCGCAATTGCGATCCGGCAATGCTGAAACACAGAACCCTTTGTCGTTTCGTGGTTATTTCTGGTTTTCAGCAATCGCGGGGCTGGGGCGATCACGCGACCCGGCACGCAGCCGTGGGAGAGCGGGAGATGGCGTCCAGCATCGACGATCGGGCGAAGGGAGGCTTTCTCGACGGCTTCCTGACAACGATCGAGCGTGTCGGCAACAAGGTCCCGCATCCCGGGATCATCTTCTTCATCCTGATCGGGATCGTCATCGTCCTGTCGGTGGTCCTCGGCTTCTTCGGCTGGTCCGCCACCTACGAGGCGATCGATCCGGCGACGCACCAGATCGTGACCCAGACCACGGTGGTGCGCAGCCTGCTCTCCGCCGACGGCATCCGCTTCATCTTCACCTCGATCGTGCCGAACTTCATGAACTTCGGCGCCGTCGGGGTCATCATCGTCGCGATGATCGGCGTCGGGGTCGCCGAGGAATCCGGCCTGATCGCGACGCTGGTGCGCAAGATCGTCGAGATCGCCCCCCGCTCGATCTTCACCTTCATCATCGTGATGCTCGGCGTCGTCTCCTCGATCGCCGCCGACGCGGGCTATCTCGTGTTGGTACCACTCGGCGCGGCCGCCTTCCACAGCCTGGGGCGGCATCCGCTGGCCGGGCTCGCCGCCGCCTTCTCGGGCGTGGCGGCGGTCTTTCTCGTCAATGTCTTCGTGACTCCGACCGACGCGCTGCTCGCCGAAATGACCAACGACGCGATCCGGCTGGTCGATCCGACACGCGAGGTGACCCTCGTCGGCAATCTCTATTTCATGATCGCCTCGTCGATCCTCATGGCCATAGTCTGCACCGTCCTGACCGAGAAGGTGGTCGAGCCGCATCTCGGGCCCTACGACGGCGGCGTGCCGGTCGAAAAACGCGCGGCGCTGACCCCGGGCGAGTCGCAGGGCCTGCGCTGGGCCGGTCGCGGCCTCCTCGCCTATGTCGTGGTGGTCGGCCTGCTGCTCCTGCCGCCGGGGGCGCCGCTGCGCCATCCGGAAACCGACGAGATCCTGTCGGGCTCGCCCTTCATGTCCGGCCTGATCGTGCAGATCAGCGCGCTCTTCTTCACCGTCGGCTTCTGCTACGGAAAGGGCGCCGGGACGATCAAGAACCTGACGGCGGCGATCAACATGGTGGTGAAGACCTTCGCCGGCATGGCCGGACTGATCTTCCTGCTGCTGGTCATCGCGCAGTTCGTGGCGTTCTTCAGCTTCACCAACATCGCCACCGTGCTGGCGGCGAACCTCGCCGACTATCTCGAGACCGTGCCGCTCGGCGCGACGAGCTATATCATCATCTTCGTGCTGGTCATCTTCGTCATCGACCTCGTGCTGACCGGCGCGGTGGCGAAATGGGCGATCTTCGCGCCGGTGTTCATTCCGCTCTTCATGCGGCTCGGCGGCGACCCCGACCTGGTGCTGGCCGCCTACCGCGTCGGCGACTCGCCCGCGAACGTCATCACGCCGCTCAATGTGTATCTCGGGGTGATGGTCGGCTTCGCCGCGCGCTATCAGAAGGACGCGGGCATCGGAACCATCGTCTCGCTGATGCTGCCCTATACGGTCGTCCTGCTGGTCACCTGGACCGCGCTGCTGGTCGGTTGGGACCTGCTCGGCCTGCCCCTCGGACCGGGCTGAGCCGGCGGCTATTTCGTGCCGAACATCCGGTCGCCGGCGTCGCCGAGGCCGGGGACGATATAGCCCTTGTCGTTCAGCCGTTCGTCGAGCGAGGCGGTGATGACCCGCACGTCCGGATGCGCGCGGGCCATGCGCGCGACGCCCTCCGGCGCGGCGAGCAGGCAGAGAAAGCGGATGTCGGTCGCCCCCTTCTCCTTCAACAGGCTGATGGCGGCGACCGAGGAATTGCCGGTGGCGAGCATCGGGTCGAGCACGATCGTCACCCGCGCGTCGAGATCGGCCGGCACCTTGTCGTAATACTGCACGGGCTTCAGCGTCGCCTCGTCGCGATAGAGCCCGATATAGCCGACCCGCGCCGAGGGGATGAGTTCCAGCACGCCGTCGAGCAGGCCGTTGCCGGCGCGCAGGATCGAGATGAGCGCGAGCTTCTTGCCTTTCAGCACCGGCGCCTCCATCTCGGTCAGCGGCGTCTCGATGCTCTTGGTCGTCATCGGCAGGTCGCGCGTCACCTCGTAGGCGAGCAGCAGCGAGATCTCGCGCAGGAGCTGGCGGAAGCTGGCGGTCGATGTGTCGGATTCGCGCATCAGCGTCAGCTTGTGCTGGATCAGCGGATGGGCGACGACGGTCAGATGCTCGAAAGCCGGTGCGGTCACGGGGTCTCTCCGGTCAGGCGCGCGAGGACGGCCGCGCGGGTGGCCTCGTCGCAGAAGGCGGCTTCGGCGGCCGCGCGGTTCATGCCTTCGAAATCCGCCGCCGTCCAGTCGAAGGTCCAGGCGAGTGCCGCGTATTCGCGCGGCAGGTCGGTGTGGAAATAGGGCGGATCGTCGGTCGAGATGGTCACCGCGACCCCGGCGGCGCGCAGAGGCTCGATCGGATGGTCGCGCCAGGTGGGATAGAGCCCGAGCGCGAGGTTCGAGCCGGGATTGACCTCGAGCACGATCCCCTCCTCCGCCAGCCGCCGCACCAGATCCGGATCCTCGATCGCCCGGACGCCGTGGCCGATCCGGCGGACCGGCAGCGCGTCGAGCGCGGCGCGCACGCTGTCCGCCCCGGCGAGCTCGCCCGCGTGAACGGTCAGGCCGAGCCCCGCCTCGGCCGCGATGGCAAAGGCGCGGGCATAGTCGGCCGGCGCGCCATACCGCTCTTCGCCCGCCATGCCAAACCCGGTGACGAGCCCGCCGGCGGTCTCCGCCGCCAGCCGCGCCGCGGCCTCCGCCCGCTCCGGGCCGAGATGGCGCACGGCGATCGGGATGAAGCGCGCCTCGATCCCATGCGCGGCGCGCGCGGCCTCGGCGCCTTCAGTCACCGCCGCGAGAGTGTCGCGCCAAGCGGCGGCGTCTTCCAGCAGATCGGGCGCGAGGAAGATTTCGGTATAGACCACGCCATCGGCGGCGGATTTCGCCAGCACCGTCTCGACCAGCCGGCGATAGTGGTCGGGCGCGCGGAGGACCGAACAGGCCGCCTCGTAGGTCCGCAGGAAATGCGCGAAGTCGATCCAGAGATAGGCTCCCGCTTCGTCGAAGACGCCGGCGAGCACCAACCCCTGCTCCGCCGCCAGCGCGCGGATGAAGTCGGGCGGCGCGGCGCCTTCCAGATGCAGATGCAGCTCGACCTTGGGCAGGCGCCGCCAATCGGTCACAGAAAGCTCTTTCCATGCCGCCCGGGCGGCAGGCCGAGATGCGCGGCCAGCGTCTCGCCGACGTCGGCGAAACCGACCAGGCCGACGGACTTCGCCGGGCCGGGCCCGAGCACCGGCACCCGCTCGCGCGTGTGATCGGTGCCGCGCCATGTCGGATCGTTGCCATGATCGGCGGTGATCAGGAGGAGGTCGTCCGCCCGCGACCGCCCGAACACCTCCGGCAGGCGCGCGTCGAACGCCTCGATGGCGCGGGCATAGCCCGACACGTCGCGGGCGTGGCCGTGCAACGTGTCGAAATCGACGAAATTGGCGATGACGAGATCCCCGTCCCCCGCCGCCGCGAGGGCTGCGATGGTCGCATCGACCAGGGCCATGTCGTCCTTGCCCTTGGCCAGCGTCGAGACGCCGCGATGCGCGAAGATGTCGCCGATCTTGCCGATGGCATGGGTCCGCCCGCCCGCCGCCACCACCCGATCGAGCAGCGTCGGCTCCGGCGGCGGGATGGCAAGGTCGCGGCGATGCGCGGTGCGGGCGAAGGTGTTCGGCGTCTCGCCGAGGAACGGCCGGGCGATCACCCGGCCGACGCGCATCGGATGCACGATCCGGGCCGCCGCCTCGCAGACCTCCATCAGCCTTTCCAGCCCGAAATGCGTCTCATGCGCGGCGATCTGCAACACGCTGTCGGCCGAGGTATAGACGATCGGCATGCCGGTCTCGATATGTTCGAGGCCGTATTCGCGGATCACCGGCATCCCCGAGGCGTGATTGTTGCAGAGCGTGCCGGGCAGGCCGGTGCGCTCGCAGAGTTCCAGCGTGATTTCCGGCGGAATCGCCGGGTTCTCGCCGCGGAAGTAGTGCCAGTCCCAGGGCACTGGCACGCCGGTCAGTTCCCAGTGACCGGACGGCGTGTCCTTGCCCCGGGAAACCTCGGTCGCCGCGCCCCAGATACCGGCCGGCGCCGCCTCGAAGCCCGGGAGTTCGAGGCCGGAGGCGAGCCGGATCGCCGCGCCGAGCCCGAGCGCGCCGAGGTTCGGCGCATGGAGGGGACCGGTTCGCCGCTCCTCCGCCCGGCCCTCCGCGCAGGCGCGGATGATATGGCCAAGCGTGTTGGCGCCCGCGTCGCCGAAGGCGGCCGCGTCCGGCGCGCCGCCACAGCCGGCGGAATCCATGACGAGGAGAATGGCGCGGGCCATCAGCCGATCCGGTCGAGGATCAGCGGCGCCTCGGGCAGCGGCGCGTCGCCGATGTGGTAGGCCGCCCGGACCCGCGCCTCGGCCGCGGCCAGCGCCTCCTCGGTCGCCGCGTGCACCCGGGCGAGTGGCGCGCCGACCTCGACCGCCGCGCCGAGGCCGAGCAATTCGTCGAGACCGACGGAATGGTCGATCGCATCGCTCGCCCGCCGCCGCCCGCCGCCAAGCTCCACCACCGCCAGCCCAAGCCGCCGTGTGTCGATCGTCCGGACGAAGCCGGGCTCGGTCGCCGCGACTTCGCGCACCACCGGCGCGATCCGCAGATGCCGCGCATGATCCTCCAGAAAATCCGCCGGGCCGCCAAGAGCATGCACCATCGCGTCGAACTTCTCGGCGGCGGCGCCGGATTCGAACACCATGCGCATCCGGTCGGCGCCATCCTCGGCGTTCCGGGCGATCCCCGTTCGCGCCAGGCTCTCGGCGCCGAGCGCGACCGTCACGTCCCAGAGCCGTCCGTCGATCGCTTCGCCGGTCAGGAACCGCGCGGCGTTGGTCATTTCGAGCGCATTTCCGGCGGCGGAGGCCAGCGGCTCGTTCATGTCGGTAATCAGCGCGCAAGTCGGGCAGCCGGCGCCGTTCGCCACTTCGACCAGCGCCGAGGCGAGGGCCCGCGCATCCTCCAGCGTCCCCATGAAGGCGCCGCTGCCGGTCTTCACATCGAGCACCAGCGCGCCGAGCCCGGCCGCGAGCTTCTTCGACAGGATCGAGGCGGTGATGAGGTCGATGCTCTCCACCGTCGCCGTCACGTCGCGGATGCCGTAGAGACGCCGGTCGGCCGGGGCGATGTCCGCCGTCTGGCCGATGATCGCACAGCCGACCTCGCCGACCACGCGGCGGAAGGTCTCGGCGTCGGGCTGTGTCTGGTAGCCGGGGATCGCGTCGAACTTGTCGAGCGTGCCGCCGGTATGGCCGAGGCCGCGACCCGAGATCATCGGCACATAGGCGCCGCAGGCGGCCAGCGCTGGGGCGAGAACGAGGCTTACATTGTCGCCGACGCCGCCGGTCGAATGCTTGTCGACCACCGGCCCGGGCAGATCCCAGTCGAGCACCGTTCCGCTGTCGCGCATCGCCCGGGTCAGCGCCACCCGTTCGTCGAGGGCGAGGCCGCGGAAGAACACCGCCATGGCAAAGGCCGCGACCTGCCCCTCGCTGATCGTCTCGGCCGTCAGGCCTTCGACCATGAAGCGGATCTCGGCCTCGGACAGATGGCCGCCGTCGCGTTTCAGCGCGATGATTTCCTGCGGCAGCATGGGGGCCTACACTCCCGCCGCCAAGGCGCGCTCAATAATCGTCGTCGTCATCGCCGGCATCCTCGCCCCCCAGCGTGGCGAGCAGCGCGTCGAGCAACGACGAGGCGCCGATGCGAAAATGCCTCGGGCCCGCCCAGCCCGGCCCCATGATCCGGTCGGCGAGGGCGAGATAGACGCCCGCCTCCTCGACCGTCCGCACCCCGCCGGAGGCCTTGAATCCGGCCTGTCCGTCGCTCCGCGCGATGGCGTCGAGCAGGATTTCGGCGGCGCGCGGCGTGGCGTTCACCGGGACCTTGCCGGTCGAGGTCTTGAGGAAATCGGCGCCGCCTTCCAGCGCGCGCATCGCGGCGACGCCGATCAGCGCCTCGTCCTCGATCGCGCCGGTCTCGAGGATCGCCTTCAGCGTCGCGGCGCCGCAGGCGGCCTTGACCGCGCGCACCGCCTCGGTCACCGCCGCCTCGTCCCCGGCGACGAGGCGCTTCCACGGCACGACCATGTCGATCTCGTCCGCGCCATCCGCCAGGGCCGCCCTGGTCGCCGCCACCACCGCCTCGATCGGCTCGTCGCCGGACGGGAAATTCACCACCGTCGCCACATGGACGCCGGTATGCGCGAGCTTGGCCCGCGCCTGCGCCACGAACCGGGGCCAGACGCAAACCGCCGCGACCGAGCCCTCCGGGGACTGGGCGCGGGCGCAGAGGTCGTCGATCGCGGCGGCGTCGCAGGCGTCGTCGAGATTGGTGAGGTCAAGACAGACGAGCGCGCGGCGCGCGATCGTCCGCTGGTCGGAGGTTCCTGTCATGCGCCGGCTCCCGCCATGTGATCTGGGGTAAACGCGCCGGGAAGCAGCGCCCCCACCGTGGTCCTGATTTCCGCGCCGTCGCGGCCCGCCAGGGTGACCGGCACGTCCGGTCCGGCGAATTCCGCCAGCTTCTGGCGACAGCCGCCGCAGGGAGTGACCGGCGTGGGGCTGGAGGCGACGACCAGCACCTCGGCGATGCGGGTTCGCCCCGCCGCGACCATGGCCGCGATCGCCCCCGCCTCGGCGCAGGTGCCTTGCGGATAGGCCACGTTCTCGACATTGCAGCCGGCGAAGACCGCGCCGTCGGCGCAACGCACCGCCGCTCCGACCTTGAAGCCGGAATAGGGCGCGTAGGCATTATCGCGCGCGGCCTCGGCGGCTCTCAGCAGCATCGTGCCCTTCCCGGTTCCTTCCCCCCGCGGCCGACTATGCGACCCGCCCCGGGAATTTGGCAAGCCGGTTCAGGCCCCCCGGTTCAAGCCCCCCGGTTCAAGCCTCCGCGCGCCGTTGGACCCCGGTCCAGGATTCGAGCTTGCGATAGATGGTCGAGGGCGAGAGTTCCAGCATCCGCGCCGCGCGCGGGATCGAACCGTCGCAATATTCGATCGTCGCCTCGATCAACTCGCGCTCCACATCGGCGAGCGGCGTGCCGATCAGCGCGGCGACCCGGTCCTTGGTGCTGGAGAGCGGCGCGGTCCAGCCGGTATTGAGCGGCGCGACCTTGTCCGCCGGATAGCCGACGCCGGGCGTCAGCGCGATCTCGGTGGGCAGCATGCCGGGCATGACATGAGGTCCGTCATGCAGGACGACGATGTTGCGGATCACGTTCAGCAACTGGCGGACGTTTCCGGGCCAGGGCCGGCTCATGAAGATGCGCGCCACGTCGCCGTCGAATCCGACGAAGGACTTGCCCTCCTCCGCCGCGTACTGGACGAGGCTCGCCTGGGCGATCTCCATGATGTCGTCGCGCCGGGACCGCAGCGGCGGCATATGGATCGGCACCACATGCAGGCGGTAATAGAGATCCTCGCGGAACCGGCCCTGCCGCACCTCCTCCGCCGGGTCGCGGTTGGTGGCGCAGACTATGCGCACATCCACCGCCTGCGGCCGCGCGGCGCCGACCGGCTGGATGGTCGAAGTCTGCAGGAAGCGCAGGAGCTTGGTCTGCAGCGACAGATCCATCTCGCAGATTTCGTCGAGAAACAGCGTGCCGCCGTCCGCCACCGCCGCCGCGCCCGGCTTGTCCGACAGCGCGCCGGTGAAGGCGCCCTTCAGATGGCCGAAGACCTCCGATTCCAGCAGGTCGCGCGGGATCGCGGCGCAGTTCAGCGGCACGAACGGCTTGCGTGCCCGGTTCGAGACCGCGTGGATCGCCCGGGCACAGACCTCCTTGCCGGTGCCGCTCTCGCCGGTGATGAACACCGTCGCGGTCGAGCGGCCGATCGAGCGGACCATGCGATAGATCTCGCCCATGGCCGCGGAACCGCCGATGAAGCCCTGGAACCCGTCCGCCTCCTCCGGCGCGGCCAGTAATTCCGGCTGGTGCGGCGTCGAGGCGAGCGCGTTCTGCACGGCGCTGAGCAGCCGCCCCTCGTCGAAGGGTTTGACGAGGAAGTCGAAGGCGCCGGCGCGCATGGCCTGCACGGCGCGGTTGATCGATCCGTTGGCCGTGATGACGATGACCCGACAGTCCGGAGCATCGCGCCGCAGGCTCTCCAGGAGCTCCAACCCGTCGCCGTCCGGCAATTGCAGGTCGAGCAGGACCAGTTGCGGCCGCGCCCGCTCGCATTCGGCGCGCGCCTCGGACAGGGTGAAGGCGCAATCGACATTATGGCCGGCCCGCGTCAGCACCGCCTTGTAAACCAAGGACAGGGAAGAGGTATCTTCGACGAGCAGCAGGCGATCTGTCATGCGCTGGCCCTAGCGCTCCACGAGTTGGCCGCGCGCGAAGTCGATCGCGTGGTCCAGCTCTTCAAGGCAATGGCGCAACTTCTCAGCGAGATCGTCGGCGCCCTCCCCGTGCGCCGCCGTGTTGAGTTCGCGCGCGGCGTTCTGCAGGCGCGTGACGCCGACGGCGCCGGCGACGGAAATGAGGATATGCGACGCGGACCGGATCGGATCGCGGTTCAGCGGCGTTTCGGCCGCGGTCAGATCGGCGCGGGCGGTTCGCAGGTCGGCTACCACCTTTTCCATGAGTTCAGCCATCATGTCTGGGCCAATGGCCTGCCGCAGCGCGTCGAAAATTGCAAGATCAACGATGGGAGACACGCCCTCCGCCACGGGCGCGGGCGGGGTGGCGGCGGCGCGGCCGGCGGCGACATGGGCGCCGAGCGCGCGGCCGAGCGCCTCGATGCTGCTGATCGGCTTCGAGATCAGGCCGTTCGCGCCGGCGCGGGCGATGCGGTCCTGATGCTCGCGCATCGCATAGGCGGTCAAGGCCACGATCGGCGTCGCCGCGCGCGGGTCCTGCCGCGCGCGGATCGACCGGATGACGTCGAGACCGGACATCCGCGGCATCTCGATATCGACCACGACGAGGTCGAAGCCGCCGCGTTCGAAGAATTCCAGCGCCTCGACGCCGTCGGAGGCGATGGTCACCTCGGCCTTCAGCGCGTTCAGCATCTGGGTCGCGACCATCTGGTTGGGCGTATTGTCAGCGGCCTGCAGACTCCGAACGCGGGTCTGTTCGGGGTCGGCGCGCGCCGCCGCCCGGGCGGGCGGCGGCGCCCCCTCGACGCAGAGCCGCGACGGAAAGCTCAGCCAGGCCTCGAAGCCGCCGCCGCCGCGATTGCGCAGCAGCAGCTCGGCACCGACCTGGGCCGATAGCGCGCGCGCGATGCGAAGGCCGAGCCCATGCTGTCCCTCGGCCGGCCGGTCGCCCGCCGCGAGGGACCGCTCCAGCACCGCCGGATCGACGCCCGGCCCTTCGTCGCGCAGATGGAACGTCAGGCCACGCTCCGGCTCGAAATCAACGACGAGCGTCACGGAGCCGGCTTCGGTGTGACGGATCGAGTTGCAGAGAAGATTGCCGAGGATGCGCTCGAGCCCCACCCCGTCGACGCGCAGCGCCCGGTGCCCCGCGCCTCCGGCATCGAGAACCAGACGAAGCCCCTTCAGCCGCGCCTCGGCCGCCCAGCGGCGCCGCAGATGCTCGACGAAGCTCTCGAGATTCACCACGCCAGCGCCGCTCGCCGGATCCCCGGCGCCGGGCAGCAGCAGGTTCACCAGCACGGCGACGCCCTCCGCCGCCTCGAAGACGCGGCTTAGTTGGTCGCGCAGGTCGGGATCGGTGACCGCCTTTTCCAGCACGGCGACGCCGCCCGTCACCCCTTGCAAGGCGCAGCGCAGGTCATGGGCGATCATCGCGACATCGAGAGACGTCGCCGCGCCGCCCCAATGGCCCGCCGACAGCGAGTGCCCCTTGTCGAGTGAAGGGTCAATGACGGTCATCGCTCATCCCCGCAACGCCGATCCGGAGCGATCCCGCTGCCTTAAGTAACCTGTGGTTGAATTCTCTTCCTGCCATTCAGCGTATGATACACGAGGCAGTCGACAAAGGCAAAAAACATTCGCATTGCGCGATTCAGGATGCGAGCCGTCCGAGTACGCTGGTGCGCAGGGTTCCTATGTCATTGGGAGTTTCAACGATGTCGTCGAAGAAGTTCGGGCTCTGTGGCAGGCCGAGCGACACGAAAAGCGCGTCCGGGAAACGATAGCGCAGTTGCGACATGAGTGTATCGGCGCCGATCGTCGTCGCATCGACCAGGACGAGGTCGACCGGACCCGGACTGTCTGGCGACACGAAGACCACGCGCTCCGAGCGCAAGGCGGCCTGATAGATCGCGGCCAGCGCGGCCGAGCGCGTCTCTAGATGCACGCGGATCCGCTCGAAACTGACGCGGCGCGACGGCACCGCGACACGGATCGCGCGGCGCCCCTTGTCGTCCGCGTAGAGTGTCAGGACGCCCTTCGCCGCGAGGATCAGGCCCCGCGCGATCATCGGCCGCAAGGTATCCGTCGACACCTGGTCGGGCGCGAGCTCGCTTTGCCCCATCAGCGGCTCGACATTCCAGCTGTGCGCCGCGGCGTCGGTGCCGAATGTGAATTCGCCCTCGATCGCGCTGCCCTCGAAGCCGAAATCGAGCCGGACGGCGGAGCGGTCGCAGGCTTCCATCACATAGGCGCCGAGATGGACGAACACCTGTCGCAGGCGTTCCTCATCTCCATAGAGCAGCTCCGGTGTCTTCGGATGGACGCCCACCCCGAATTCCGCCTCGGCCGGCCCCGACAGGTCGGCGCGGATCTTGGCCGCCAGCGCCGAGATCCGGAACGGCTCCTGCTTCAGCTCGAACCGGCCCTCCTGCATCTCGCCGTAATCAAGCAGGCCGGACAGCATCTGCAACATCGACTGGCCCGATTGCTGCGCCTGTTCGACGAGGCGTCGTAGCCGCGCGGGCAATTCGCTCTGCGCGAGCAGCGCCAGCGGGCCGAGCACGCCATTCAGCGGATTGCGCAATTCGTGGCTCATCATGGTCAGGAACCGCGATTTTGCCCGGTTGGCCTGCTCCGCCTCGGCCGCGTGGCGCCGCTCCAGCTCCTCGATCATCTTTCGCCGCCATTGTTCGCGGAGGATCATCAGGACGCAGAGCAGGCATGCCAGCACCGCCGCGCCGCTGATCAGCGCCGTGGTCCGCGACCCCGCCGCGATCCTCTCACGCACCCGTCCGACCGCGCCGGTATCGCCGCCGACGACGCGAAGGGTGAAGAGCCGCAGACGCTCCTCATGACGGCGCAGATCCTCGACGATACCGCGCGCCTTTGCCCGATCGCCGGGACGCAGCTTGGCGATGACCGGGTCGAGCTCCTGAAGATAGGTCGCCATCGCGCGTATCGCGCCGAAGCCGTCGTCATAATGTCGCAAGGCGTCGCCGACCCTTCCCCGGCCGATCATCAAGACACGGCTCCAGAGGATGTCGAAACGCTGCCGCGTCTCCTCCAGGGCTTCCGGCGTTCCCTGCGACGCCAGCAACGCCGTGCTCAACTCGAAGCGCAGGAGTTCCACCTCCATCTGCGTGGCGGACCACAAGAGGTTGTCCTGGCTGGTATCCCGCAGGTTCTGCGCGTCCCGGCGCAGCGCGAGATAGCCGATGGTCGCGATCGCCGCCGCCACCAGCAGCATGACGAGGGCGAGATGGCGCGGAATCGGGCGAACGGCCTTCACGGCGTTTCGATCCGGATGACCTGCCAGATCAACCGGCTGCTATAGGCGGGATCGCGCAGCTCGGCATGGTCCGAGATCGGATACATCAGCCAGAGCGGGCCGAGGTCGCGCAGCGACAGCGCATGGCCGTCGGCCTCCATGGCGAGGATCACGTCGTAGGTCACGAAGTCGCTGGTCGGAATGTCGATGGCGTAGTCGTTCGCCGCGAGAAGCCGCACCGTCTCGGACCGGTCGAGCGCCAGCCGCGCCAGAACGTCGCGCACCAGCGGACCCCGGTAGGCGACCTCGCCATCGGAGAAGTCGTTGCCGGTGACGATGGTCCGTTTCGGCAGCGCGTCGAGATCCCGGAACGACAGTTCCATTTTCACCGGCCCGCGCGCCAGCACCAGGGCCGGATCACCGCCCGCGGCCATCGGCGCCCGCGCGCAGAGCGCGACGAGCAGCGCCGCTTCGGCCGAGTGCCGTCCTTTCAATCGAAAGCTCGGCACGACCGCCGCCCCTCCAAAATCGGGACGCGACCAGCCGCCGCCCGACACCAAGAGCAGCAACAACTATGCGTGGTTGAAAATCAAGAAAAACCTACTCGCAATGAGAAGGTATGGTTGCCAAATGCTCAGCGCGGACCCAATCGCCCGCGCTGTGCTCAGACCAAGGTCGTAGATCGCCGAACGGCGGCGCTACGCGGTCTTGATCAGACCCACCTTCGACAGCGTGTCGCTGATCTCGCCGAGAATCGCCGGATCGTCGATGGTGGCGGGCGCCTTGTATTCCTGACCGTCGGCGATCCGGCCCATGATCCCGCGCAGGATCTTGCCGGAGCGGGTCTTCGGCAGCCGGTCGACCACCACGGCCGACTTGAAGGCGGCCACCGGGCCGATCCGGTCGCGCACCAGTTTCACGCATTCCTTGATCACATCGTCCGGCGCGCGCTCGCAACCCTTGTTGAGGCACAGGAACCCCATGGGCAGCTGGCCCTTGAGCTCGTCGGCGACCCCGATCACCGCGCATTCGGCGACGTCCGGGTGGCTCGCCAGGACCTCCTCCATCGCGCCGGTCGAGAGGCGATGGCCGGCGACATTGATCACGTCGTCGGTCCGGGCCATGATGTAGAGATAGCCGTCCGTGTCGATCATCCCCGCGTCGCCCGTCTCATAATAGCCGGGGAAGGTGGTGAGATAGGATTTCACGAACCGCGGCTCGGCGTTCCACAGGGTCGGCAGCGTCCCCGGCGGCAGGGGCAGCTTGATCGTCACCGCGCCGAGTTCGCCCGGCGCGACCGGCGCGCCGCTCTCGGAAAGGATTTGCACGTCGAATCCCGGCATCGGCACGGTCGGCGAGCCGAGCTTCACCGGCAGAAGCTCGATCCCGGCGGGATTGGCGCAGATCGCCCAACCGGTCTCGGTCTGCCACCAGTGATCGATCACCGGCACCTTCACATGCTCCTGAGCCCAGACGATCGTGTCGGGATCCGCCCGTTCGCCGGCCAGGAACAGCAGCTTGAGACTTTCGAGATCGTAGTCGCGGATGAAATTGCCGGCCGGATCCTCGCGCTTGATCGCGCGCAGCGCCGTCGGCGCGGTGAAGAAGCTCTTGACGCCGTATTCCTCGATCACCCGCCAGAAGGTGCCGGCGTCGGGCGTGCCGACCGGCTTGCCCTCGAAGACGATCGTGGTCGCCCCGACCAGCAGCGGCGCGTAGCAGATGTAGGAATGCCCCACCACCCAGCCGACATCCGAAGCGGCCCAGAAGACGTCGCCCCCGCCGATGTCGTAGATGTTCCGCATGGTCCAGGCGAGCGCCACCATATGGCCGGCGGTCGGGCGCACCACGCCTTTCGGCTGTCCCGTCGTGCCCGACGTATAGAGGATATAGACCGGATCCATGCCGCCCACCGGAACGCAAGGCACGGGCTCGGCCGCCGCCGACACCTTTTCCCAGTCGAAATCCCGGCCCTCGACGAGGGTCGCCTCGGCCTGCGGCCGCTGCAGCACGAAACAGAACGCGGGCTTCTCGGTCGCCATCTCGATCGCGGCGTCGACCAGCGGCTTGTAGGCGACCACCCGTCCCGGCTCGATGCCGCAGGAGGCGAGCAGGATCGCCTTCGGCGCCGCGTCGTCGATCCGCACCGCCAGCTCCGGCGCGGCGAAACCGCCGAAGACCACCGAATGGATCGCGCCGATCCGGGCGCAGGCCAGCATCGCGATCAGCGCCTCGGGGACCATCGGCATATAGATGATCACCCGATCGCCCTTGACGATGCCCTTGCCCGCCAACGCGCCGGCGAGCCGCGAGACACGGTCGCGCAGCTCCCCATAGGTGATGCGCGTCTTCGTGCCGGTGACCGGGGAATCGTGGATGATCGCGACGCGCTCGCCATGCCCCGCCTCGACATGCCGGTCCACCGCGTTGTGACAGGTGTTGCCGAGCGCGTCCGGAAACCAGCCGTAGAGCGGGGCGCGGCTGTCGTCGAGACCGAGGGACGGCGGGCGATCCCAGTCGATGGCCTCGGCGGCCTTCATCCAGAACGCGCTGGGGTCCGCCCTCCAGCTCGCGTAGACTTCACCGTAGCCCATGTCGTCCCTCCGTTTCTTTATCAGCCGTAACTTTGCACCGGCGCCTTCGCGAGCGCAGCGATATTGAGAAGGCCGCGCGGCGTGATCGAGGGCGTGACGATATGCGCCTTGTTGCCCATGCCCATCAGGATCGGCCCGACCTCGAGGCCGCCGGACACCGCCTTGATGATGTTGCGGACCGCGCTCGCCGCGTCGGTATTGGCGAAGACGAGCACGTTCGCCGCGCCTTCGAGCCGCGAATTCGGAAAGATCCGCGCGCGCAGCTCCGGGTCGAGCGCCGCGTCCGAATGCATCTCGCCCTCATAGACGAAATCGAGGTCGCTCTTGTCGAGGATCGCGAGGGCCCCGCGCATCCGCCGCCCGGAATCGGTGTCGAGATTGCCGAACTGCGAATGCGAGCACAGCGCGATCCGCGGCTCGACGCCGAAGCGCCGGGCGTGGCGGGCGGCCGCGATCGTCGTCTCGGCGATTTGCTCCGCCGTCGGCTCGGGATGGACCTGGGTGTCGGCGACGAACATCACCGTTCGCTCGGCGATCATCAGCGACAGCGCGGCGACCGGTGTCAGGTCCGGACAGGCGAGAACCTGGCGGATGTAGTTCAGATGCCAGAGATACTGCCCGAAGGTGCCACAGATCAGGCTGTCCGCCTCGCCGCGCTGCACCATGACGGCGCCGATCGCCGTGGTGTTGGTGCGCATGATCGCCCGCGCGAGGTCCGGCGTGACGCCGCGGCGTTGCATCAGCTCGTGATAGGTGCCCCAATATTCGCGATAGCGCGGGTCGCTGTCCGGATTGACCACGTCGAAATCCTTGTCGACCTTGATCGGCAGCGCCGCCCGCTCGCAGCGCAGATCCATGACGTCCGGCCGCCCGATCAGCGTCGGCCGCCCCAGTCCCTCCTGGATCATCGCCTGCGCCGCGCGCAGCACCCGCTCATCCTCGCCCTCGGCGAAGACGACGCGCCGCTCGCTGCGCCGGCCGACGTCGAACACCTGCCGCATGATGAAGGACGAGCGATAGACGGAGGCGTTGAGCTTGGCCTTGTAGGCCTCGATATCTGGCAGCGGGCGGGTCGCGACGCCGCTCTCCATCGCCGCCTCGGCCACGGCCCCCGCGACGATGGCGAGGAGCCTGGGATCGAAGGGCTTCGGGATCAGATAGTCGGGGCCAAAGCTCAGCCGCTCGCCCTGATAGGCCGCCGCCGCCTCGGCCGAGGAGGAGGCGCGGGCCAGCTCGGCGATGCCCTCGACGCAGCCGATCTCCATCGCATCATTGATCGTGGTCGCTCCGACGTCCAGCGCGCCCCGGAAAATGAAGGGAAAGCACAGCACGTTGTTGACCTGGTTCGGATAGTCCGAACGCCCGGTCGCGATGATCACCTCCGGATTGGCCGCCCGCGCCACGGCGGGGTCGATCTCCGGGTTTGGATTGGCGAGGGCGAAGACGATGGGCTTCGACGCCATGGCCTTCACCATGTCGCCGGTCAGCACGCCCGGTCCCGACAGGCCGAGGAAGAGATCGGCGCCCGGGATGACTTCGGCCAGCGTCCTGAGGTCGGAAGCCTGGGCGAAGGCCGCCTTTTCCGGGTTCATGTCCTTCTCGCGACCGACATGGACCAGCCCGTGAATGTCGCAGAGCCAGACATTCTCGCGCTTCGCCCCGAGCTTCAGCAGCATGTTGAGGCAGGCGATGCCCGCCGCGCCGCCGCCGGTCGAGACGATCCTCACATCCTCGAACCGTTTTCCAGCGACCCGGAGCGCGTTGGTCGCGGCCGCTCCGACCACGATCGCGGTGCCGTGCTGGTCGTCATGGACTACCGGGATGTTCATCCGCTCGCGGCAGAGACGCTCGACCACGAAACAGTCGGGCGCCTTGATATCCTCGAGATTGATCGCGCCGAAGGTGGGTTCGAGGCTCACCACGATGTCGGCCAGCTTCTCGGGGTCGGATTCGTTCACCTCGATGTCGAAGCAATCGACATTGGCGAACTTCTTGAAGAGCACCGCCTTGCCCTCCATGACCGGCTTGGAGGCGAGCGCCCCGATATTTCCGAGGCCGAGCACCGCCGTGCCGTTGCTGACCACGGCGACGAGATTGCCGCGCGTCGTATAGCGCGCCGCCACCGAGGGGTCGGCCTTGATCTCCAGGCAGGCCTCGGCGACGCCGGGAGAATAGGCGAGGCTGAGGTCGCGCTGGTTCGCCATCGGCTTGGTGGCGTGGATCTCGAGCTTTCCCGGATTGGGAAACTCGTGATAGTCGAGCGCCGCCTGCCGGGCGTTCTCGCTCTTTGCCTCGCTCATCGGCCGTTTCTCCCTCTTCATTTTTTTTCCGCCCATTCTGGCGGTCTTTTAGCCCGGCGCGACGCGGCGGAAAAGCCGCCGCCCGCGGATGGCAATCACCCGGCGCCAACCTCGTCGGCGAAGATCTCGTCGTCGCCGGTCTTGATGAAGCGCGGATCGAGACCGAGCGGCGCCCGCCGATCCTCGGGCAGCGGCGAGACGAACTTCGCGTCGCCGACGCGCTTGGTGAAATCCTCCCGCGCCGCCGCGCGCAGGTCCGGCTCGGTCATCAGGTCGTAGCCGCACGCCGCGAGGATCTGCGCGGTCTTGAGCGAACCCTTGTCGCCGATCGACATGCCGCCGCAGGCCGTCACCGGCCAGGTGTGCAGCCCGATATTGAGCGGAAAGGTCGGCCAGGCGAAAACCCCGGTCGGCACCTGATAGCTGACATCGCCGAGATCGCTCGACGCGCCGGCCGAGACATCCTCGAGGAACGGCAATGGCCGCGCCGCGAGGCCGTCCTCGCGCACCCCCATCTCGCGCTGGCAGGCGCGGGCGAAGGCCTGCTCCTCCTCGGTGAAGTCGGTCGGCACCGCGGACAGATGCTCATGCAGCCGTCGCGCCAGCGGATCGTTCGGCATGAGGTCATGCGCGCCGAAGAAATGGATGAACTCGGTCGTGGTCTGCGTCGCCGTCGCCGCGCCGTCCGCGATGTCCCTCACCCAGTCCGTGATCGCCCCCACCTTCTCGCGGTCGGCGTCGCGGATGACGATCCAGACTTGCGCGAAATCCGGGATCACGTTCGGCGCGCCCCCGGCCGCCTCGTAGATGTAATGGACCCGCGCGCTCGGCAGCAGATGCTCGCGCATCATCTGCACGCCGATCCCGAACATCTCCGCCGCCTTGAGCGCGCTGCGCCCCTCCCAGGGCTCGTTTCCGGCATGGGCGGTGCGGCCGTGAAACACGATCCGCACCTGGTCGAACGCATTCAGCCGCACGTTTCCGGCCCCCGCGAACGGCGCCGAATGCCAGGCGAGCGCCGCGTCGAGATCGGCGAAGAGGCCATCGCGCGCCATGTAGACCTTGGCGCCCTCCACCTCCTCGGCGGCGCAGCCATAGACGCGGATAGTGCCCGGCACGCCGTCCTCGGTCATCATCGCCTTGAGCGCGATCGCGCCACCGGCGCAGCCCGCGCCGAGGCAGTTGTGGCCGCAGCCATGCCCGACGCTCGACCCGCCCGGCGCCGGCGTCCGCCGCGGCTCGGCGGCGTTGCCGAGCCCGGGCAACGCATCGTATTCTGGCAGATAGCCGATCACCGGCCCGCCCGTCCCCTGGCTCCACTCGGCGATGAAAGCGGTCGGCACCCCGGAGGTGCCGCGGCTGGTGATGCGAAACCCCGCGGCTTCCAACTCACGGATATGGATCTCGCTCGATCTGAATTCCGCCAACGACAGCTCGGGCGTCGCCCAGACCTCACGCGAGATGCGGAGGATCGGGTCCCGCGCCGCCTCGACCGCCTGCGCCGCGCGCGCGGTGGAGGGCCGGGGGCCCGGTCGCGGCTCAGGCGATCCGGCCGCCGCGGGGCGCGGCTCGGGCGTCCCGGCCTCCGCCAGAAGCAGGCCCGGGACGCCACCCGCGAGCGCGCCGCCCGCCCCGACGGCCAAAGCCGTCCTGCGGTTCACCCGGATGCCTCCCGCGATCAGATCAAGAATCTCGCGCGCCGCGGCCGGAATGTTCGTGCCCGGGCCGAAGATCGCGGCCACGCCGGCGGCGCGCAGGAAATCATAATCCTGCTGCGGGATGACGCCGCCGCAGATGACGAGGATCTCCCCCGCGCCCTGCGCCTTCAACGCCTCGATCAGCTTCGGCGCCAGCGTCTTGTGGCCCGCCGCCTGCGACGAGATTCCGACGACATGCACGTCGTTGTCGATCGCATCCTGCGCCGCTTCCTCCGGTGTCTGGAACAGCGGACCGACATCGACGTCGAAGCCGATATCGGCGAAGGCGGTGGCGATGACCTTGGCGCCGCGGTCGTGCCCGTCCTGGCCCATCTTCACCACCAGCATGCGCGGCCGCCGGCCCTCGGCCTCGGCGAAGGCTTCGACATCCGCCTGGATCGCCGCGAAGCCCGCGTCGCCCTCGTAGGCCGCGCCATAGACGCCGGCGAGGGTCTTCACCTCGGCGCGGTGGCGCCCGAACACCTTTTCCATCGCGTCCGAAATCTCCCCCACGCTCGCCCGCGCCCGCGCCGCGTCGACCGCGGCGGCGAGCAGGTTGCCATCGGACCGCGCCGCCGCCTCCAGCGCGGCCAGCGCCGCGTCGCAGGCCGCCTGATCGCGCGTCGCCCGGATCCGCGTCAGCCGCTCGATCTGCGCGTCGCGCACCTTCACATTGTCGACATCGAGGATGTCGATCGGATCCTGCTTGGCCAGCCGGTACTTGTTGACGCCGACGATCACCTCGTCGCCGCGGTCGACCGCCGCCTGGCGCCGCGCCGCGCTTTCCTCGATGCGCAGCTTCGGCATGCCGGAGGCGACCGCCTTGGTCATGCCGCCGAGCGCCTCGACCTCCTCGATCAGCGCCCAGGCCTTTTCGGCGATCGCCGCCGTCAGGCTCTCGACATAGTAGCTGCCGGCCAACGGGTCGACGACATGCGTGATCCCCGTCTCCTCCTGCAGGATCAGCTGGGTGTTGCGCGCGATCCTCGCCGAGAATTCCGTCGGCAACGCAATGGCTTCGTCGAGCGCGTTCGTGTGCAGGCTCTGCGTCCCGCCGAGCGCCGCGGCCATCGCCTCGTAGGCGGTGCGGATGACGTTGTTGTAGGGGTCCTGCTCCTGCAGGCTGACGCCGCTGGTCTGGCAATGGGTGCGCAGCATCGAGCTGCCGGCCTTCTTCGGCGCGAACTCCGCCATGATCTTCGCCCAGAGCATGCGCCCGGCGCGCATCTTGGCGATCTCCATGAAGAAATTCATGCCGATCGCCCAGAAGAACGACAGGCGCCCGGCGAATTCATCCACATCCATGCCGCTGGCGATCGCCGCGCGGACATATTCCCGCCCGTCCGCCAGGGTGAAGGCGAGTTCCTGCACCAGGTTCGCCCCCGCCTCCTGCATGTGATAGCCGGAGATCGAGATCGAATTGAACTTCGGCATTTCCTTCGCGGTATAGCCGATGATGTCCGAGACGATCCGCATCGAGGGTTCCGGCGGATACACATAGGTGTTCCGCACCATGAACTCCTTCAGGATGTCGTTCTGGATGGTGCCCGACAGGACCGAGCGGTCATGCCCCTGCTCCTCGCCCGCCACGATGAAGCTGGCGAGGATCGGGATCACCGCGCCGTTCATGGTCATCGACACCGAGACCTTGTCGAGCGGGATGCCGTCGAACAGGATCTTCATGTCCTCGACGCTGTCGATGGCGACACCGGCCTTGCCGACATCGCCGACGACGCGCGCATGGTCGCTGTCATAGCCGCGGTGGGTCGCGAGGTCGAAGGCGACAGAGACCCCCTGCTGGCCCGCGGCGAGCGCCTTGCGGTAAAAGGCGTTCGATTCCTCGGCCGTCGAAAAGCCGGCGTACTGGCGGATGGTCCAGGGCCGTCCGGCGTACATGGTCGCTCTGGGTCCGCGGGTATAGGGCGCGAGGCCGGGCATGCTGCCAAGATGGGTCAGCCCCTCGAGATCGCGCTCGGTATAGAGCGGTCGCACGGTGATTCCCTCGGGCGTTTGCCAGTTCAGGGTTTCCACCGGCTTGCCGCGCAGCTCCTTCTCGGCCAGCGCCTTCCAGGTCTTGAGATCATCCGCCATGGCGCGCTCCCCGCATTTCCCCTCTCGCTTCCCCCGCCGGCTCCAGTAAACCTCCGGTCAGGGGAGGACTTCTATGACTCGCATTGGCCCGACACTCGCGGCCCTGCTCTGCGCCGCGACCGCGGCGCTGGCGCAGGAGCCCGATCTCGACAGCCTCAAATGGGTCTCGCGGCCGCTCGTCGTCTTCGCCGACACGCCCGAGGATCCGAAGTTCGTTCAGCAGATGGGCTGGCTCGAAGCCGATCCCAAGCCCTTGGCCGACCGGCGCGTCGTCGTGCTGACCGATACCGATCCGGCGGCGAACGGCCCGTTGCGCCAGCGCCTGCGGCCGCGTGGCTTCGGGCTGGTGCTGATCGATACCGACGGCCGCGTCGCCCAGCGTCGCCCCCTGCCCGCCTCGGTCCGCGAGATCACGAGCATGATCGACCGCATGCCGTCTCGCCGGCAGGAAACCGGCTCGCACCGCCCCTGATGCGATCACGGGATAGCCGCGCGGCGTTTCACTCCTTACGGTCGCGCCCGGCGCCTTCGCCAGACAAACAAGGGATTCTCCATGCGCATCGCACCGATCGTCGTCGCCGCCGCGACGACCCTCGCCCTGCCCGCCTTCGCCCAGAGCCTGCCGCCGGCCAACAGCCTGCCGCTGTCCGAACTGGTGGCCAAGGTCGAGAAGGCCCAGCCCGTCCGCGTCTTCACCGAAGTCGAATGGGACGACGACGGCTACTGGGACATGGAGTTCATCAACCAGAACAACCGCCGCTCCAGCGTCCGGATCGACCCCTTCACCGGCGAACCCTGGTCGCGCCGCCGCTGATCCGGCCGTAACGGACCGCCGGGCGCGGAGCCGGGGCAGGCCCGTCGCCGCGCCCATCCTATTCGAACTCCAGGATGACGTCGTCCACGGCGAGGCTGTCGCCGGGCTTGGCGAGGATCTTCGCGACGCGCGCCTTGCGCTCGGCGCGGAGCACGTTCTCCATCTTCATCGCCTCGACCATCGCCAAGGGCTGGCCGTCGAACACCTCGTCTCCGACCGCCACGTCGATGCGCACCACGAGCCCCGGCATCGGGCAGAGCAGCAGGCGCGAGGTGTCGGGCGGCGCCTTCTCGGGCATCAGCGCGGCCAGTTCCGCCATCCGCGGCGACAGGATCGTCGCCTTCAGATCGGCGCCGCGCAGCCGTACCCGAAACCCGCCCGTGATGCGCGAGACCTTCAGCGCCAGAAGCTCGCCATCGACCGATATCCGCGCAAGACTCTGGCCCGGCGTCCAGTTCGACATGACCCGGTGCCGGCTCCCGTCCTCGAACGTGACGGTCGAGCCTTCGCGATCGGCGGCGATGGTTACCGGGAACCGCGTCCCGCCGAGCGCGACCACCCAGTCCGCGCCGACCTTGCGCTCGTGGTTGTCCATTCGCCCGGTGATCCGCGCCCGGCGGATCTCGGCGACCCGGTTCATCGCCGCGACCGCCGCCGCCACCTTGCGCAGGAGCGCGGTGTCGAGCGTCGCCCCGGCGAACCCCTCGGGATATTCCTCGGCGATGAAGGCGGTGGTGATGTCGCCGGAGATGAAGCGCGGATGGTCGAGAACCGCCGACAGGAACGGCAGGTTGTGGCCGATCCCCTCGACCTCGAACGCGTCGAGCGCGCCGCGCATCGTCTCCATCGCCGCCGCGCGATCGGGCCCCCAGGTGCAGAGCTTGGCGATCATCGGGTCGTAGTACATCGAGATCTCGCCGCCCTCGAACACGCCGGTGTCGTTGCGGACCGCGTGCGTCTCGCCGCGCTCCTCGGCCGGCGGGCGATAGCTGCGCAGCCGGCCGATCGAGGGCAGGAAGTTGCGATAGGGATCTTCGGCATAGAGCCGGCTCTCGATCGCCCAGCCGTTGATCCCCACGTCCTCCTGGCCAAAGCTGAGCTTCTCACCGGCCGCGACGCGGATCATCTGCTCGACGAGATCGATGCCGGTGATGAGTTCGGTCACCGGATGCTCGACCTGCAGACGGGTATTCATTTCAAGGAAATAGAAGTTCCGCTCGCCGTCGACGATGAACTCCACCGTGCCGGCCGAGCAATAGTCGACCGCCTTGGCCAGCGCGACCGCCTGCTCGCCCATGGCCCGCCGCGTCGCCGCGTCGAGGAACGGCGAGGGCGCCTCCTCGATGACCTTCTGGTTCCGCCGCTGGATCGAGCATTCGCGCTCGTTCAGATAGAGGCAGTTCCCATGCTTGTCGCCGAGCACCTGGATTTCGATATGCCGGGGCTGGGTCACGAATTTCTCGATGAAGATCCGGTCGTCGCCAAAGCTCGACGCGGCTTCCGACTTCGACCGCTCGAACCCCTCGCGCGCCTCGTCGTCGGTCCAGGCGATGCGCATGCCCTTGCCGCCACCGCCCGCGCTGGCCTTGATCATCACAGGATAGCCGATTTCCTTGGCGATCTTCACCGCGTGCTCGGCGTCGTCGATCAGGCCCATGTAGCCCGGCACGGTCGAGACGCCCGCTTCGGCGGCCAGCTTCTTCGAGGTGATCTTGTCGCCCATGGCCTCGATCGCGCCGACCGGCGGCCCGATGAAGGCGACGCCGATCGCGTCGAGCGCCTGGGCGAATTCCGCCCGCTCGGACAGGAAGCCGTAGCCGGGATGCACCGCCTGCGCGCCGGTCTTCTTCACCGCGTCGATGATCTTGTCGATCACGATATAGGACTGGTTCGCGGGCGGCGGGCCGATATGCACCGCCTCGTCCGCCATCTTGACGTGCAAGGCGCCCGCGTCCGCGTCGGAGTAAACCGCCACCGTCTTGATGCCCATCTTGCGGGCGGTCTTGATGACGCGGCAGGCGATCTCCCCGCGGTTCGCAATCAGAATCTTCTCAAACATCGGAGTCTTTCGGGCAATGAACGTTGAGACCCGCGACATGCGCGGGCGGGAGGAGGCGGACCGGAACCGGGCGGCTATTGCATGACCGAGCCGGTGCCCTCGTTGATGGCGTCCGCGTCGGCTGGATTGTCGCCGGCCAGCGTCTCGGAGATCGGATCGGCCGGCGGTCCGCCGAGTTCCATACCGCCGCCGCAAGCCGACAGCGAAAGGCAGGCGAGCAGCGCCGCGGCCGCGAACTTGTATTCCATCCCGAACATCTCCCCTCTGATTTTGTCGCCGCCGCGCGGCGTCGCGCCGTGGCGGTATCCCCCGCGTTACTCATCCTCGAAAACCTCGGGAAACGCGACCCGCGCGGCTTCCAGATCTATGCGCAGCAGCGCCTCGTAGCTCGCCGGGTCGAACGGATCCTCCGCGGCCACCAGCTCGCGCCCGAAAAGCCAGCCGATCCGGCCGGCGTCGAGATTGCCGCGCTCGAAAGGCTCCTCGCCGAAATGCTCCCAAAGCGCGCCGATGAAGGCCGCGTCCGCCGCCCGGTCCAGCGGCCGCCGGTCGGCGAACCGCTCGCGCGCCTTGATCGGCGTCGCGCCCGCCGCGCTGGCGCGGCGGATCACGAACTGGTGATCCGATCCCGGCAGGCGCCCGGGAAATCCGCGGTGCTTCAGCATGGCCGCGACCCTCGCGCGCGCGTCAGCTCTCGCGTCGATCCTCGCGTCAGTCCTCGCCGAGGTTCATCACCGCGACGCCCATCGAAACCGCCCCGAAGGTCAGCGCCGTCTGGAAGAAGAGCACGAAGGTCGCGAGCCCGCTCGCGTCCCGGGCGAGGACCGCGCCCATTCCGAACGCGTCGAGCCAGATCAGCGCCAGCACGAAGACGCAGCCGATCGCCATGCCGTTCGCGATATGGATCAGCATGAACCGGATCAGCTTCGGTATCGTCAGCCACCAGCGCCGGATCACCGGACAGACCCTCCTTCGCACGCGTGGCGAGTTTACCCCTCCCGGCGCCCCCCCGCAAGCCGATGCCCATCCTGGCGGCCCTCACAGCGGGATGTTGTCGTGCTTCTTCCACGGATTGCTCAGCCGCTTGGTGCGCAGGCTGGCCAGCGCGCGCGCCACCCGCTTGCGGGTGGAATGCGGCATGATGACCTCGTCGATGAAGCCCTTCTCGGCCGCGACGAACGGATTGGCGAACCGCGTCTCATAATCCTTGGTCCGCTCCGCGATCTTGGCCGGATCGCCAAGCTCGGACCGGTAGAGGATCTCGACCGCGCCCTTGGCGCCCATCACCGCGATCTCCGCCGTCGGCCAGGCATAGTTGAAATCGCCCCGGAGGTGCTTGGAACTCATCACGTCATAGGCGCCGCCATAGGCCTTGCGGGTGATGACGGTCACCTTCGGCACCGTCGCCTCGCCATAGGCGAAGAGCAGCTTCGCCCCGTGCTTGATGATGCCCGCGTATTCCTGCCCGGTGCCCGGCATGAAGCCCGGCACATCGACGAAGGTCAGGATCGGGATCTCGAAGGCGTCGCAGAAGCGCACGAACCGCGCGGCCTTGCGGCTCGAGTCGATGTCGAGGCAGCCCGCCAGCACGGTCGGCTGGTTCGCCACCACGCCGACCGTCGAGCCCTCGACGCGGATGAAGCCGGTCAGGATGTTCTTGGCGAACTCCGCCTGGATCTCGAAGAAGTCGCCCTCGTCGGCGACCTTCTGGATCAACTCCTTCATGTCGTAGGGCGTGTTCGGATTGTCCGGGATCAGCGTGTCGAGGCTCGTTTCCAGCCGGTCGGGCGCGTCGAAGAACGGCCGCAGCGGCGGTTTCTCGCGGCTGGACAGCGGCAGGAAATCGACCAGCCGCCGCACCTCGATCAGCGCGACCAGATCGTTCTCATAGGCCCCGTCCGCCACCGAGGATTTCGAGGTGTGGGTCTTGGCCCCGCCCAACTCCTCCGCCGTGACGATCTCGTTCGTCACCGTCTTCACCACGTCGGGCCCGGTCACGAACATGTAGGAACTGTCGCGCACCATGAAGATGAAGTCGGTCATCGCCGGGCTGTAGACCGCGCCGCCGGCGCAGGGGCCCATGATGACGCTGATCTGCGGGATCACGCCCGACGCCATGATGTTGCGCTGGAACACGTCGGCATAGCCGGCCAGCGAGGCGACGCCTTCCTGGATGCGCGCGCCGCCGGAATCGTTCAGCCCGATCACCGGCGCGCCGTTCTGCACGGCCATGTCCATGATCTTGCAGATTTTTTGTGCGTGGGTTTCGCTCAGAGACCCACCGAAGACGGTGAAATCCTGGCTGAAGGCATAGACCAGGCGGCCGTTGATCGTGCCCCAGCCGGTGACGACCCCGTCGCCCGGAAAGTGCTGGTTCTCCATGCCGAAGTCGGTCGAACGGTGCGCGACGAACATGTCGAACTCTTCGAAGCTGCCCTCGTCGAGCAGAACCTCGAGCCGCTCGCGGGCGGTCAGCTTGCCCTTCGAATGCTGCGCCTTGATGCGCGCGAGGCCGCCGCCGAGCCGCGCTTCCGAGCGCCGATCTTCGAGCTGTTCGAGAATTGCCTTCACCGGACTTCCCCCCGCTTTCCGAATTCGGCAGAGCTGTGCCAGACGCGGCCGTTGCGAACAAGCATTCTTCGGCGGATTTGCAAATCCTATTGCAAACCTACCTTGCAAATTGCAAATTTGCGAACCCATGGCTCAGACACGCAAACTCTATGTCGGCGCGAAGCTGCGCGAAATCCGCGCGCGGCTCGGACTGACGCAGGCGGAATATGCCGCGAAACTGGGGGTTTCCCTCTCCTATCTCAACCAGATGGAGAACAATCATCGTCCGGTCTCCGCCCGCGTGGTCCTGAGCCTCGCACAGGAATTCGGCGTCAATGTCGCCGAGCTGGCGTCCGGCTCGACGGAGCGGCTGATCGCCGACATGCGCGAGGCCCTGGCCGACCCGGTGTTCGGGCCGGACGCCGCGCCACTCGGCGACGTCCAGCTCGTGGCTTCGAACGCGCCGAATCTCGCCCGCGCGCTCTTGACCCTGCATCGCGCGCATCTGCAGACCAACGAACGGCTGGCACAGCTGAACGAAGCGCTCGGCCGCGAAGACAGCCCCCTGAGCCCGCTGCCCTGGGAGGAGGTGCGGGACTTCTTCCACTATTGCGACAATCACTTCGACGCGATCGACCGCGCCGCCGAATATTTCGCCGGCCAGCTCGGGCCCGGCGACCGTCTGGCCGCGCTGGCCGACTGGCTC
>JBGAJI010000169.1:0-5014 GCA_044225035.1 Amaricoccus sp. | reverse complement strand
CGCCCCTCGACGCCGACTTCGCCCATCTGCTCGCCTCGTGGTTCAACCGCCGGATTCCTCGTGATGCGGCGCATCGACTGGAACACGCCGCGGCGATCCTCGACAAGATCGTCGCCTACGAGGCGGTGCATGCGATCCGCGACTGGGACGACACCGCCGCCGCCTCGATCCGCGGCCGCGCTGCTCGGCACCATCCGGCGACGGCGACCGGCCTGGTCTTCGTCGAGGTGGTCGGCATGACCGCATCCCCGGCGGTCAGCCACTGCTCGCCGCCGGCGACTGGCGCGGACGAGGCGGAGGCCGATACCTCGGTCTTCTACTCGATCAGCAACTGCCAGCCGGGGCTGAAGGGCGTCTCCTTCGGCAACTTCCTGATCAAGCAGGTGGTCCGCGACCTCCGTCAGGACCTGCCGGCCCGCAAGCACGTTCATCGCATCGCCGGCGCCCGGCTTCGCCGCCTGGCTTGCCGCCGAGGCGGACGAGGACGCCCGCACTCTTCGGCTGCCCCGCCGGCGGCTGGCAGGGAGGACGCGGCCATCCGCACGGCCCTGGCCCCGCGGGGTCGAGGCCTGGGCCGCCCGCTACTTCGTCGAGGCGAAGACCCGGCGCGGCGCCCCGGTCGACCCGGTCGCCCGCTTCCACCTCGGCAACGGCGCCTCGGCGCACCGGACCAACTGGCCGGCCCGGCCTCGCCCCGAGCGCGCTCCGCCGCGCCCACGGCCTGATGATCAACTACCTCTATGACCTCGATGCCATAGAGCCACGGCACGAGGCCTTCGTCGCCGAAGGCACCGTCGCCTGCAGCCCTGCGCTCCGCCGCGCCTTGTGCCGCCCGATCGCCTGCCGCCCTGACCGCGTTCCCCCTTCCTCTGCCCTCCCAACAGCGAGACCCGGACCCATGACGACGACCCTTTTCGAGATGTTCGAGCAGAGCAGCCGCGCCCATCCGGGCAAGCCGCTCTTCGAACGCCCCGGCCTCGCGCCGATCACCTTCGCCGACGCCCTCGACGGCACGCGTCGCTTCGCGACCGTGCTCGCCGGGCTCGGCGTCCGCCCCGGCGACCGCGTTGCGGCCCAGGTGGACAAGAGCCCGGAGGCGATCCTGCTCTACCTCGCCACCCTCCAGGTCGGCGCAGTCTTCCTGCCGCTCAACACCGCCTATACCGGCACCGAGATCGACTACTTCCTCGGCGATGCCGAGCCGCGACTCTTCGTCTGCCGCCCGGAGACGCTCGCCGCCCACGCCGGCCGCGCCTCGGCGAGCCTCGCGGTCGAGAGCCTCGGCGCGAGCGGCGACGGCAGCCTGATGGCGCGTGTCGCCACCGCCGCGCCGCTCACGGGCCATGCGGCCGTCGGCGCCGACGACCCGGCGGCGATCCTCTACACGTCGGGCACCACCGGCCGGTCGAAAGGCGCGGTGCTGACCCACGGCAACCTCGCCTCGAACTGCGTCGCGCTCCTGGAGTGCTGGCGCTTCACCGAGGCCGACCGGCTGATCCACGCGCTGCCGATCTTCCACACCCACGGTCTCTTCGTCGCCGCCAACATGGCGCTCGCCGCCGGCGCGACGATGATCTTCCTGACGCGCTTCGACGCCGACGAGATCATCACCGAGATGGCGGACGCCACCGTGCTGATGGGCGTGCCCACCTTCTACACCCGCCTCGTCCAGTCGCCGCGGCTCGACGCCATCTCGACCGCGGGCATGCGCCTCTTCGTCTCCGGCTCGGCCCCGCTGCTCGCCGAGACCCACGCGGCTTTCTCGGGCAAGACCGGCCACGCCATCCTCGAGCGCTACGGGATGACCGAGACGTGCATGATCGCCTCGAACCCCTACGAGGGCGAGCGGCGCCCCGGCGCGGTCGGCATGGCGCTCCCCGGCGTCGAGATCCGCATCGCCGGGCGCGAAACCGGCGCGGCGCTGGCGCCCGGCGAGATCGGCGCGATCGAAGTGCGCGGCCCGAACGTGTTCCAGGGCTACTGGCGCATGCCGGAGAAGACCAGGGCCGAGTTCCGCAGCGACGGCTTCTTCATCACCGGCGACCTCGGGCTGATCGACGGGGACGGCTACCTGCAGATCGTCGGCCGCGACAAGGACCTCGTGATCTCGGGCGGCTACAACGTCTATCCGAAGGAGATCGAGGCGCTGATCGACGAACTGCCGGGCGTGCTCGAATCCGCCGTCATCGGCCTGCCGCACCCCGACCTCGGCGAAGGCGTCACCGCCATCGTCGTGCCGCAGAACGGCGCTGCCCTCGATCCCGCCGGCATCGCTGCGGCGCTCTCGGGCCAGCTCGCCCGCTACAAGCAGCCGAAGCGCGTCCTGATCGCCGACGCGCTTCCGCGCAACGTGATGGGCAAGGTCCAGAAGGCCGAGCTCCGCAAGGCGCACGCCGACCTCTATCGGCCGGAGGAGGTGCAGGCCGCCGGATAGGCGGCCGGGCCCGCGGGCCCGCCTCCCGCGCCTTGGGCGCACCGCACAACAAACGATAACCCGGAGGAATATCCATGATCGTCTATGGCGTCGCCATCCTCTCCGCCTGCATGCTGGCCGGAGTCTTCATCGGCGACCTTCTCGGCAAGCTCATCGGCGTGCAGGCGAACGTCGGCGGCGTCGGCTTCGCCATGCTGCTGCTGATCTTCGTCACCGACTGGCTCCGCCGGCGGCACCGGCTGTGCGAGATCACCCAGAAGGGCATCGGTTTCTGGAGCGCGATGTACATCCCGATCGTCGTTGCCATGGCCGCGCAGCAGAACGTGGTCGCCGCACTCTCGGGCGGCCCGGTGGCGCTCCTCGCCGGCATCCTCGCCGTCGCCGTCTGCCTCGCGCTCGTGCCCGTCATCTCCCGCATCGGCGCCCGCCCCGACGCATCCCAGCCCCTTGGTTCAGAGAAGGCCTTCTGACATGACCGACCTCACCGACCTCATCATCAAGAACGGCCTCTTGTTCGCCTTCGCCTTCGTCGGCCTGACCATGTGGCTCTCCTACTGGCTGTCGAACCGTTTCACGGGCGGACGCGTCCACGGCTCCGCCATCGCCATTCTCGCCGGGCTCGTCCTGGCCTGGGTCGGCGGCAACGTCACCGGCGGGTCCAAGGGCCTCGCCGACCTCCCGCTCTTCGCCGGGATCGGCCTGATGGGCGGCGCCATGCTGCGCGACTTCGCCATCGTCGCGACCGCCTTCGGCGTCGACTTCTCCGAGATCCGCAAGGCCGGTCTTCCTGGCGTCGTCTCGCTCCTCGCCGGCGTCTTCGTCTCCTTCGCGATCGGCGCCCTCGTCGCCTGGGCCTTCGGCTACACCGACGCGGTCTCGATGACGACGATCGGCGCAGGCGCGGCCACCTACATCGTCGGCCCGGTCACCGGCACCGCCCTCGGCGCCTCGTCGGACGTCATCGCCCTCAGCGTCGCCGCCGGTCTCGTCAAGTCGGTGCTGGTGATGATCGGCACGCCCTTCGTCGCCCGGTCGATCGGCCTCGACAACGCCCGCTCGGCCATGGTCTTCGGCGGCCTCATGGGCACCACCAGCGGCGTCGCGGGCGGCCTCGCCGCCACCGACCCCCGCCTCGTCCCCTACGGCGCGATGACCGCGACCTTCTACACCGGCCTCGGCTGCCTGCTCGGCCCGTCCCTCATCTTCTTCGCCATCCGCGCCATCGCCGGCTGACATGAATGTTGCGGAGCGACAGGCACGAAGGGACAGAGCCAGGGATGGCCGGGCTGATGTAAGCCGCGCTCCGCAACGTCCGGCCGTAGAGGCCGGCGATGCGCGCCGGGAAGGCGTGACCGCTCACGCCGACGCTGGCGAAGATCTCGTCAAGGTTTGATGCCGGTCGGGGTGTTGCCCTCCGGGAGCGATGCCGGCATGTCCCTCATCAGCCGCGTCGGGGACCCGCCATGCCACGGCTGCCCCCCGTCAACGGGAGGGCGCTGCCCGTGTGGAAGCGGAACCACCTCCCCACGACCTCCTTGTCGCGTTCTTCAATCCGCAGGATTCCGCCGCGGCAGCGACATTCTGAAGGCGCTCGCGCTCGGGGCCGACGCCGTCATGCTCGGGAAGCCCTTCGCCTGGGCTGTGGCCGCGGAGGGTCGGTGGGGCGTGGATCGGCTGTTCTCGCTGCTCACGACCGAACTCGGCGTGACCTTGCAGTTGAGGGGGATGAATTCCATCGATGCGCTGAAGGCCCCTGGTGACCTCCTGGCCGAGGTTCAGTCCGGGGATTGCTACCCCAAGCCCCGCAAATCGGGCCGCCCGCTGCCGTGACTCACGGTCCGCGCGGGGCTGGTAATACGCGGATGATTCAATTACGCGTTTACCCTTTCCGTCAGCCGGGGGCCGCCCGTGACCGCAAGCTTGTCCGTTTCCGACGTCCTCGGGTCCGCCTACGACCTGCAGCCTTCCCTCGCGGCGGCGGAGGAGACCCGCGCGCTCTACCGGCGGGTGGAGCGGGTCATGCCGCTCGCCGACTGGGCCCGCCATGCGCCCTATGTCCTCGCGATCAACCGGCTGAAGCGCGAGCGCGGCGCGGTGGTCCTCGCCCACAACTACATGACGCCCGACATCTATCACGGTATTGCCGATGTGGTGGGCGACAGCCTGCAGCTCGCGATTGCGGCGACCCGGGTGGAGGCGGAGGTGATCGTCCAGTGCGGCGTCCACTTCATGGCCGAGACCTCCAAGGTCCTGAACCCGGAGAAGACCGTGCTCATGCCCGACATGGAGGCCGGTTGCTCGCTTGCCGACGCGATCACGCCCGAGGGCATCGCCGAGATGCGCAGACGCTATCCCGGCGCCCCTGTCGTCAGCTACGTGAACACCACCGCGGCCGTGAAGGCGGCCTCCGACGTCTGCTGCACCTCGGCGAACGCCGCGCAGATCGTGCGCGCCATGCCGGGCGACACCGTCATCATGACGCCGGACAAATACCTCGCCCAGAACGTCGCCCGCGCCGTTCCGGAGAAGCGCGTGGTCTGGTGGGACGGCGCCTGCATCGTGCACGAGCGCTTCACGCCG
>JBGAJI010000168.1:0-5136 GCA_044225035.1 Amaricoccus sp. | reverse complement strand
ACCGCCGCCAGCAGCTCGCGCGCCGGTCGTGTGCGCTCCGCCGCGAACCGTAGGTAGCGCGCCGCCGACCAGTCGCTCATCCCCGCCTCCTGCCAGATCGTTC
Source organism: Amaricoccus sp. (assembly GCA_044225035.1). Lineage (GTDB taxonomy): Bacteria > Pseudomonadota > Alphaproteobacteria > Rhodobacterales > Rhodobacteraceae > Amaricoccus. Next base: position 5,033 of record JBGAJI010000168.1, on the reverse strand, counting down.
GGGCGGCAGTGTCTACGGAAGGCGCCCACCCTGTCCATCCGCCATGACCGCCGCCAGCCCGGCGCGCGGCGCGACGGGCGGCGCATCGGCGGGGCGCCCGCGCGCCGCCCTGCGCATCGGCAGCATCGCGGCGCCGAGGACCGGCGTCCGGCGCACGATCTCGTACAGGATCACCGGCGCCAGGATCGCCAGCCCGACGCTGATCACGGCGCGCGGCGCGACCGCGGCGACGAAGGGTTCGAGCCCGAGGAACAGCTTGTCGTGCACATAGGCGTGGAAGATCAGGATGAAGATCGACCGCTGGCCCAGGCCCACGAACAGCGCGCCGAGCGGCGCCCATGCGACGATCCAGCAGGAGGCGATCAGGACCAGCGCGATCCCGGAGAAGGCCTCCGCCGTGTTGATCGGAAAGCTGTCATAGACCCGCTCGCGGAAGTTCACCGAGGCGTCCGAGAAGACATGCAGGCCGCCGAACACCACCAGCGCCAGGGCGAGATGCGAGAGCCTCGGGCGATAGCCGAGCACCTGGTCGCGGCAGGCATAGCCGGCCAGCACGAACCCGGCCGAGATGAGCGCGATGTCGGCGCAACCGGGCAGGCCGATCTCGTCGGTGACGATGCCGCGCGCGCGGAGCGTCCGGCTCAGCGCCACGCCGAGGCCGATCAGGACGACGGCCAGCGGCAGATACCAGATCCGCGACGGTGCCCGGACCAGCCGCAGCAGCAGGAAGCACAGGACCAGCGTCACGAAGAGATGCGGCAGGAACCAGACCGGCACCCAGGGCCAGACGACCGACGGGCCGATGCCATAGAGCACATCGCCGACGTAGGTCGCGTTCAGCGATCCCCACCAGAGGCCGAGCGCCAGCAACGCCACGGCGTAGGGCTTCAGGATCGCATCCGCCTTGGACAGCGCGAAGCCGAAGGTCGAGCCGCCGGGCCGCAGGAACACCCCGGCGACGAACAGGAAGACCGGCAGGTCGAAGGTCAGGATGACGCGGTTGAATTCCTCGAACGGCGCGAGCGCCCAGGTATGCCCGAGCACGACGAGCAGGATCGCGATGCCCTTCATCGCGTCGATGACCCGGCTGCGTTCCACGTCCGTTCTCCCTGACACCCCACCCCCGTGATAGGGGCGGGGCCGAGAAAAAAGAACGGTCTTGCGCGGGCATGGTTACCGCCGGAGCCCCTCGCGGGGTCCCGGCGGCGTCGGTCAGTGCACCATCGCCGGCTTGGCCCGGGCCGCCGCGTCGCCGAAGACTAGGCCCTCGGCATCCGCGCCGACGCGGACCGTGGCGCCGTCCAGCACCTTGCCGGACAGCAGCTGCTCGGCCAGCGGATCCTGCAACGCCTTCTGGATCACCCGCTTCAACGGCCGCGCGCCATAGACCGGGTCATAGCCGCGGCTTGCGAGCCAGCTCCGCGCCGCCGCGTCCACCTCCAGCGTGATGTTCCGCGCCGCCAGCCGCCTTGCCAGCTGCGCGACCTGGATATCGACGATGCCGTCCATATTGTCCCGGGTCAGCCGGTCGAACAGCACGATCTCGTCCAGCCGGTTCAGGAACTCCGGCCGGAAATGCGCCCGCACCGACGCCATCACCTGATCCCGCGCGCCTTCGCTGTCGGCCCCCTCCGGCAACAGGCTCAGCGCCTGGGACCCGAGGTTCGAGGTCAGGATGATGAGGGTGTTCTTGAAATCCACCACCCTGCCCTGCCCGTCGGTCAGCCGCCCGTCGTCCAGCACCTGAAGGAGCACGTTGAACACGTCCGGATGCGCCTTCTCGACCTCGTCGAAGAGGATCACCTGATAGGGCCGCCGGCGGACGGCCTCGGTGAGGACGCCGCCCTCGTCATAGCCGACATAGCCCGGAGGCGCGCCGATCAGCCGGGCGACGCTGTGCTTCTCCATGAACTCGCTCATGTCGATCCGCACCATCGCCTGATCGTCGTCGAACAGGAACGACGCCAAGGCCTTGGTCAGCTCGGTCTTGCCGACGCCCGTCGGCCCGAGGAACAGGAAGGACCCGAGCGGCCGGTTCGGGTCGTTCAGCCCCGCCCGTGCCCGGCGCACGGCGTTCGATACCGCCTCCACCGCCTCGCGCTGGCCGATCACCCGGCGCCCCAGCTCCTCCTCCATGCGCAAGAGCTTGTCGCGCTCGCCCTCCAGCATCCGGTCCATCGGGATGCCGGTCCAGCGCTCGACCACGCTCGCGATCTGCTCCGGCGTCACCGCCTCCTCGACCATCGCCTCGCCGCCGCGCGCCTCGGCCTCGGCCAGCTCGCGCTCCATCTCCGGGATCACGCCATAGGCGAGCCGCCCCGCCTCGGCGAGGTTGCCGACGCGCTTGGCGTTCTCGAGCTCGTTGCGAGCGGCGTCGAGCCGCTCCTTGATCTCGGCGGCGCCCTTCATCTTGTCGCGCTCGGCCTGCCACTGGGCGGTCATCTCCGCCGAGCGGTCCTGCAGCGCGGACAGTTCCACCAACAGCTTCTGCAGCCGGTCCTGGCTCGCCGCGTCCCGCTCGAGCTTCAGCGCCTCGGCCTCGATCTGCTTCTGCAAGATCTCGCGATCGAGCGCATCCAGCTCTTCCGGCTTGGAATCCACCTCCATCCGCAGCCGGCTCGCCGCCTCGTCCATCAGGTCGATCGCCTTGTCCGGCAGGAACCGGTCCGCGATATAGCGATGGCTGAGCGTCGCGGCGGCGACCAGCGCGCTGTCGGTGATGCGCACGCCATGGTGCACCTCGTACTTCTCCTTGATGCCGCGCAGGATCGAGATCGTATCCTCGACGCTCGGCTCCGGCACGAAGACCGGCTGGAACCGCCGCGCCAGCGCCGCGTCCTTCTCGACATATTTGCGGTACTCATCGAGCGTGGTGGCGCCGACGCAATGCAGCTCGCCCCGCGCCAGCGCCGGTTTCAGGAGGTTCGAGGCATCCATCGCACCGTCCGCCTTGCCCGCGCCGACCAGCGTGTGCATCTCGTCGATGAAGAGGATGATCTCGCCCGCCGCGGCCTGCACCTCGGTCAGCACCGATTTCAGCCGCTCCTCGAACTCGCCGCGATATTTCGCCCCGGCGATCAGCGCGCCCATGTCGAGCGCCAGAAGCTTCTTGTCCTGAAGGCTCTCCGGCACATCGCCATTGACGATGCGCAAGGCCAGCCCCTCGGCGATCGCGGTCTTGCCGACGCCGGGCTCGCCGATCAGCACCGGGTTGTTCTTGGTCCGCCGGCTCAGCACCTGCATGGCGCGCCGGATCTCCTCGTCGCGGCCGATGATCGGGTCGATCTTGCCGTCCCGCGCCGCCTCGGTCAGGTCGCGGGCATATTTGCGCAAGGCGTCATAGCCCTGCTCCGCCGTGGCGCTGTCCGCCGTCCGGCCCTTGCGCACATCGTTGATCGCGGTGTTGAGCCCGTTCGGCGTGACGCCGCCGGCCTTCAGCGCGTCGTTCGCCGCCGACTTGACGATGGCGAGCGCGGTCAGGATTCGCTCCACCGTGACGAAGCTGTCCTTCGCCTTGGTGGCGAGCTTCTCCGCCTCGGCCAGCACCTTGCCGGTCTGCGTGTCGATATAGAGCTGCCCGTCGCCGCCCTCGACCTTCGGCAGCTTGTTCACCGCCGCCTCGTTCGCGGCGCGCACGAGCTGCGGATCGCCGCCCGAGGCCTTGATGAGATTGCCCGCCAGCCCCTGATCGTCGTCGAGCAGCGCCTTCAGCAGATGCTCCGGCATGAACCGCTGGTTGCCTTCGCGCAGCGCGATGGTCTGCGCGGCCTGGACGAACCCCCGCGCCCGTTCCGAGAATTTCTCGAAGTTCATGAATAATCTCCCTTTCAGCACCCTCCGCGCAGCGCCCGCGACGGCGGCGCGCTCCCTGGGAAGGCCTTGCGCCCAAGGTAGGCACGGCACGGGTGAGTTGCAAGAATCCCACGGTCGTCACGATGGCGGCGGGACCAAAAATCCGTGACGGATTGCTCGAGCAAAGACCTGAGCCTTGCTCAGAAATCCCAGGCGAAGATGACGGACAGGCCCTTCATGCGCTTGCGCGACTTGGAATAGCGCAGCTTCACCGATGTGTTCTCGCTGACCTTGCCGGTGAAGGCGAGGAGGTTGCCGAGCAGGTCCTCCGCGTCGTCCTCCTCCGCCTCCGCCTCGTCGGACGGGGCATCGGACCGGACCACCCAACCGGCGGGCGCGAAACGGTCGCGCGCCGCGGCGGCCCGGGCCAGGTCCCAGGCCACGGACGGGCCTTCGTCGAAAATTTCCAGATCGGCGGCGGTCGTGGCCGCGCGCCCGGGTCCGAGGGGCGGGGCGGTGAAATGGTCCGGGGTGGGCCAGGCCCGCGGGCGCCGCGGGTCCGCCGCCGGCCCGGCGGGCGATGCGAAGGCCTCGATCCCGACGCGGGTGGCCGTCGGAGCGGTCGCGGGGGGCGCGACGGCGCGCTGGTAGGTCCGCCGGAAGACTTCGATTCTCGGCTCGGGGGTCGCCACCGCGTAGGCTACGAGGATCGCACCCTCGGTGGCGGGGACCGGCGCCACATCCCCGGCCCGCGTCGCCTCGGCGCCGAGCATCGCCGTGAGGCAGAGCGCCGTGCCGCCGATCCTGCGCCGATTCGTTGCCCGAAGAAGACGCATTCCGAAGCCTCGTCCGAAGCGACCACTGCCGAGGCAAGACACCATGGCGTGTGGACATATTCAACCGTCTTGAACATGCGAATAGGTTGACTTGTTCCTATCTCTCGCTCATTTCCGCCGCGTCCCGATCCCGGAGCCCCCATGACCGATGACCGCCTGATAGTCGGCCTCGACCTGCCGCATGCCCCCGCCGCGCTGGATCTGGTGGAGCGGCTGGGGCCGCGGGTCGGTTTCTACAAGATCGGCCTCGGCATGCTGACGACCGGCGGGCTCGGTCTCGCCAACGAGTTGAAGGGAATGGGCAAGCGGGTCTTTCTCGATCTGAAGCTCTTCGATATCGGGGCGACGATCGAGGCGGCGACCCGCGGCCTCGCCGCGTTCGATCTCGATTTCCTCACGGTGCAC
>JBGAJI010000167.1:0-5153 GCA_044225035.1 Amaricoccus sp. | reverse complement strand
CTTCTAGCGCGCGGCGTCGCGGGGGTAAAGGGTCGGGCCGCTCATGACGGCGGGGTCAGGACATAGGCGACGCCGCCGAGGATCAGCGCCCCGGCGCAGGCGACGGCCACCGGGCCGGGACGGGCGGCGAGCATGAGAAGAAAGCCGACGCCGCTGCCCACCACGGCCGCGATTTTGGCATGGACCGGGATCGCGCCCCGCGCCCGCCAGTCGCGGAGCAGCGGCCCGAAGATCCGGTGCTCGAGCAACATCCGCTCGAACCGCGGCGAGGAGCGGGCGAAACAGCCGGCGGCGAGGATCAGGAACGGCGTCGTCGGCAGGACGGGCAGCAGTACGCCGACCGCCCCGATTGCGACGAAAACCCAGCCGAGCGCCAGCAGAACGGCCCGGAGCGGCCCGCCGGTCAGTAGAGGCCACCGCTCGACATCGAGCCCATGGAGGGGTTCGAGGGCAAGGCCCGGCTCTGGCCGCGCACCTGCACCCGCTCGATCTGCGAGGCGGCGGCGCCATCATAGAGCGGCACGTCCGCCGCCATCCGCCAGCCGCCATCGACCATGTCGCCATAGCCGCCGACGATGGTCATCTGGCCGTCGCGGATATATTCGGCCTGCACGCCCGGGCCGGTGGCATTGTCGGCGAGCCGCTGTCCGGTGCGGCGATCGATCTTGATGAAATAGCCGCCCGGAGGCGCGTCCCATCCAACCGGCCCCTGCCCGGCCATCGCGGTCTTCATGAACTCGACGAAGATCGGCGCGCAGAGCGTCCCGCCAAAGGCGCTTTCGCCCATCGGACGGGGCGTGTCATAGCCCATGTAGCAGCCGGCGACGAGCCGCGGGCTGTAGCCGATGAACCAGACGTCCTTGGCCTCGTTCGTCGTGCCGGTCTTGCCGGCGAGGTTCAGGTTCATCTTGCCGACCGAATTGGCGCTGGTGCCGCGGCTGACCGCGCCCTGCAGCATCGAGGTGATCTGATAGGCGGTGATCGGGTCCATGATCCGCTGCGCGTCGGTGCGCACGAAGGGCTGGGTCGCCGCCGACAGGCTGTCCGCGCGACAGCTGTCGCATTCGCGCTGGTCGTGGCGATAGATCGTCTCGCCATAGCGATCCTGCACCCGGTCGACCAGCGTCGGTTCGACCCGCAGCCCGCCATTGGCCAGCTCGGCATAGGCCGTCACCATCTTGTAGAGCGTCGTCTCGCCGGCGCCGAGCGAATAGCTCAGCAATTGCGGCATCTTGTCGTAGATACCGAAGTCATGGGCGTATTTCGCCACCGTATCCATGCCCACGTCCTGGGCGATGCGCACGGTCATCAGGTTGCGCGACTGTTCGAGCCCGGTACGGATCGGCACCGGACCGTAGTATTTCTCGTTCGAGTTCTCCGGCCGCCAGATGCCGGCGCCGGTGGCGATCTCGATCGGCGCGTCGAGCACGATGGTCGCCGGGCTATAGCCATTGTCGAGCGCCGCGGCGTAGACGAACGGCTTGAAGGACGAGCCCGGCTGGCGCAGCGCCTGGGTCGCGCGGTTGAAGACGCTCGACTGATAGGAAAAGCCGCCCTGCATGGCGAGGACGCGCCCCGTCTGGGTGTCCATCGCCATGAATCCGCCCTGGATCTCCGGCACCTGGCGATAGGACCAGCGCGCCGCCTCGCCCTCCTTCGCGAGGTTCTTCACCAGCACCACGTCGCCGGGGTGATAGGTGTCGGAAATCCCCTGCGAGGCGCGGAACCGCCCGCCCTCGCGCAGCCGCGCCCATTTCACATCGTCGAAGCTGAGGAAATGGCCGTCCTCGTCCTCATCGACCCCCTCGATGCCGATACGCGCCGAGCTCTCGCCGACCGAGAGCACCACCGCCGGGTGCCAGCCCTCGATGTCGCGTGGCACCTGCGCGTCGCGCAGCGCCCGGCGCCAGGCCTTCTCGTCGGTCAGGTCGACGGCGGCGGGGTCGATGGTCGCCGCCGGCCCGCGATAGACCTTGCGGTCGCGGTCGAACTGCTCCAGCCCGTCGCGCAAGGCCTGCGCGGCCGAGGCCTGCAGCTCGGGATTGACCGTGGCGCGGATATTGAGTCCGCCGGTGAACAGTTCCTCGTCGCCGAACTTGGCCGAGAGCTGGCGCCGGATCTCGTCGGTGAAATAATCGCGCGGCGGCATGGTGCCGCGGCTCGACGGAATGTCCCCGCCCTGCACCGTGCGCAAATCCTCGGCCCGCCCTGCACCGTGCGCAAATCCTCGGCCTTCGCCGCGTCGGCCTCGGCCCGGGTCACATAGCCGTTCTGCGCCATCTGATCGAGGACGTAGTTGCGCCGGGCGATGGCCCGCGCCTTCTCCCGCACCGGATGCAGCACGCTCGGCGCCTGCGGCAGCGCGGCGAGATAGGCCATCTCGGCCAGCGACAGCTCTTCCAGCGACTTGTTGAAATAGACCTCCGCCGCCGCGGTGACGCCATAGGAATTCTGGCCGAGGAAAATCTCGTTGAGATAAAGCTCGAGGATCTGGTCCTTGCTCAGCGTCCGTTCCAGCCGGGTGGCGAGGATGATTTCCTTGATCTTGCGCTCGCCCGAGCGATCGCCGGTCAGGAGGAAGTTCTTCATCACCTGCTGCGTGATGGTCGAGGCGCCGCGCAGCCGTCCGCCCTCGGTCGCCGCCTGATAGATCGCCGCCGCGATGCCGCGCGGGTCAAACCCCCGGTGCTGATAGAAATTCTTGTCCTCGGCGCTGATGAAGGCGTCCTTCACCAGATCGGGGATCTCGTAGATCGGGGTAAAGACCCGCCGTTCGCGCGCGAACTCGTCCATGAGATCGCCCTCGCCGGAATAGATCCGGCTGAGCGTCGGCGGCTCGTAGTTCGCCAGCTGCGCATAGTCCGGCAGATCGCGACCATAGATCACGAAGACCGCGGCGAGGGCTGCGAGCGCCGCGAGCGAGCCGATCGCAAGCCAACTGAACAGGAACCCGAAAAATCTCAAAACAAAGCGCAGCACGATTCGAGCCCCACAAGATGTGGCCGGACACTATCCGAGGCCTTGGCAAAGGTCAAAATCACGGCGGGCGACGGGCGCGACAATCCGCGCATCATCCCGTCAATTTCGCGTCATGTCCAGCGCATCCGCGGGTTGCCGGCTCCAGGCGAGCAACGCCTCGGCGATCGCCGCGCTGGCCGCCGCCCGCCAGCGCGGATCGAGCAGGTTGGCACGGTCCGCGTCGCTGGAGAGAAAGCCGAGTTCGAGCAGGACCGACGGGATGCCCGGCGCGGTCAGCACCTGAAAATTCGCCGATTGCAGCGGGTCCTGCGTGGTCTCGCCGACCAGCGGCGCCAGCGCCCCGGCCACGGCCCGCGCCATCCGGTCGCCGCGGGCCGCGCCATCGCGCCGCGCGATCTCGGTCAGGAGATCGCGCGCCGGATCGCGCGGCGGCCCGACGCTCAGGCCCGCGACGGCGTCCGCCTGGTTCTCCGCGGTCGCCCGGTCGCTCGCCGCGCGGCTGGAACCGGCCTCGGAGCGGGTGAAGGCGATGGCGCCCGCGATCGTCGGATCCGGCACCGCGTTGACATGCAGCGACAGGAAGGCCCCGGCCTCCGCCTCCCGCGCGGTCGCGACGCGATCGGCGAGCGGCACGAAGGAGTCCGCCTCCCGCGTCATCACCACGCGGAACGCGCCGGTCGCCGCCAGCGCCGCGCCGAGGTCCTTGGCGAAGGCGAGGGCGATGTCCTTCTCCGACACGCCGTCGCGCGTCGCGCCCGGATCGACCCCGCCGTGCCCGGGATCGAGCACGATCGTCATCGGCGGCGCTTCGACCTCCGTCGCAGCGGCGAGCGCGGCGAACTCCGCCGCGCCGACGCGGCCAAGCCGGATGTCGAGCGTCGCCCCCTCCGCGTCTGGCACGAACTCCGCGCTGGTCAGCGCCAGCGGCCGCGCGAGCTCGAACACCAGCCGCGCCCCGCCCGGCCGCGCCGCGCCCAGCCGCAAGCGCGCGACCTGCGACGGCAGAGCGATCGCCTCGGGCGCGAAAGCCGCGGCATCGACCCCGTCGAACTCCACGACGAGCCGCATCGGATGGTCCAGCGTCAGGATGCGGAACGGCGCCGCTCGGTCCAGCCGCAACCGAACCGCGAGGCCGCGGCCGAAAAAACCCGCGGTCGCGTCGGATCCCGCCGTCGACAGCCGCGCGGGCACACCGTCCGGATGGCCCGCCCCGGCGGCCAGGCCCCATGCGAGCGCGGCGATCAGCGCCAGAAGGCGCGGAGGGATCATGCTTTATTCCAGAGGTTTAGCTGGTCGATCCTCACGGCGCGGGAGGGTGGCTCTGGGCATTTGGGCGACAAAATACCATTTGTCATTTGCGCCCCGCCATGCGTATTGTGCAAGGGAGGAAAGATGCCATCGCATCCGGACTCTACTCGTATTCGTCGCACGCTCGTGGCTTCGCAAGACAGCGCAGACTTCTTGGAAAACCCGGCACCCCCTGCGACAGGCGCTCGCGCCAGGTGAGAAGACCCGGAGCGAAAGCCCGGAATGAAATGGCTCGACTCCTTCGAGAGGTCGCGCCGGAGACAGAAACGCGGTGAAACGCGCAGGAACAGAACCAACGTTGCGATCCGGCCCCCCGGGGACTGCGCGCGCACGGACTGTTTCGCGCCCGACCGCTCCACAAAATGGACGATGCGTCGCCGGAACCCCCGAGAGGGTTCCGTGCCGTCGCATTCCTGAAAGAAGTCATGACAAGAAAAATGCTGATCGATGCCACCCACGCCGAAGAGACGCGCGTGGTGGTGGTGGATGGAAACAAGGTTGACGAATTCGACTTCGAGTCGCTCAACAAACGCCAGCTCGCCGGAAACATCTACCTCGCAAAGGTGACGCGCGTCGAGCCGTCGCTGCAGGCGGCGTTCGTGGACTATGGCGGCAATCGCCACGGCTTCCTCGCCTTCTCGGAAATCCATCCGGACTATTACCAGATCCCCAAGGCCGACCGCGAGGCGTTGATGGCCGAGGAGGCCGCCTTCGCCCGCGAGGCCGAGGAAGAGGCGACGCGGGAACGGCCGAAGTCGCGCTCCCGCGGCCGCAAGCGGTCGCAGGCGGCGAGCGAAGGGCTGGTCGCCGAGGACGCCGTCGTCGCCTCCGAGGTGATCGAGCCCGAGGCGGGCCCGGCGGACGCC
>JBGAJI010000024.1:0-38782 GCA_044225035.1 Amaricoccus sp. | reverse complement strand
GTCAGCCGGAAGAGATCGCAGAGCAGCGCGACGCTGACCCGTGTCACGTCGGAACGCAGGTCGCGCAGCAATACGAGGGCCTGGCCCCGCACCGGGCGATCGACGCCGCTGCCGGCGTCGATCAGGCGGCCGGGTAGCGGCGCGACCACGGCCGCCACGACGCAGGCGCCGCCTTCGTCGCGCAGCGCGACGGCGCCCCCCGCCGCGCCGTTCAGCGCGCTGGCGCGGACCAGGCGGGCGAGCGCCGCCTCATCGGAACGGTGAACCGTGCCAACCGTGGTCGCCTTCGCCTCGGCGCTCCGCGTCCGGCGATAGCGGAGCGGCCCGTCCGCGCCCGCCATCGCCTCGGCGGCCGCGTTGGCGACCAGCACGCGGAGCCCCGCGTCCACCACCAGCACGCCGTTGGCGAGGGCGTCGAGCGCGGCCAGCCCCGAGGCGGCGATCGCCCCCCGGGGTCGCGTCAGTTCCGCCACCTGCATCGACCGGCGCAGGTGCGGCACGAGATGCTCCAGCATCCGCAGATGCGCCGGCTCGAAGGGTTTCGCGCCCGCCGGGCGATGCAGCCCGATCGGCATCAGCGTGGCGTCGTCGATCGGGATCACCGTCCCGACCACGTAGCGCAGCCCGAGCGCCCGGCCGAAGTCGCCGTAGAACTCGCTGCGCAGGAACTCCTCGTCGGGCACGAGCGTGCCGCTGGTCCAGACCCGCGGGCCGCGGGCGGGCGCGCCGCTCAGCACCGCCGCCGCCGCGCGCGTCGTCCAGAGGTCGACCTCGCGGAAATGCGCGTCGTAGGCGGTGACGGCGTCGAGCGGCAGGTCGCCGCGGAACAGGATGTCGCGGCCGCGCGCCGCCGGACCGCCCAGCATGATGGTTCCGGTCGCGGCGTCGAAGACCTTCAGCAGCGAGCGTCCGAGGTCCGTCCAGGCGAGGACGCCGGACGCCGCCTCATAGACCTGATTGGTCAGTGCGAGCAGGCGGCCGTCGTTCTCGTCGATCATCGTCCCCCGCGGCCTTGGGTGACAGTGAAACCGCCGCGGAAACCGCCGCGCGGGATCCCGAGGGACGAAGCGACTCTGGCCAGAGTTCCGGCGGAACCAAGACACTTCATTCGCGCAACTTCGCTCCCCGGCCGCGCAACGGTGCTGCGAACGAGGATACTATGATGGCACGCGCAAGTCTTGCACTGTTCTGGCGGTCGCAAGCCTGTCCGGACGCGCTCGGAAGCTAGGCCGACATCAGGAAGCCCCTCCGGCCCGGGGCTCCGATCACGCCATGCCGAGCGCCTGCTTGTAGAGGTCGAGGATCGCCTCGCGTTCCGCGACTTCCTCGGGCTTCTGCTTGCGGATGCGCAGGATGGCGCGGATCGCGGCGGTGTCGAAGCCGGTGCCCTTCGCCTCGGCCATCACCTCCTTGATCTGCTCGGCGATGTCCTTCTTTTCTTCCTCGAGCCGCTCGAGGCGCTCGATGAAGGCCCGGAGCTGGTCCTCGGCGACGAGGGTGGATTCCGACATGTCTCTCTCTCGGTTCAGACGCGAATTCGGCGGCGGCCGGACGCGGCGGCGATGATCGCATCCCGCCCGCCGCGATCGGCGCGGACCCTATCCGCGGCCTTCTCGCGGGGCAAGGGCGAACGGCGCGATCAGAATGCCGCTGGCCTTGCGCCCCGCGGCCGCCTCGTCTATCGCGGCGCGAGGGCTACGAAATGCCCGGCACGCGCGCGGGAAACGCATGAAAATCCTGGTGATCCTTGGCGCGGTCGCGGTGGCCGCCGGGTTGGTCGGCCTCGCGCATTGCGTGCGCGTCGGCTATGCGATCAAACGCGAGAAGCCGGCGCCGGAGGTGGTGCGCGCGCGACTGAACCGGCTGCTCGCGGTCAATCTCGGCTCGGTCGGCCTCGCCGCCATCGGCCTCGGGATGATCGTCATCGGCCTCGTGCTCTGATCAGCGCCCGGCGCGGGCGGCGATCAGCGCCCCCCCGGCGATCAGCAGCGCCGAGAGGATCAGGCTGGCGCGCGGCTCGGCATAGCCGGCGGCGATCAGCACGAAGGTGGAGATGAGCGGCGCGGCATAGGACAGGATGCCGAGCAGTTGGATATCGCCGCGCTTCACCCCGACGTCCCAGAGATAAAAGGCAAGACCGACGGGCCCGGCGCCGAGCGCCAGCATCGCCGCCCAGGCGCCAGGGCCCTCCGGCCAGACCGTGGTCTCCAGCGCGAGATGCGCGAGCGTCGCGAGGAGGGCGGTGACGAGGCAGAAGACGGCGACGGATTCGGTCGGCGCCGCGCCCATCCGCCGGCTGAGCACCGAATAGCCGGCCCAGGCGAAGGCGCAGACCAGCGCCGCGCCATAGCCCGGCAGATAGGCGGCGGAGAACACGGCGCCGGGGCCGAGGATGACCAAAGCCGCCCCGGCGAAGGCGAGGAGCGCGCCGAGAAGATGCGCCGGGCGCAGCCGCTCGCCGGGAAGCAGGCCGGAGAGCAGCACGATCAGGAGCGGCCAGAGATAGGCGATGAGGCTCGCCTGCGCCGCCGGAGCGAGGCGCAAGGCGTTGAAATAGAAGAAATGATAGCCGAACAGCCCGCCGACGCCGATCAGCCACAAGGCCGGCGGCAGGCCGCGCAGCGCCGACAGCCCCCGCCCGCCCAGCGCCATCCAGAGAAAGCCGAGGCCGGCGGCGATGGCAAAGCAGACGGCCGTCAGCTGGAACGGCGGCACGGCGCCGACGCTGACGGTCAGGAGTGCGAGCACCGACCAGAGCAGGACGGCGCCGAAGCCGACGAGGCTGGCGGTGCCCCGGCTCAAAGGCATGCGCTCACGCCGCGGCGCGGTCGGCGGCGGCGCGGCGCAGGTAGTCGGCGATCCAGCGCGCCCAGTCGAGCCTTTGCGTCGGGCGGGTCAGCGAGGCGCGGGCGGCGTTCGCTTCCGCCATCGGAAAGGCCGTGCCGCCGCGCAGTTCCAGAAGCTCGTCCATGAAGGCCGGATCGAATTCCGGGTGTGGTTGCAAGGAGATAGCGTAGGGCGCTTCGGGGTCGCCATAGGCGAGGGCGGCGTAGTCGCAGTGGGGGGAGCGGGCGAGGACGGTGGCGTCCTTGGGCGGGGCCGTCACCTGGTCCTGGTGCAGGGCGCTGACCGAGAAATGGTCGGGGGCGTCGGCCATCCAGGCCGGGCGGGTGACAAGATCGTAATCCTGTACGCCGAGGCCCCAGCCGCGGTCCGACTTTACCACCGTTCCGCCCAAAGCCTCGGCGAGGATCTGGTGGCCGAAGCAGATGCCGACCACCGGCACGCCCGCCGCGACGCAATCGCGCAGGAAGGTCTTGAGCGGCGCGATCCAGGGCAGGTCGTCATAGACGCCGTGGCGCGAGCCGGTGACGAGCCACGCGTCGGCCTGCCCCGGCGTCGCCGGCATGTCGCCGGAGACCACGCTGACCGTGGCGAATTCGAGCGCCGGATCGGCGTCGCCGAGCAGGCGGCGGAACATCGCCGGGTAGTCGCCATGGCGGGCGCGCAGGTCGGGATGGACCTCTCCGGTTTCGAGAATGCCGATCTTCATCGCCGCGCTCCCAGACTAGCCGTCAGGGTGTGAGAAACCACAAGCGGGCCCGGCTTGCAATGGTGCAGGGGGGCGTGGCGCCCGGCGCGACTGTGGCATAAGCGTCTGGTATTGCCTAGAAATATCTAGCGGAGGCCCGTGAAGAAATCGCGCAGCAGCGCGGCGCATTCCGCCTCGGCGAGGCCGCCGAAGACCTCGGGCGCGTGATGCGCCTGGGGGTGGCTGAAGACCCGGGCACCCTGCTCGACCCCGCCCGACTTCGGGTCGGCGGCGCCGTAGCAGAGCCGGGCGATCCGGGCGGCGGCGATGGCCCCGGCGCACATCGCGCAGGGTTCCAGCGTCACATAGAGGTCGAGGCCGGTCAGGCGCTCGGACCCCAGGGCGGCGCAGGCGGCGCGGATCGCCAGCATCTCTGCATGGGCGGTCGGGTCGAGGAGTTCGCGCGTGCGATTGCCGGCGCGGGCGATCACCCGGCCGGTGGCGGGATCGGCGACGACGGCGCCGACCGGGATCTCGCCGCGGCGGGCGGCGTCGCGCGCCTCGGCCAGCGCGATCTCGATCAGGGGGGCGAAGCGGGTCATGGCGCGATCTCGCCAGACCCGGCCGGCGGGTGCAAGCGGTCGAATTTTAACGAAACGCGAAATGGGCGGTCGGGGCGGGTCAAGCCCCTGAAACTACCCGGATTTTCGCGTATGGAAAGCATATGGAAAACGTATGGAAAGCGTATGGCAGTTTTCGGGATTGCTTAACGCTTGGCGGCCCCGCGTGGCGCGTGTAGGAGCGGGGCATGAGCGCCCCGGACGAACCAGAACGCATCGCCAAACGGCTGGCCCGCGCCGGCGTCGCCTCGCGCCGCGTGGCCGAGACGATGATCGCCGCCGGCCGCGTCGCGGTGAACGGCGTGGTGATCGACAGCCCGGCGCTGAACGTCACCGCCGCCGACCGGATCGCCGTCGACGGCAAGCCGCTGGCCGCGCCCGAGCCCGTCCGCCTCTGGCGCTATTACAAGCCGATCGGCCTCGTCACCTCGGACCGCGACGAGAAGGGCCGCGACACGGTTTTCGACCATCTGCCGGAGGAGATGCCGCGCGTGGTCTCGGTCGGGCGCCTCGACCTCAATTCCGAGGGGTTGCTGCTCCTGACCAACGACGGGGGGTTGAAGCGGCGGCTGGAACTGCCCTCGACCGGCTGGGTGCGCAAATACCGGGCGCGGGCCAAGGGCGTGCCGACCGAGGCGAGCCTCGAGCCTTTGCGCCGCGGCGTCACGGTGGATGGCGAGCGGTTCCAGCCGATGGCCGTGGCGATCGACCGCCAGCAGGGATCGAACGTCTGGCTGACCATCGGCATCCGCGAGGGCAAGAATCGCGAGATCCGCCGCGCGCTGGAAACCGTCGGGCTGGCAGTGAACCGGCTGATCCGGGTGTCCTACGGCCCGTTCCAGCTCGGCGAGCTCGAACCCGGCGCGGTGGAGGAAGTGCGGCCGAAGGTGCTGCGCGAACAGCTCGGCATTCGGAGCGGCGAGGCGGAGGCGGGGAAAGCCGTCGCCGTCAAAGGGGACGCGGCCAAAGGCGGCGCGACCAGAAATGGCGCGCCCAAACCCGGCGCGGGAAAGCCGGCCCCGGGGCGGGCGCAAGCTGGCCCGGCGAAACCGGCGCGCAGCGCCAAGCCCGAGCGGCGCGGGGACGCGCGGCCCGATGGCCCCGGTTCAACGGGAAAACCGCGCCGTCCCACCCGGCCGTGAGACCGAAGAGGCGGCGCGTCGGCGGAAGACCGTCAGACCTTGAGGGCGCCCGCGCTCTTGCGGCCGTCGCGGCCGTCGATCAGTTCGTATTCGATCGGCTGATTGTCCTGCAATGTCTGCAGACCAGCGGCCTGAACCGCGGTGATATGGACGAAAATGTCCTTACCCCCGTCGGAGGGCTGGATAAACCCATAGCCCTTTTCGGTATTGAACCACTTCACAGTCCCTTTGGCCATTCCGAACGCCCTTTTGGTACTTAAGCCCAGGCAGGATGCCCGAACCCCATGCGTCGTCACGTCCTCGTGACCGCGCATTTATTCGGCAGCATCAGAGCACGGAACTTCGGTGAGTTTAGCGCGATTCGCGTCGCAAAAAAAGCGCGTTGTCCGAACGGGGGCGTGGGGTGACGGAAAAGGGCGCGCGGGAATGGAAAAGCCCCGGCGATCCCCCGCCGGGAGACACACGGGGCTAGTCACCGGAGCCGCGGGACACTATGGTCGGCGCCAGCGGGTCGAGTGGATTTTCGTGGCGTCATGGGCGGATCGGACGTGGGCGGATCGGGCGTGCGATTGATCGGGTTCATCGTTTTGGCCACCATCATCCTGGCCAGCGGCTTCGGCGCGATCGGCGCTCCGGGATTGCTGCTCGGGGGTCTCTGATGGCCGCCGAGCGCTTCGGCGGCAAATACTCGCCAAACAATCCGCCGGGAGCCAAGCCGACGGGTCCTGGTTCGACGGGCGCCAAACCGGCGGCGCCCGCCCCCGCGCCGTTTCGCAACCGCCGCGCGCGTCGCGTCAGCTTTCGCGCGCGGGCGATGTTCGCCCTGCCCCTGCCCCTGCTCTTCGCCGGGCTTGGTGCGATCGGCCGCGGCAACGCGCTCGAAATGCTGGCCGAGCTGGGCGGGTTCGCCGGGCTGATGGGCTCGGCCTGGCTGTTGAACGAGGGGCTGCGGGCCGAGGAGGCCTATGACGCGCGCGCCGTCGCCCGGCCGCCCGCGATCCCGCGTAAACTGTTCGGCGCGGCGCTGACCGGGCTCAGCGTCGCGATGGTCGGCGCGATCAGCCTCGGGCAGGATCCGATCGGCGCGGCGATCTTCGGCGCGGTGGCGGGCTTCGCGCAGATCGTCGCCTTCGGCCTCGATCCGATGCGCAAGAAGGGGCTGGAAGGCGTCGACCAGATGGCGACCGAGCGCGTCGCCCGCGCCATCGACCAGGCCGAGGCGCTGGTGCGCGACACGACGGCGGCGGCGGCGCGGATCGGCGACCAGCGCGTCGCGGGACGGGTGGAGCGGATTTGCGACCAGGCCCGCGAGGTGTTCCGCGTGGTCGAGCGCGATCCGCGCGACCTCGGCCGCGCCCGCGCCTTTCTCAGCGTCTATCTGCTGGGCCTGCGCGATGCGACGGTGAAATTCGCCGATCTCTACGGCCGCACCCGCGATCCGGTGGTGCTCGGCCAGTACGAAAGCCTGCTCGGCGATCTCGAGGCGAGCTTCACCAATCAGCGCACCCATCTTCTGGAAGACAACCGCGGCGACCTGGAAGTGGAGATCGAGGTGCTTCAGGAACGGCTGCGGCAGGACGGGCTGGCTCCGCGCTAACGAAACGAAGGAGGCAAGACATGGCCGAGGAAATTCGCGCGCAGGCCGAGGCCGCGCTCAAGGAAGTGGAGACGATCACCGCGACGCTGTTGCCCGAGCCGAAAGGCGAGATCGTCGAGGCCGAGGTGACCGACCCGTCGCTGCGCGCCGAGATCGAGCGGCGCAAGGCCGAGATCGACATTTCGAGCAGCCAGTCGATCATCCGCTTCGGCTCGGCCGCGCAGGCCGAGTTGCAGGTGATAAGCCAGGACATGCTGGCCGGGGTGCGGAACAAGGACGCCGGTCCGGCCGGCGACAGCCTGCGCGAGATGGTGACCTCGCTGCGCGGCTTTTCCGTCGACGAGCTCGACCCGAACCGCAAGCGCAGCTGGTGGGAGCGGCTGGTCGGTTCCGCCGAGCCGATGGCCGAGTTCATGGCGAAGTTCGAATCGGTCCAGGGCCAGATCGACAAGATCACCGGCGAGCTGCTGCAGCACGAGCATGTGCTGCTGAAGGACGTGAAGTCGCTCGACAAGCTTTATGAGAAGACGCTCGATTTCTATGACGAGCTGGCGCTCTACATCGCGGCCGGCGAATCGAAGATCGCCGATCTCGACGCGGCGGACATTCCGGCCAAGGTGGCGGCGGTCGAGGCGGCGGCGGAGAATCAGAAGGTGATGCTGGCGCAGGAGCTGCGCGACATCCGCGCCGCCCGCGACGATCTGGAGCGGCGGGTGCATGACCTGAAGCTGACCCGGCAGGTGACGATGCAGAGCCTGCCGTCGATCCGGCTGGTGCAGGAGAACGACAAGAGCCTCGTCACCAAGATCAACTCGACGCTCGTCAACACCGTGCCCTTGTGGGAGACGCAGCTGGCGCAGGCGGTGACCATCCATCGCGGCCGCGAGGCGGCGAAGGTGGTGAAGGAGGCGAACGACCTGACCAACGACCTCCTGACCAAGAACGCCGAGAACCTGCGGCAGGCGAACGCCGAGATCCGCACCGAGATGGAGCGCGGCGTCTTCGATATCGAGGCGATCGAGAAGGCGAACGACGACCTGATCGCGACGATCGAGGACAGCCTGCGCATCGCCGACGAGGGCAAGACGAAGCGCGCCGCCGCCGAGGCGAGCCTCCTGCGCATGGAGGGCGAGCTTCGGACCGCGCTGTCGGCGGCCAAGGCGTCGCCGGCGCCGGCCGCGCCCTCCACCTGACAGGGGATCGTACCGGATTGATCGAGCCGATGACGCGACAGGCGGACGGCGGGGCGATGCTCGCCGTCCCCATGAGAACGCTGGGCGCGCTGGCCGCGCTCTTTCTCGCCGGCTGTTCCGGCTTCGATCTGCCCGGCTTCGATCTTCCCGGCAGCGCGCCGGCCGTGCCGGAAGCCGCCCCGAGCCCGGCGACCGCGCCGCCCGAGGCCCGCGACCTCGCGCCGCCGGCCGGCGCGACCGAGCCGTCGCTGATGAAGTTCTATGCCAATGTCGAGAAGGACCTGACGGCGAGCGGGCGGATGCGGCTCGAGACCGCGCCGGCCGACGCGCCCTATTCGATCGACGACCTGATCCGCGATTTCGAGCGCGTGGCGCTCTATGACGAATATGTCGATGTCGGCGGGCGGTTCGTGCATGCCGAGACGCCGGCCCTGCTCAGGCGCTGGGACCAGCCGATCCGCGTCGGCGTGATGTCGAGCGGCGCGATGCCGGCCGCCGAGGCGGCGCAGGATCGCGGCAATGTCGCGGCCTTTACCCAGCGTCTGGCGCGGCTGACCGGGACCGACATGGCGATGGGCGACGGGCCGGGGGTGAATTTCCTGGTGCTCTTTATGAGCAGCGCCGAGCGCGAGGCCTTCGCCGATCAGGTTTCGAGCGCCTATCCTTCCTTCGCGCCGGCGGTGATGAACGCGCTGCGCGACACGCCGCTCGACACGTTCTGCACCACCTACGCCTTTGGCACGCCGCGTTATTCGGCGGTGATGATCCTGATCCGGGCCGAGCATCCGCCGCTGACGCGGCTGTCCTGCGTGCATGAGGAGATGGCGCAGGCGATGGGCCTGCCGAACGACAGCCCGGACGCGCGGCCCTCGCTGTTCAACAACAGCCTCGAATTCGCGCTATTGACCGAGCATGATGAAATCCTGCTGCGCATGCTCTACGATCCGCGGCTGCGGCCCGGCATGACCGCGGCCGAGGTCCGGCCCCTGCTGCCGGCCATCGCGCGCGACGCCGTGGCGGCGGAACGGGCGGACGGGGCGCGGGTCGCGCTGGCCGAGAACTGAACGGGAACCAAGCCATGTCCATCTTCGACTTCCTGCGCGGCGAGTTCATCGACGTCATCCACTGGACCGACGACACCCGCGACACCATCGTCTGGCGCTTCGAGCGCGAGGGGCATGCGATCAAGTACGGCGCGAAGCTAACCGTGCGCGAAAGCCAGGCGGCGGTCTTCGTGCACGAGGGGCAGCTGGCGGATGTGTTCGGGCCGGGATTGTACCAGCTCGAGACCAACAACATGCCGATCCTGACCACGTTGCAGCATTGGGACCACGGCTTTCGCAGCCCGTTCCTGAGCGAGATCTATTTCGTCAATACCCGGCGCTTCACCGACCTGAAGTGGGGGACGAAGAATCCGATCATGTGCCGCGATCCGGAATTCGGCATGGTCCGGCTGCGCGCCTTCGGCACCTATACGATGCGGGTCGCCGATCCGGGCAAGTTCCTGACCGAGATCGTCGGCACGGACGGCGAATTCACCACCGACGAGATCGAGTTCCAGATCCGCAACATCATCGTCACCCATTTCAGCCAGATCATCGCCTCCTCCGGCATTCCGGTGCTCGACATGGCGGCGAATACGCTCGATCTCGGCAAGATCGTCGCCGAGCGCATCGCGCCGATGGTCGCGGACTATGGGCTGGAACTGCCCGCCTTCTATATCGAGAACATCTCGCTGCCGGCCGAGGTCGAGGCGGCGATGGACAAGCGCACCTCGATCGGCGTCGCCGGGGATCTCGGCAAATATACCGAGTTGAGCGCGGCCGAGGCGATGACCCGCGCCGCCTCGACCCCCGGCGGCGACGGCGGGATGGGCGCGGGGCTCGGCGCCGGGCTCGGCTTGGCGATGGGTGCGCGCATGGCGCAGACCGGCCCCTGGGGCAGCGCCCCGACCGCGCCTGTTCCGACCCCGCCGCCGGCCGCGACGACCACCCCGCCGCCGCCGCCCGGCGCCAAGCTCTGGCATGTCGCGGAGAACGGCGCGACCAAGGGGCCGTTCTCACAGGCCGACTTGGCCCAGATGGCGGCGTCCGGCGGGATCACCGCCGATACGTATCTCTGGACGCCCGGCGGTCCGGACTGGCGCCGCGGCCGCGACATCGGCGAACTGGCCGACATCTTCAGCGCGCCGCCGCCGCCCCCGCCCCCCGCCGGCTGAGGCAAGCCGTCATGCAGGCCGAAACCGCCGGGGCCGTCGCCGCGGAGGACCACCGCTTCCCCTGCCCGTCCTGCGGCGCCCCCTTGCGCTTTCAGCCGGGTACCAGCGCGCTCCGCTGCCCGCATTGCGGGCATGAGGAGCCGATCCCGGACATGCGCGGCGCGATCCCGGAGCTCGACCTGCGCGCGGCGACCGAAAGGACCGTGCCCGAGAGCGCGATGGAGGAGCTGCGCGTCGCGCAATGCGGCAGTTGCGGGGCGCAGATCGAGTTCGACGCCGATATCCATGCCAAGGTCTGCCCGTTCTGCGCCGCGCCGATCGTCACCGACACCGGCCCGCGGCGGTTCATCAAGCCGCAGGCGCAGCTGCCGTTCCTCCTGACCGAGGACGAGGCGCGGGCGGCGATGAACCGCTGGCTGGGGCGGCTCTGGTTCGCGCCCTCGAACCTGACCGCCTATGCCCGCGCCGGGCGTTCGATGGATGGCGTCTATGTTCCCTACTGGACCTATGACGCCGAGACGCGCAGCGCCTATTCCGGCCAGCGCGGCACGACCTATTACGAGAGCCGGCCGGTGCAGGTGATGGTCAATGGCCGCGCCCAGACCCAGATGCAGCAGATCGCCCGCGTCTCCTGGGCGCCGGCGCGCGGGCGGGTGGCGCGCACCTTCGACGATGTGCTGGTGCTCGGCTCGAAGAGCCTGCCGAAGCGCTTCACCGACGCGCTGGCGCCCTGGGATCTGTCGGCGCTCAGCGCCTATGAGCCGCGGTTTCTCGCCGGTTTCCGCGCCGAGGGCTATGGCGTGCCGGTCGAGGAAGCCTATGGCGAGGCGCGCCAGATCATGGACGAGGTGATCCGGCGGGACGTGGCGCGCGACATCGGCGGCGACCACCAGCGGATCAGCGAGCTCAGGACCGAGGTCGGCGCGCTGACCTTCAAGCACGTGCTGTTGCCGGTCTGGCTCGCCGCCTATCGCTATCGCGGCCGGGTGTTCCGGTTCGTGGTCAATGGCCGCACCGGCTCGGTCGAGGGCGAGCGGCCCTATTCCAAGATCAAGATCGCGCTGCTCGTCTTCGCGATGGTGATCGCGGCGATCCTGATCGCCGGCCTGCAGATCTCGCAGCGGTGACGATGACGGGGCGCTGGCCCGCGCTGGCGCTGGCCGCGCTGCTCGGCGCCGGGCCGGCGCTGGCGCAGCCCGTGCCGCGCGCGCCGACGGACGAGGTGCGTGGCTGGAGCCTGCGGGCCGCGCGGGACGGGACCTTGCTGGCGGTGCTCGACGGGCCGGGCAACGTCAAGCATCTGGCGCTGTTCTGCCTCTCGGGCGAGCCCTTCCTGGCGCTCGCCTTTCGCGCGCCGCCGAAACAGGAGACCTTGCGCCTCGGCTTCGCCTTCGCCCAAGCCAGTTACCAGGGCGAGGCGCGGCGCGAGCCCGGCGCCGGGGGGGCGCATGTGCTGGCGCTGCGCGACCAGCCGCTCGCCGCCCTGCTCGCCGGCCGCGACGCCGAGGTGGCGCTGACCGTGGACCGGGCGCCGGCCGGGACGCTCTCGCTCAGCGGTTCCTCCAAGGCGATCCACGCGGCCTTGGAGGGCTGCGTGGATTTTTGAGGCAAGCGGCCGTTCGCCGCTTTTTCCCCTTGACCGAAGCGGGCCTCTTGGCCCCCGAGTCCCCGGCCCGGGCCGTTGCCCGGAGCGTGTGAGCCCGGAGGGCAAGGGGCTATCCTCTCGGGATGACGGATTTGTCGACAGCCAAATCCGTGAAGGGAAGGCGGGCGCCGAGCTTGGTCGACGCCACCGGACGGCGTATGACTTGATCCCTTGGAAAAGCGCGCGGCCCCGACGCGACGGCTGGACGCGGGCGGGCCGAGGGACTAGAGCGGACGCCGGTCCGGCGGGCGGGTTCGGGCGCCTCGGTGTCCATCCGTCGCGACAACCCGTCGCGTAAAGGCGCGTGCATGAGACTTCTCTTCCTCGGCGATGTGATGGGGCGATCCGGGCGGGCGGCGGTGGCGGCGCATCTGCCCCGTATCCGCGCCGAATGGGCGCTCGATTTCGTGGTCGTGAATGGCGAGAACGCCTCCGGCGGCATGGGCCTGACCGGGGCGCACGCGGCCGACCTGCTCGCCGCGGGCGCCGATTGCCTGACGCTCGGCGACCATGCCTTCGACCAGAAGGACATGCTCGCCTTTGTCGAGAGCGAGCCGCGGGTTCTCCGCCCGCTGAATTTCGCCAAGACCGCGCCGGGGCGGGGCGCGCGGCTGTTCGACGCGCCGGGCGGCCGCAAGGTGCTGGTGGCGCAGGTGCTCGGCCAGGTGTTCATGCGCCGGCCGTTCGACGATCCCTTCTCGGCCATCGACGCCGCCCTCCGGCCCGCGCCGCTCGGCGGGCTGGCCAGCGCGGTGATCGTCGATGTGCATGCCGAGGCGACCAGCGAGAAGATGGCGCTCGGCCATTGGTGCGACGGCCGGGCCAGCCTCGTCGTCGGCACCCATACCCATGTGCCGACCGCCGACACCCAGATCCTCGGCAAGGGCGCCGCCTACCAGACCGACGCCGGCATGTGCGGCGACTACGACAGCGTCATCGGCATGGACAAGCTGGAGCCGATCAGCCGCTTCGTCACCGGCATGTCGAAGAACCGCTTCACCCCGGCCGAGGGCGAGGCGACGCTGTGCGGCGTCTTCGTCGAGACCGACGATGCGACGGGGCGCGCCACCCGCGCCGCGCCGGTGCGCGTCGGCGGCCGTCTGGCGCCGGCGACGCCGGGCTGAGATGACGCCCGCGCGAAAGCCGATCTCGCGCGCGCTGGCCGTCGCCACGCTGGTCGCGCTCGGCGCCACCTGGGGCCTGACCGTGCCGCTGATGCGCGTGGCGGTCTCGACCGGCTACCAGCCGCTCGGCATCCTCGTCTGGCAGAATGCGATCATGGCCGCGCTGCTCCTCCTGTTCCTGCGGGGGATGCGCCTGCCGCTGGCGGTGGAACGCCGGAACCTCGGCCTCTACGCGGTGGTCGGCTGCTTCGGCGCGCTGCTGCCCGGCTATTTCAGCTTCCTGACCGCCGCCTGGCTGCCGGGCGGCGTGCGCGCCGTCATCATCGCCGCCGTGCCGCTCTTCGCGCTGCCGATGGCGATCGCGCTGGGGTCGGAGCGGCCGGACGCGCGCCGCGCGCTCGGCGTGGCGCTCGGCGCCGGGGCCATCGCGATGATCGCGCTGCCCAATGGCTGGACGGGCGGCGAGACGGGCGGCGGAACGGGCGCGATCGCGACCGGCGCCGTGCTGCTGGCGCTGATCGCGCCCTTCAGCTACGCGGTCGAGGCGAATTATCTCGCCTGGCGCGGATCGCACGGCCTGCATCCGTTCCAGCTGTTGTTCGGCACTTCGATCCTGCTGCTCGCCATCTGCTTGCCGCTGGCCGAGGTCACTGGCCAGCATCCGCCGCGCGGCTGGCCGTTCGGCGCGGCGGAATGGGCGGTGGTGATCTCGGGCGTACTGAACGCCTTGGCCTATTCCGGCTATGTCTGGCTGATCGGACAGGCGGGCTCGGTCTTCGCCAGCCAGGTCGGCTATCTCGTCACCGGCTTCGGCGTCCTCTGGTCCATGGCCCTGCTCGGCGAGCGCTACGGCCCCGGCCTCTGGCTGGCGCTGGTCCTGATGCTGGCCGGCGTGGCCCTGGTCCAGCCGCGGACGGGCGCCGCGTCGGAGCGAGGTTGAAGCGTTCGCCCGCTTGAACCTCGGCGGGGGTGCGTATAGGAGGCGCGACGAGCGAGCGAAGGACGACGGAGACCCCGCATGGCCGGACATTCGAAATGGGCCAATATCCAGCACCGCAAGGGCCGGCAGGACGCGGTGCGCGCCAAGCTCTTTTCCAAGCTGTCGAAGGAGATCACGGTCGCCGCCAAGATGGGCGACCCTGACCCCGACAAGAACCCGCGCCTGCGCCTCGCGGTCAAGGAGGCGAAGGCCGTCTCCATGCCCAAGGACAACATCGACCGGGCGATCCGCAAATCCATCGCCGGCGATTCCGAGAATTACGAGGAAATCCGCTACGAGGGCTATGGCCCGAGCGGCGTCGCGATCATCGTCGAGGCGATGACCGACAATCGCAACCGCACCGCCTCGAACGTGCGCTCGACCTTCACCAAGCGCGGCGGCAATCTCGGCGAGACCGGCTCGGTCAGCTTCATGTTCGACCGGATGGGCCAGATCGTCTACGGGCCGGGCGCCGGCGACGCCGACAAGGTGATGGAAGCGGCGATCGAGGCCGGGGCGCAGGATGTCGAGAGCTCGGACGAGGAGCATGTCATCTGGTGCGCGGTCGAGGATCTGAACGACGTCTCGACGGCGCTCGAAGCCGCGCTCGGCGAGGCGGAGTCGACGAAGCTCGTCTGGAAGCCCCGCACCGTCACCGAACTCGATCTCGAGGCGGCGCAATCGCTGATGAAGCTGATCGAGGCGCTGGAGGACGATGACGATGTGCAGTCCGTCACCGGCAATTTCGAGATCTCCGACGAGGTGATGGCCCAGCTCTGACCGCCGCCGAGCGCGCCGACGGTCGCGGCCTCGCGCCGCGAAGCGTCGGTTCCCGGGTTCCCCCGCGCGAAATGCTTGATATGCCGGCCGCCTTTCGCCGAGGGTAGGAGCGGCCGCGCGACGCGGGAGGGTTGGGCGTGAGACTGCCGCGGATCGACGACGACATCCTGCTGTCGCTGGCGGTGGTGATCGCGATCATCGCGATCGCATCCTTCATCTCGGTCTATCTCTACGGCCGTTTCGCCAAGCGGGCGCGGGGCACGCCGTCGCTCAGCCTGCCCATCGGCGGGGCGGTCACGCCGGCCGACGCGGCGGTGGAGCCCTTGACGCAAGGCCGGCCGGGCGAGACCGGGATCATCGTGCTGCCCGGCAATTGCGACGCCTTCGCCGCGCGCGCGCTGTCCGCCGCCGCCGCCGGGCGCAGCCTCGACATGATGTATTACCTCTGGCGCGGCGACCTGACCGGCGGCCTACTCGTCTGCGAGGTGCTGGCGGCGGCGGATCGCGGCGTGCGCGTCCGGCTGCTGCTCGACGATATCAACACCCGGGGCCTCGATCCCGAATATCTGGCGCTGACCGGCCATCCCGGCATCGAGGTCCGGCTGTTCAATCCGGCGAAGAACCGCGGCGCCTCGCTCCGCCGCGGCGCCGAGATGGTGCTGCGGCTGATGAGCGTCACGCGGCGCATGCACAACAAGGCCTGGATCGTCGACGGGCGCGTGGCGATCATCGGCGGGCGCAACATCGGCGACACCTATTTCGACGCGTCGCGCGACGCCAATTCCGCGGATATGGACGCCGCGCTGATCGGCCCGTCGGTCGCGGCGGTCGAGGAAATCTTCGATACCTACTGGAACAGCCCGCTGACCCTGCCGATCCGCTCGCTCTGGAAGAACCGCGCCGCCGATCTCGTCGATTTCCGCGCCGATCTCGCGAGGCGCGAGGGCACGGCGCCGGCCCGCGACTACCGCGCCCGCGCGCGGGGGAACGAAACGCTGGCGGAGTTCCTCGACGGCCGCCTGCCGATCGTCTGGAGCGACGCGGCGCGCATCCTCTCCGACCCGCCGGCCAAGACCCAGCGCGGCGAGCGCGACCGCTGGCTCATCAATGTGCTGATGCCGACCATCGCCGCCGCCGAGAGCTATGTGAAGATCACCACCGCCTATTTCGTGCCCGGCACCGAAGGCGTGGCGGGCCTCTGCCGGCTGACGGGGCGCGGCGTCGCGGTCTCGGTCCTGACCAACTCGCTCGCCTCCACCAATCAGGTGACGGTGCATGGCGGCTATTCCGAGGCGCGGCCCCGCCTGCTCCGCTGCGGATCGCGGCTCTATGAATTGCGGCCGACCGATCCCGACCGGGCGAAAAGCTCGCTCCACGGCTCGGACGAGGCGACGCTGCACACGAAAAACTTCAGCGTCGATGGACGGATCGGCTTCATCGGCTCGTTCAACTTCGACCTCAGGTCCGCCTATCTCAATACCGAGATGGGCCTGCTGATCGAGGACGCGGGCATCGCGGCGGCGATCGAGGCGGTCTTCGCGGACGAAACCTCGGCGCGAAAGAGCTATGAGGTGTTCCTGGAGGGGGCGGCTTTGCGCTGGCGGGACGGGGATGAGATCGTCGAACGGGAGCCGGAAGCGACGCGGACGCGGCTCGCCATCGCCGCCATCGTCCGGCACCTGCCGATCAAACGGCAATTGTGAAGCTTTCGTGAGGGTCGTCACGGGCTTGGGGGATTGGCGGGGGGCGCGATTCCGGTCAGATTACGCGCGACTCCGCTCCGGGAGAGGTGAATGAAATTACGCTTGCTCGCCAAGTGTCTGGCCGTCGGTGTCGCTGTGCTGGCGGCGCCCGTCGGCGTTTTGGCGCAGGCGAAACTGTCCGGCACCGCGCATTTTCCCGAACCCGTGGCCCTGCCGCCGGAGGCGGTGTTCGAGGCGGTGCTCTCGGACGTGAGCCGGGCCGACGCGCCGGCCACCGAGATCGGCCGGACCGAGCGGCCGGCGCCGGGCGCCGCGCCGATCGCCTTCGAGATTCCCTATGACCCCGCGGCGATCGAACCCGCGCGCCGCTATGCCGTGCGGGCGCGCGTCGTCGCCGGGGACGACCTGCTCCTCACCTCGGACAGCGACCTGCCGGTGCTGACCGGCGGCGCGCCGGCCGAGGTCGAGGTGCCGCTGCGGC
Source organism: Amaricoccus sp. (assembly GCA_044225035.1). GTDB lineage: Bacteria > Pseudomonadota > Alphaproteobacteria > Rhodobacterales > Rhodobacteraceae > Amaricoccus. The sequence goes on along the minus strand of JBGAJI010000024.1, from coordinate 21,768 downwards.
TGGTCGACGCCGCCGGCCAGACGCCGACGGCGGCCGACCCGATCGCCCCGCTCGGCCTCGCGCTGCCGGCGAGTTTCATCGGCGAACTGCCCTGCGCCGATTGCGCCGGCGTGCGCTACTGGCTGAATCTCTGGCCGGATCAGGTCTTCGCCCTGCGCCGCACCTGGCGCGGGACGGACGAGACGCGCGACGTGATCGGCCGCTGGTCGGTCGATGGCGCGCGCGGGGTGCTCGTTCTCTGGGATGGCGAGGACCGGATCGAATTCACCGCCGACGCGCCGGACCGGTTGCGGCTGGTGGCGCGAGACCCCGTGCCGGGCGCCGACCCGGCGGCCTATGTCCTGAACGGGGTGGCCGGCGTGTCGCCGCTCGACCTGCGCCTGCCGGTGCGCGGCATGGTCACCATCCTGGCCGAGACCGCGCATCTGAGCGAATGCCTGACCGGGCGCGACTATCCCATGGCCAAGGACGGCGATTTCGCGACGCTGGAGGCCGCCTATCTGGCCGCCGGCGTGGCCCAGGGCACGCCGCTGATGGCAAGCTTCGACGGCGAGATCGTCCAGCGGCCGCGAGCCGGCGGCGACGGGACCGAAACCATGGTGGTGGTCGCGCGCTTCACCGGCGTCTGGCCCGAGGAAACCTGCGAGCGGGCGATGCGCGGAGCCAGCCTGATGAATACCCCGTGGCAGATCGTCCGCCTCGGCAAGACCGACATCAAGGCGGCCGCCGGCGCCACCGCGCCGAAGCTCATGCTCGAGGAGGGCGAGGGGCGGTTCTCGGCCACCGTCGGCTGCAACCGGCTGCTCGGCAAGTTCACCCGCGACGGCGACCATCTGACCTTCGGTCCCGCCGCCACGACGATGATGGCCTGCCCCCCGCCGCTCGACGCGTGGGAGCGGCAATTGACCGAGACCCTGAAGGCCACCACCTCGTGGCGGGTCAATGGCGAGGCGCTGGAGCTGCTGGATTCGACCGGGATGCAGATCGCCCTCTTCCAGAGCCGAGTCGAGGGATAGCCCGGCCCGACGGCCTTGTGCCAACGCCCCGGTACCAACGCCCTTCGCCCACCTTCTCTTGACGGATTGGCACCGTCATCCCAAGAGGCGCGCCCTTTGCCTTCCGCGCTCCCGCGCTCCGGGCAACGGCCCGGCCGACGCGGTGCGTCGCCTCGTCGGGCCGAAACTCGCGGCCCAAGGGCCCGCTTCGGTCGAAGGAAGCGGCCTGGGTGGATGGCGAAGGGCCGCGGGTTTCACACGGCCAGGCGGGCGCCGGTCTCGGTCACCACGCCGTCGAGCACCGCGTCGGTCATGGCCCGCGGCACGGCGGGGACCAGCTGGCGCTCGTAGGCGAAGCCGTAGCCCCAGGCCACGCGCCGCGCGCGCAGGGCATGCAGGGTGCGATCGTAAAAGCCGCCGCCATAGCCCAGGCGATTGCCATGGCTGTCGAAGGCGAGCAGCGGCACCAGCAGGATGTCCGGCTCGACCTCCGCGCCCTCCGCCGGCACCGAAACGCCGAAAGGGCCGCGAACGAGCGCGACGCCCGGTGTCCAGGCCCGAAAACGCAGCGGATGGCGCGGCGCCTCGATCACCGGAACGCATAGCTGAAAGCCGAGGCCATGCAGGGCCAGCATCGCCGGCATCGGATCGAGTTCGGTCCGGATCGGCAGATATCCGGCGACGACCCGCGCCTCGTGCCGGGCGGCGATCACCGACAGGGCGTGGCCGGCGGCGCGGCGGGCCGCCCCGGCGCCCTCGGCATGCGCCTGGGCGCGGGCTTCGAAGGCGGCGGCGCGCGCCCGCTTCTTCTCCGCGTCCTGCTCGCTCACCAATCGGCCGGGGCGGGCAGGCAATGGGCGGCGGGCCCGGCGCGACCGTTGGGGCAACTAATCCTTGAGAGCCTGGTGTCCCAGGTGGGCGCCAGATGCGATAGGCCAGGACCAGTCACAGAGCCAGCTCCCTCAAGAATGTTTACGGCCACTAGGATTTGGGCCCCTCACGGGAAGGCTAGAACCCGCCAAGGATGAATGTAGCGCCGATGGCCTTCGATTTGAAGCCCGGCGTTACGTGTCAAAAGGTCGGATCCCCGCCCCCGCCCGCCTCGCCCCCACCCGTCCCGCCGCAAACCGCGCAGCCGGGGCGGGGGCGGATGGCGACGCGGCGGGTCTCGCCGTGGAGGCCGTCGAAGAGGAGGAGGCTCGAGCGGGGCACTTCGCCGGCGCGGGAGAGGAGCTTGATCGCCTCGAGCGCCAGCATCGAGCCGATCACCCCGGGCAGCGCGCCGACGACGCCGGCCTCGGCGCAGCTGGGCGCGAGGCCGGGGGCCGGTGGATCGGGGAAGAGGCAGGCGTAGCAGGGGCCGCCGCGCGCCGGATCGAACAGGGCGAGCTGTCCCTCCCATTGGCTCATCGCGGCGGAGAGCAGCGGAATGCGCGCCGCGACGCAGGCGGCGTTGACGAGATAGCGCGTCGGGAAATTGTCGCAGCCGTCGAGCACGAGGTCGTGGCCCGTGACCAGCGCGTCCACGTTGCCGGCGTCGAGCCGGACGGCGTGGGTCTCGACCACGACGCCGGGATTGAGCGCGCGCAGCGCGCGCGCGGCCGTCTCCGTCTTGGGCGCGCCGACGTCGGCGGTGGTGAAGAGGATCTGGCGCTGCAGGTTCGAGAGCGCGACCGCGTCGTCGTCGACGATCCCGAGGGCGCCGACCCCCGCCGCCGCGAGATAGAGGAGCGCCGGGGCGCCGAGCCCGCCGGCGCCGACCACCAGCACCCGCGCGGCGCGAAGCCGGCGTTGGCCCGGCCCGCCGATCTCGCGCAGCGCGATGTGCCGCGCGTAGCGGGTCAGATCGTCGGGCGTCAGGCTCACCGGGTTCCCGTGGAGCCGAAGCCGCCGGCGCCGCGCGCGGTCTCGCCGAGCGATGCGACGAGGCGCGGCGTCGCCCGCGTCACCGGCGCCAGCACCATCTGGGCGATCCGCATGCCGTGGGCGATCACCACCGGCTCGGCGCCGAGGTTGATGACGATGATCCCGAGCTCGCCGCGATAGTCGCAATCGATGGTGCCGGGGCTGTTGACCAGCGCCAGCCCGTGGCGGAGCGCGAGGCCGGAGCGGGGGCGCATCTGCGCCTCGTGGCCCTCGGGGATTTCCAGTGCGAGGCCGGTCGGCACCAGCGCCCGCTGGCCCGGCGCCAGGGTCAGGCCGCCGGCCCGATCCTCGGGCGCGAGATTGGCCGAGACGTCCATCCCGGCGGCGCCCGCCGTCGCATAGGCGGGCAGCGGCAGGTCGGGGTCGCGGCCGGGCAGGCAGAGCAGGCCGAGGATGAGCTCGCTCATGCCAGCGCCGCCGCGATCCGGTCGGCCAGCGCCTCGGCCGTCGCGTCCTTGGACATGCGCGGCCAGGGCTCCGCCCCCTCCTCGGTAATCAGGGTCACCGCGTTCTCGGTGCCGCCCATGATGCCGGTGCCGGGGCTGACGTCGTTCGCGACCAGCCAGTCGCATCCCTTGCGCGCCCGCTTCGCCGTGGCATTGGCGATGACATTGTCGGTCTCGGCCGCGAAACCGATGACGAGGCGCGGCCGGCCCTCGCCGCGTTGGGCGACGGTTTTCAGGATGTCGGGGTTCTCGACGAGGTCGAAGACCGGCGGGCGGCCGGAGGCGTCCTTCTTCACCTTGGAGCCGCGCGGGACCGCCACGTGCCAGTCGGCGACGGCGGCGGCGAAGATGGCGCAGTCGGCGGGCAGCGCCGTCTCGACCGCCGCCAGCATCTCGCGCGCGGTCTCGACCTCGTGGATCTCGCAGCCCAAGGGGCGCGGCGCCTCGGCCGGGCCGGTGACGAAGCTGACCCGCGCCCCGCGCCGGGCGAGCGCGGCGGCGATCGCGGCGCCCTGCCGGCCGGAGGAGCGGTTGGCGATGTAGCGCACCGGGTCGATCGCCTCGTGCGTCGGGCCGGAGGTCACCACCACATGCCGGCCGGTCAGCGCCCCGCCGCCAAGCGCCGCCTCGATCGCCGCGAGGATCGCCGGGGGCTCGGCCATGCGGCCGGGGCCGAATTCGCCGCAGGCCATCGGCCCCTCGTCCGGCCCGACGATGAGCGCGCCATCGCCCTTCAGCGTCGCGAGGTTGCGCGCGGTCGCGGGATGCAGCCACATGCGCACATTCATCGCCGGGGCGAGCAGGACGCGCTTGTCGGTGGCGAGCAGCAGCGTGCTGGCCAGATCGTTCGCATGGCCGTTCGCAAGCTTTGCCATCAGGTCGGCGGTGGCGGGTGCCACCACCACCAGATCGGCGGCGCGCGACAGTTCGATATGGCCCATCTCGGCCTCGTCCGTCAGGTCGAAGAGCGCGGAATAGACCTTGTTCCCCGCCAGCGCGGACAGCGACAGCGGCGTCACGAACTCCGCCCCGGCGGCGGTCAGCACCGGCACCACCTCCGCCTCGGCCTTGCGCAGCAGCCGGATGAGCTCGAGGCCCTTGTAGGCGGCGATGCCGCCGCCGACGATCAACAGGATCCTTCGCCCCGCCAGCATGTCCCGCCCCCCGCGCGCCTTGGTCCCGGATCCGTAGTCGTCTTGCCGCCGCCATTCAAGGGCGAGTTGGGACAGTTCAGTGATTTCAAACTGTTAGCGCAGGGCCGCGCAGGGGTCGGCGCGGTCCGGCGCGGGGGCGAGCAGCACGTCGTCGAACCGCTCCGCCGGGTCGGGCGGCGTCTCGAACTGGCCGAGCGTCACCACCCTGAGCTCCGGCTCGGCGATGGCGATCGCCGCGGGGGCGCCGCGGAGCTTGTCGGCATGGCCGCTGCCGGCGATCACCACCACCTGCCCGCCGCCGGTCATGGAGCGGGCCCAGACGGCGGCGTCGGCGAGGCCCGCGTCGCGGAACCGCTGAACCTCGATCATCGCCGGCAGGCGGTCGGCCGCGACGGCGCCGCAATGCGCGGCCGTGAACAGCCGCTCGCGCACCGTCCGCTCGGCGGGGGCGAGCGGCTGGTCGAGGCCGTAGACCGCCGCGTCCGGGCCGAAGGCGGCCGCCGCGCCCTCGACACCGGCGCGGCTCACGTCGGGCGGCGGCTGGCCGGCGCCGAAGACCGTGGCACCCGGCGCTGCCGCGAGGATCGCCGCGTAATAGCCGAAAGCCGGCCAGCCGGTCGCTTCCCAGTGGAGCGCCCGCGCGATGTCGGCGGCCGGGGCGCCATTGGCACGCAGGTCATTGACCTCGCCCTCGGCGATTTGGGGAAACATCTCGAAGACGAGGGCGGCGGGCTGGAGCGCGTAGACGATCTCGGCCTGGATAGCGTGATGGGTGGGATTGTCGTGGATCTCTCCGAGGATCACCACGTCGGCGTCGCGCGCCTTTTCGAGAAAGCCCGGCAGGTCCGACGCGGGAGCCGAACCGGCGGCGAGACCGAAGCCGAGAAGCGCGCCCGCGGCGCAGATCCGCATTCGCATCGCTTCTCCTCGATCGCCGCGCGCCGCCGGGGCGACGCGCCACTATGACACGTCGCCCCGGCGGCGTCACGCCGTTTCAGGCGTTGGCAAGCGCCTCGGCGGCGGAACCGCTAACGGTTTCAAGGCGTTTGCGCAGTTTCGTCAGAGCCTGCGCTTCCAGCTGGCGGATGCGTTCCTTGCTGAGGCCAAGCTCCTGCCCAAGGCTTTCGAGGGTCCGCGGCTCGTCCCGGAGCTTGCGTTCGACGACGATCATCCGCTCGCGCGCATTGAGCGAGGACATCGCGTCGGCGAGCCAGCCGCGGGCGCGCACGATGTCGGCGCGGCGCGTCACCGTCTCGGCCGCCTGCGGCGCGTCGTCGGGCAGCGCCTCCATCCATTCCCGGCCCTCCTCGCCCGCCTGCTGGGCATTGAGCGAGAAATCGGCGCCGGACAGCCGCGCATCCATCATCTCGACATCGCGCAGCGGAACCCCGACCTCCTCGGCGATCATCTCGCGCAGGCGCTGGCTGTCGAGAATCTCGCCATTCGCCCCCGCCTCGCGCTCGATCTTGGCGCGCACCCGGCGGAGGTTGAAGAACAGCGCCTTCTGCGAGGAGGTGGAGCCGGTGCGTACCACCGACCAGTTGCGCATCACGTAGTCCTGGATCGAAGCCTTGATCCACCAGACCGCGTAGGTCGAGAATCGCACGCCGCGGTCGGGGTCGAACTTCTCCGCCGCCTTCATCAGGCCGACGCCCGCTTCCTGGATGAGATCGGGCATCGGCGCGCCGTAGCGGCGGTATTTCGCGGCCATCGAGATCGCGAGCCGCATGTAGGCATTGACCAGCCGATGCAGCGCACGCTCGTCGCCCCGGTCGCGCCAGGCGCGCGCCAGTGCCAGCTCGGTCTCGGCGTCGAGCATTTCCGCGCCCATCGCGCGCTTCGTGACGGTCCGCGTGCCCGTGTGGTCGAATGCCATCCGCCAACCTCCACACCAAACCGGGGTTTTCCCGCGCGCCTCGACGCGATCTTTACCCTCGCCCTTAACGACTTACGCGCCCGCGCACGGTTCGGATCACACGCTAACGCGCGGGAAAGGTTTTGTTTCCATTCGAAAATTGATGAAAATTCGGGCGGCGGGCCGCCGCTTGTTCAGGGTTCAGCCCTATCCGGACTGTTAAGTCCAGAATTTCGGGCACTTAGCCGGTATCGGATTTCCGGCCGGCGCCGCTTCGCTGTTGCAGGACCGCACGGGAAAGTGATGATGGGGCGACCCATCCGCCGGAGAAGCTCCATGCGCAACCTGCTCGTCGTCGGCGATCGCAACTATTCCAGCTGGTCCCTCCGCGCCTGGCTCATGTTCGAGCATTTCGGCATCGACCATGAGATCGCGCGCGTCCATCTCGATTCGCCGGATTTCGCCGCCGAGATGGCGCCCTTCGCGCCGGCGCGGACCGTGCCGCTTCTGCGTCTGCCCGGCGGCGCGATGGTCTATGACACGCTCGCCATCGCCGAGACGCTGGCCGAGCGCTATTCCGACCTCGCGCTCTGGCCGGGGGAAACCGCCGCGCGGGCGCGGGCGCGCAGCGTCGTCGCCGAGATGCACGCCGGATTCGGGGCGCTGCGCGACGCCTGCCCGATGAACCTGCGACGGAGTTACGCCGGCTTCGCGCCCGCGCAGGCGGTGGCGCGCGACATCGCCCGGATCGAAACGCTGTGGGACTACGCGGGCTTTGGCGGCGACGGCTGGCTTTTCGGTACCTATACGATCGCCGACGCCTATTTCGCGCCGATCGCCGCGCGGATCGCGAGCTATGGCCTGCCGGTCGGGCCGGCGGCGTCGGGATATGTCGCGCGGCATCTCGCCGACCCGGCCTTCCGCCGCTGGCGCGCCATCGGCCTCGTCGAGCCGTCGCAGCATGTGAGTTGCGATCTCGACCTGCCGGAACGGCCCTGGCCCGGCCCGGCGCCGCTGGCCGCGCGCGCCGTTACCGGCGTCGAGCCGGTCAATGCGCTCTGCCCCTTCTCCGGCGAGCCGGTCGTGGCGGAGGCGCTGGCCGAGGTGGAGGGGGTGGTGATCGGCTTCTGCAACACCGGATGTCGCGACAAGGTGGTGGCCGATCCGGGGGCCTGGCCGGCGGCGATGGCCCTGATGCCGGCGCGCGGTTAACCGCCTCTCAACCCTTTCCCGGCAAGCCTTCGCGCGTCAGCCGGACGGGAGAGCGATGGTCGCCTGCGCCTATACCGTGGCCTTCCAGGGGGTCGAGGCACGGTTGGTCGAGGTGCAATGCGCCGTCACCACGGGCCTGCCGGCGTTCAATCTGGTCGGATTGCCGGACAAGGCCGTTTCCGAGGCGAAGGAACGGGTGCGCGCGGCGATGACCGCGATGGGCCTCGCCTTGCCGGCCAAGCGCATCACGGTGAACCTGTCGCCCGCCGACCTGCCGAAGGAGGGCTCGCATTTCGACCTGCCGATCGCGCTCGCGCTGCTCGCCGCGATGGAGGTTTTGCCGCGCGACGTGGTGGCCGGGCAGGTGGCGCTGGGCGAATTGTCGCTCGACGGCACGCTGGTCGCGGTGATCGGCGCGCTGCCGGCCGCCGTGGCGGCGGCCGAGGCCGATTGCGGTCTGATCTGCCCCGCCGCCTGCGGCGCGGAGGCGGCCTGGGTCGGCGCGGTGCAGGTGATCGCGCCGAAGTCGCTGCTCGCCCTCGTCAATCATTTCACCGGGCGCGCGGTGATCGCCCCGGCGCGACCGGGCACCGTGCCGCCGGCCGACGCCGCCCGCGACCTGCGCGACGTCAAGGGCCAGGAGAAGGCGAAGCGCGCGCTGGAGATCGCGGCCGCCGGGCGGCACCATATCCTGATGGTCGGCCCGCCGGGCAGCGGCAAGTCGATGCTGGCCGCCCGCCTGCCCGGCATCCTGCCGCCGCTGGAGCCGACCGAGGCGCTGGAAACCTCGATGATCCATTCGCTGGCCGGGCTGCTCGACGAAGGCGGCATTTCGCGCGACCGGCCGTTTCGCGCGCCGCATCACACCGCCTCGATGGCGGCGGTGGTCGGCGGCGGCCGGGGGGCGAAGCCGGGCGAGATCAGCCTCGCGCATCACGGCGTACTGTTTCTGGACGAGTTCCCGGAATTTCCACGCGCGGTGCTCGAAACCCTGCGCCAGCCGATCGAGACCGGCGACGTGATCGTGGCGCGGGCCAACGCGCATGTGCGCTATCCCTGCCGCTTCATGCTGGTCGCCGCCGCCAATCCCTGCCGCTGCGGCTATCTCGCCGATCCGGCGCGCGCCTGCGCGCGGGTGCCGGACTGCGGCGCGGATTATCTCGGGCGCGTCTCGGGGCCGCTGCTCGACCGGTTCGACCTGCGCGTCGAGGTGCCGCCGGTGTCGGTGGACGAGCTGGCGCTGCCGGCGACGGGCGAGCCGAGCGCGGCGATCGCCGGCCGGGTCGCCGCCGCCCGCGCCTTGCAGCGGACGCGCTTCGCCGAGCATCCGGGCCTCAGCGTCAACGCCGACGCCGAGGGCGACCTGCTGGAGACGATCTGCGCGGCGGACGCGGGCGCCGCCGCGCTGCTCCGCGACATCGCGGAGCGGTTTCGCCTCAGCGCGCGGAGCTATCATCGCGTGCTGCGCGTCGCCCGCACCATCGCCGATCTCGGCGGCGGTGGCCCGGTGACCCGCGCCCATGTCGCCGAGGCGGCGGGCTATCGGCTGGCTTTCTGAAGTCGTCGGCGCTTTCGTCTCTCGACGGATTGAGAGCTTCATCCCAAGAGGATAGCCCCTTGCCCTGCGCGCTCGCGCGCTCCGGGCAACGGCCCGGCCGACGCGATGCGTCGGCTTGTCGGGCCGGGGACTCGCAAGCCTGATGGCCCGCTTCGGTTGGCAGGACGTTGGGCCGCTGTTGTCAGTGTCCCTCAGTCCGCCCAGAGGGCGGCGACGAAGGCGCCGGCGCGGTCGAGCGCGGTCTCGGCCTCGGGGAGGCGGCGGCCGAAGGCTTGCCAGACGTGGGGCGTGTCGGGCCAGAGATCGAGCGTCACGGCCACCCCGTCGCGCTCCAGCCGGGCGGCCATGGCGCGGGCGTCGTCGCGCAGGATCTCGGCGGCGCTGGCCTGGATCAGCGTCGGCGGCCCGCCCGCGAAGCCGCCGAGGATCGGCGAAGCGCGGGGATCGGTCGGATCGGCGCCATCGAGATAGAGCGCGCGCATCTCCGCCACCCGGCCGGCGGGCAGCAGCGCGTCGCGCTCGGCCAGCGCGCGCAAGCTGTCGCCCGAGAGGGTGAGGTCGGTCCAGGGGCTGAAGGCCACGACGCCCGCCGGAAGAGGCGCCGCCTCGGCCAGCAGCATGTGCAGCAGCGCGAGGGCGAGGCCGCCGCCCGCGCTGTCGCCGCCGACGACGATCCGCGCCGGATCGCAGCCTTCCGCCAGCAAGGCGAGATAGGCGGCGCGCGCATCCTCGGGCGCCGCGGGAAATGGATCCTCCGGGGCGAGGCGGTAGGCTGGCAGGACCGCGCCGCCGCCGGCGCGCCGGGCGACCGCGGCGGCGAGTTCCAGATGGCTGCGCGGCGAGCCGAGGCTGTAGCCGCCGCCATGGAACCAGAGCAGGACGCGGCCGCCGCCCTCGGCCGGGCCGGGATAGCGCAGAGCCGGCAGGCCGCCGAGCGGCCGCGCCTCGGCCCGGCTCGCCGGATAGGGCGAAAGCAGCCAGGCCGCCCGCTCCATCCGCGCCCGGGCGCGACCGACGTCGGTCTCGCGGGTGATCCGCGGCTTTTCGACGGTGCGCAGCCAATAGTTGAGCGCGGTCAATTGCCAAGAGATGGCGCCCATCAGCGGGCGCGCCGTTCGATCGCTTCCCAGATTTTCGCCGTGACATTGGTGCCGTCGAACCGTTCCAGCTCCTGCAGGCCGGTCGGCGAGGTCACGTTGATCTCGGTCAGCCAGTCGCCGATCACGTCGATCCCGACGAAGATCTGGCCCTTCTCGCGCAGGAGCGGGCCGATCGCGGCGCAGATCTCGCGGTCCCGGTCGGTGAGCGCCACCTTCTTCGGCGTGCCGCCCGCGTGCATGTTCGACCGGGTCTCGCCCTCGAGCGGCACACGGTTGATCGCCCCGACCGGCTCGCCATCGACGAGGATCACCCGCTTGTCGCCCGCGCTGACCGCCGGCAGGAATTTCTGCGCGATCAAGGGCTCGCGGTTGAGGCCGGCGAAAAGCTCGTAGAGCGCGGTGAAGTTGCGGTCGTTCGGATCGAGCCGGAACACCCCGGCCCCGCCGTTGCCATAGAGCGGCTTCAGGATGATGTCGCCGTGCTTGGCCTTGAAGGCGCGGAGCGCGGCGAGGTCGCGGGCGATCATCGTCGGCGGGGTGAGGTCCGGGAAGCCCAGCACCAGCAGCTTCTCGGGATAGTTGCGCACCCAGAAGGGATCGTTCACCACCTGCGTCCCCGGGCTCAGCCGTTCGAGGATATAGGTCGTGGTGAGATAGCCCATGTCGAAGGGTGGGTCCTGGCGCAGCCAGACCACGTCCCAGTCGGCGAGGTCGATCACCTCCTCGGCGCCGAGGGTGAAATGGTCGCCCCCGACGCGGCGCACCTCGACCGGCCAGCCGCGCGCCGTGATCCGGCCCTCGTCGAAGGCAAGCTTGTCGGGTGTGTAGTAGAACAGGCGATGCCCGCGCGCCTGAGCCTCCTCCATGATGCGGAAGGTGCTGTCGGCGTCGATATTGATCTTGTCGATCGGGTCCATCTGGACGGCGACTTTCAGGGCCATCGGTCGTTCCTCGCCTGCGTTCTCGCGCCAACACATGGCCGAGCCGCCGCCGGGTGGCAAGGGCGGCTCCCGGGGGATCGCATCTGGATCGGACGGCGAGCGACTTCGCAGCATCCACTGCACGATATCGACCGTCGGCGAGATCGTGACGGGCGTGCCCTGCCGGGGCACGTCCGTTTTCAACGGACGAGCCGGGCACGCCCGCCACGATTCATAGCTCCGGGGAAATCTGGACCCCTCGCGGCCTCCGGAGGTTTCCTCCGGCCGCGCGACCGCGAGACCTGCCCCCGGCAGGTCGGCAAGAGACGGGCGCGGAGAAATCTCGACGTGCCACGCTATCGCCAAATGCTGGTTCACCCAAGCGCGGTCGGTTCGCGGGCGTCCTACGCGTCGAAGGAATAGGCGTTCTCGATCCGCTCCGCGCGGCCCGTGCCATCGACGAGGACGACGTCGAAGCGGCAGGCGACGTCGCCGGCCAGCTCGGCGAGATAGCGGCTGGCGGCGGCGCCGAGGCGGCGCCATTGCGCGGGGGTGACGGCGCCGGTCGCGTCGCCAGTCCGCCGCGCCTTCACCTCGACGAAGACGATCTCGCCGGGAAAGGCGAAGACGAGGTCGATCTCGCCCTCGGGGCAGCGCCAGCGGGTGGCGGCCAGCCGCGCGCCTTCGGCGAGATAGAGCCGGGCGGCGATTTCCTCGGCGGCCCGGCCGGTCAGATCGGCGGTGCGCCCCCGCGCCCGCCGGCTGTCACTCGCCACCGGACAGATCCAGCGCGCGGACATAGACCCGCCGCCGCGGCAGGTCGAGCGCCTCGGCCACCTCCGCCGCCGCGTCCTTCACCGAAAGCCGCGCCAGGGCGGCGGCGAGGGCCGCGTCGAGCGTGTCCTCGGTCACCTCGGCCGGCGCCGGCGGGCCGACGACGACGACGATCTCGCCCTTCGGCTCCGGGCCGGCGGCGTAGTCCGCCGCCAGCGCCGCGAGCGTTCCGCGCCGTGTCTCCTCGAAACGCTTGGTCAGCTCGCGGCAGACGGCGGCGGGGCGGTCGCCGAGCACGGCGGCCATGGATGCCAGCGCCTCGGCCAGCCGGCGCGGCGATTCGTAGAAGACCAGCGTCGCCGGGACGGCGGCGAGCTCGGCCAGCGCGCGGCGCCGGGCGGCCTCCCGCGGCGGCGGAAAGCCGGCGAAGAGGAAGCGGTCGGTCGGCAGGCCGGCGACCGACAGCGCGGCGAGCAGCGCCGAGGCACCGGGCGCGGCGAAGACCGGATGGCCTGCGGCGATCGCCTCCACCGCCAGCCGATAGCCCGGATCGGCGACCAGCGGCGTGCCGGCGTCCGAGACGAGCGCGACCGAACGCCCCTCGGCCAGCGCCGCGAGGAGCCGCGGCCGCTGCGCCCCGCCGTTATGGTCGTGATAGGGCAGAAGCGTCCGCCCGCCGAGCCGAACCCCGTGGATGTCGAGCAGCTTGCGCGCCCGCCGCGTGTCCTCGGCGGCGAGCAGGTCGGCGGCGGCGAGGATGTCGAGCGCGCGCAGGGTGATGTCGCGCGCGGCGCCGATCGGCGTCGCCACGAGATAAAGACCGGGCGCCAGCGATCCACCCTGCCCGGCGGCGACCTCGGGCGCGATCGACGGCGGAAAGGCTTCCTCGTCCATTGCTCGTTTACTTTTGGGAGGCTACGCCTTAGCGTCGCGGGGCTCGGCCCGGCGGGAACCTGGAACACGTGACGCAATAGGTCACAGCGAGGAAACATGCTGTCAACCCGTATTTCCTTGGGGCGCGCGCTGCGCGCCGGCGCCCTCTGCGCGGCGATGGCGGCGCTCGCCGCCTGTGCGCCGCAGCGCAGCGCGGGCGTGGATTCGGGGCTGGCCGTCGATCCGAACCAGCCGGTGAAGGTGGCCCTGCTCGTTCCGCTCGGCTCCGGCGATCCCGGGCGCGAACGCATGGGCAACAGCCTTGTCAACGCGGCGAAGCTCGCCCAGGGCGACGTGCGCAACGCGACGATCGACCTCGTCGTCTATCCCGACCAGGGCACGTCGAGCGGCGGCGCGGCGGCGGCGAGCCAGGCGGTGGCCGAGGGCGCGCAGATCATCATCGGGCCGCTGTTCAGCACGGCGACGGCGGGTGCCCAGCCGGTGGCGCGGCAGGCGGGGCTGACCATGCTCAGCTTCAGCAACAACGCCGATGTCGCGGGCGACAATGTCTATATCCTCGGCAATACCTTCCAGAACACCGCCGACCGGCTGGTCGCCTATGCCCAGTCGCGCGGCCTGAACAGCTTCGCCGTCGTCTATCCGAACGGGCTGGAGGGCGAGACGGCGCGCAACGCCGTCGCCCAGGCGGCGCAGGCGCGGGGCGCCACGGTCGTCGCCTCGGAAGGCTACAATCTCTCGGTGGACAGCATCTCGGCGGCGGCGCCGGCGATCTCGGCCGCGCTGCAGGGCAGCGGGGCGAACGCCGTCATCCTGACCGACGGACCGACCGGCGGCCTCGGACTGATGGCCCGCGGCCTGCGCGACAACGGTCTCTCCTATGATTTCGCCCAGTTCCTCGGGATGCAGCGCTGGGACGTCTCGGCCGAGGCGCTGTCCGAGCCCGCGCTGCAGGGCGGCGCCTTCGCCGCGCCCGACCCCAGCCTGCTCGCCGCGTTCAACGGCCGCTACCAGACCGCCTATGGCGAGGCGCCGCACGAACTCGCCAGCCTCGCCTTCGACGGGGTCGCCGCGGTCGGCGCGCTGATCGCCGAGGCGCGGGCGAACGGCGGCTCGCCTTTCACCACCGAGCGGTTGACCCAGGCCTCGGGCTTCGCCGGTGCGAGCGGCCCGTTCCGCTTTACCCCGAGCGGCGGCAACCAGCGCACCCTCGCCATCCTCCAGGTACAGGGCGGCGGGGCGACGGTGGCGCAGCCGGCGGCGCGGACCTTTGACGCAACCGGTTTCTGAACAGCGCAGCCTCGGGCCGGCGCCGCGGCCCGACTGGGGCGGCCTCGTCGGCTCGCCCCGCGCGATCTTCGATCCCGAACGGGTTCGCGCCGATATCGAGGCGGCGGCCAAGGCGGCCGGCGCGCCGGCCGAGATCCGGGCGGCGACCATGCCGATCCTGCGCGCCGCCTTCGCCGCCGGCCGGGCGACCATCGCGGCCGAGGTCGCCGCGCGCCCGCGCGAGGCGGCCCGCGCGATCCATGACTATGCCTGGCTGACCGACCAGGTGGTGACGGTCACCCTGGACCTCGCCGCGCGCTGGCTGCATCCGAAGGCCAATCCGACCGCCTCGGAACGGATCGCGACGCTGGCGGTCGGCGGCTATGGCCGTGCCGAGATGGCGCCCTTCTCGGACGTCGACCTGCTGTTCGTCACGCCCTACAAGCAGACCGCCTGGGGCGAGAGCCTGATCGAGAGCCTGCTCTATTGCCTGTGGGATCTGCGGCTGAAGGTCGGGCACGCGGTCCGCACGGTCGACGATTGCCTGCGGCAGGCCCGTTCCGACATCACCATCCGCACCAGCCTGCTGGAGCAGCGCTATATCTGGGGTGACCAGGCGCTGGCGCGCACGGTGGCCGACCGGCTGTGGACCGAGGTCTTTCAGAACAGCGGCCCGGAGTTCGTGGAAATGAAGCTCGCCGAGCGGGCCGAGCGTCACCGCCGGCAGGGCAGCAGCCGCTACCTGCTGGAGCCGAACGTCAAGGAGAGCAAGGGCGGGCTGCGCGACCTGCAGACCCTGTTCTGGATCGCCAAATATCTCAACCGCGCCGAGCGGCCGGGCGATCTGGTGCGGATGGGGGTCTTCACACCGGCCGAATACCGGGTCTTCGCCGATGCCGAGGATTTCCTCTGGATGACGCGGGTGCATCTGCACCTGCTGAGCGGCCGGGCGATCGAGCAGCTGACCTTCGACACCCAGGTCGAGATCGCCGCCACGCTCGGCTATCACGCCACCGCCGGCCAGCGCGCGGTCGAGCGGTTCATGCAGGACTATTTCACCAATGCGAAGCATGTCGGCGACCTGACCCGCATCTTCCTCGCCGCGCTCGAGGCACAGCATGTGAAGTCGCGCCCGACGCTCGGCCAGGCGTTTCGCAACGTGTTTTCCTTTGGCCGCGAGGCGGCGGCGCAGGGCTATCGGCTGCGCCACGGCCGGCTCGACCTCGCCGACTACGACGCTTTCCTGGAAAAGCCGATCAATATCCTGAAGCTGTTCGAGGAGGAGCATGCGACCGGGATCCCGATCCATCCGGACGCGCTGAGGCTGGTCACCGCCAACCTGGCGCTGATCGACGACGATCTGCGGACCAGCCCCGAGGCGAACAAGCTGTTCCTCGACCTGCTGCTCAGCCACAACAACCCGGAAGGCGCGCTGCGGCTGATGAACGAGGTGGGGGCGCTCGGCGCCTTCATCCCGGAGTTCGGCCGCGTCGTCGCGATGATGCAGTTCAACATGTACCACCACTACACGGTGGACGAGCATATCATCCAGACGATCTCGACGCTGAGCAAGATCGAGCGCGGCGAGCTGGTCGAGGCGCTGCCGATCACCACCGAGATCCTGGCGAAGGGCGTCAATCGCCGGGTGATCTATGTGGCGCTGTTGCTGCATGACATCGGCAAGGGATCGGGTCGCGATCATTCCACCGTCGGCGCCGAGATCGCCCAGACCCTCTGCCCCCGCCTTGGCCTCGACGAGGAGGAGACCGAGCTCGTCGTCTGGCTGGTCAAGCACCACCTGCTGATGTCCGACGTCGCGCAGAAGCGTGACCTGGCCGAGCCGCGCACCGTGCGCGACTTCGCCAAGGCGGTGCAGAGCGCGACCCGGCTGAAGCTGCTGACCGTGCTGACCGTCTGCGACATCATGGGGGTCGGCCCCGGCATCTGGAACAACTGGAAGGCGATGCTGATCCGCGGCCTCTATCACGACACGCTGGAATATCTCAGCGGCGGCGGCCAGGCGCTGGGGCGGCCCGAGCGCGAGGCGGTGGCGAAGTCGGCGATGGCGGCGGCGCTTGGCGGCTGGCCGGAGGACCGGCTGCGCGCCGAGACCGAGCGGCATTATCCGCCCTACTGGATCGGCTTCGATACCCGGACGCATGTGATCTTCGCCAATCTCTTGCGCAAGCTGCCGAAGGGCGAGCCGGCGATCCATTTCGAGCTGGCCTTCGACCGCGACGCCACCCAGGCCTGTTTCGCCATGGCCGACCATCCCGGCATCTTCGCCCGGCTGGCCGGCGCGCTGGCGCTGGCCGGGGCGAACGTGGTCGATGCGCGCACCTATACCTCGACCGACGGCATCGCGACGGCGGCCTTCTGGATTCAGGATCTCGAGGGCAAGCCTTACGAGCGGTCGCGGCTGACGCGCCTGCGCGCCAGCGTCGCGCGCACCCTCCGGGGCGAGGTCCGCACCCGCGAGGCCTTGCGCGACCGCGACCGGGTGAAGCGGCGCGAGCGCGATTTCATCGTGCCGACCCGCATCCGCTTCGACAATCTCGGCTCGGACATCTATACGATCATCGAGGTCGAGACCCGCGACCGTCCCGGCCTGCTCTATGACCTCGCCCGGACGCTGACCGCGAACAATGTCTCGATCGCCAGCGCCATCATCGCCACCTACGGCAAGCAGGTGATCGACGTCTTCTATGTGAAGGACCTGTTCGGCCTGAAGCTGCATGCCGAATCCCGCCGCCGGGCGCTGGAGACACGGCTGCGCGCCGCGATCTCCGCCATCGACGGCGAGATGCGCTGAGGACGGCCGAGGGGGACCGCATCCGACGATCCACTGGCGTGGCCGTTCGAGATTTCTCCGCGCCCGCACCTTGCCGACCTGCCAGTGGCAGGTCGCGCGGGCGCGCGCCCGAAGCAAGCTTGCGCGGGCCGCGAGGGGTTCAGATTTCTTCGTAGTTCTCAATCGTGGCGGGTGTGCCCGGCTCGCCCGTTGAAAACGGGCGTGCCCCGGCAGGGCCCGCCCGTCACGATCTCGCCGACGGTCGATATCGTGAAGTAGAGGGCGGCCGCGCTCAGCTTGCTTTCATCTCTAGAAGCCCGCGGTTACGTCGCCGAGGCGATCCGCCGCAGGCCGAGTTGATAGCCTAGCGTGCCGCAGCCGACGATGATGCCGTCCGCGCGGAGCGAGATATAGCTGTGGTGGCGGAAGCTTTCGCGCTTGTGGACGTTGGAGATATGCACCTCGATCACCACGCCCTCGAAGGCGTTGAGCGCGTCGAGGATGGCGACCGAGGTATGGGTGAAGGCGCCGGGGTTGATGACGATGCCGACCGCCGTCGCGCGCGCCTCGTGGATCCAGTCGATGATCTGGCCCTCCCAGTTCGATTGCAGGAAGCGGAGTTCCAGCCCGAGTTCGCCGCCGAGCGCCGCGCAATCCCGCTCCACATCCGCGAGCGTCTCGTGGCCGTAGATCTGCGGCTGGCGCTTGCCGAGCAGGTTCAGGTTGGGGCCGTTCAGCACATAGACGAGCTTGGACATGGTTTTCTCGCATTCGCATGGTCGCCCCGGAGGCGACTCGGGATCAGGTCGGCCCGGTGGAGCTTCCGACGGATCGCGCGCGGGGCCAAGCTGTTCCTCGGCGCGCAAGGGCGCGGCGCGCACCGGAGGCAGCCCGCCGCGCGCGCGACGGCGGCCGATCCATCCAGTCTAACTGTATTCCGCCGCCATGGCGGAAAGGTCGTGCCAGAGCGCCTCGGCGAAGCCGCGCAGCACGAGGAGCTCGAAGCGGGTCGCCTCGACGCGCGTCAGATGCGCGCCGATCGGTCCGATCATCGTGGTGACCGAGGCCCCGACCGGCAGGGCGTCGAGGTCCACCGCCGTGCCCTTGGCCAGCGTCGCCACCGCCGCCGCGCCCTCGACGGCGATCCGCGCCCGGCCGTGGCTCTGGTCGAGGATCGCCACGTCGGGCAGCCGGTCGGACAGGGCCGCGAGGTCATCGGGTCCGAGGGGCGCGTCGCCGACCAGAAGCCACTGTCCGGGGCCGGCGGGTCGCAGCCCGTCCAGGGCGGGCGCCGCGGCGCCCGCCCTGGTGAGGAGCAGGATCACGTGCCCCTCCGGCGGGGCGGTCAGGGTCACGCCCAGCGATCGCAGGGCCGGACGATTGCCGAAGCGGGCGGCGTCAGACATGGAGCCTCGCATGTTCCGGGTCGACGAAGCAGGGATCGCAGAGCAACGCCGCCGTGGTCGTCCCCCGCAGCGCGTCCCAGACGACGACTTCCTCGCCGTGGCGCCGCGGTCCGCGGATCACCAGCGCGAGGCCGATGGTCGATCCGACATGTGGCGAATGCACGGCGGAGGTGACATAGCCCTGGTCATTTTCCAGCGTCGCCTCGGCGCCCTTCGACAGGATATGCGCCCCGGCCTTGAAGCCGGTCGCCGGGTCGAGCGGACGCAGGCCGACCAGCGCCGGGCGGTCGGGGTCGCACATCCCCTCGCGCGCCAGCATCGCCTTGCCGATGAAGTCGGGCTTGCCGGCCGAGACCATCTTGCCGAGGCCGAGGTCGGCCGGCGTCACGGTGCCGTTGATCTCGGCATGCGTCACATGGCCCTTTTCCACGCGCAGCACGCCCAGCGCCTCCGAGCCGTAGGGCGTGACGCCGAAGGGCGCGCCAGCGGCCAGCAGGGCGTCGGCGACGTCCTCGCCATGACCCGCCGGTACCGCCAGCTCGTAGGCAAGTTCGCCGGAAAAGGAGATGCGGAAGAGCCGGCCGCCGAGGCCGCCCCGCAGCGTCACCGCCCGCGCGGCGAGATAGGGGAAGGCGGCGTCGGAGAGGTCGTCCTCGACGATTCCAGCCAGGAGCTCGCGCGACTTCGGCCCGGCGACGGCCATCTGCGCCCATTGGTCGGTCACCGAGGCGAGGCGGACGTCGAGCTCCGGCCAGAGCACCTGCGCGCAGAATTCGAGATGGGTGAGCACACCCGCGGCGAGGGCGGTGGTCGTCGTCATGACATAGTGGTTCGACCCGAGGCGGCTGGTGGTGCCGTCGTCATAGACGCAGCCATCCTCGCGCAGCATCAGGCCGTAGCGGGCGCGGCCCTCCGGCAGCTTCCGGAAGCCGTTGCAATAGACGCGGTTCAGGAACTCCGCCGCGTCGTCGCCGAAGATCTCGATCTTGCCGAGCATCGAGACATCGCAGATGCCGACGCCCGCCCGGACGGCGCGCGCCTCGCGGTCGACGGTCTCGCGCCAGCTGGTTTCTCCCGCCCGCGGGAAATAGGACGAGCGGAGCCAGAGGCCGGTCTCGACGAACCGCGCGCCGTGCTTCTCGGCCCAGCCATGCAGCGGCGAGCGGCGGATGGGCTGGAAATGCCGACCGCGGTGCTGGCCGGTCAGCGCGCCGAAGGAGACCGGCGTATAGAAGGGGCGGAAGGTCGTGGTCCCGACCTCGGCCGGCGAGACGCCGCGCGCCTCGGCGAGAATGCCGATGGCATTGACGTTGGAGAGCTTGCCCTGGTCGGTCGCCATGCCGTTGGTCGTGTAGCGCTTGGCAAGTTCGACATGGCCGTAGCCCTCGGCCTGGGCGAGCGTCAGGTCCTTCAGCGATACGTCGTTCTGGAAATCGACGAAGGCCTTGCCCTGCGGCGCCCGCACCGCCCAGAGCGGCGCCCCGACCGCGACGCCGCCCGCGCCCTCGACCGCGCCAAAGGTGGCGGCGGGCCAGCCGAGCCTTTCCGCCGCCGCCGCGCCGTCGGCGAGGCATTCGGCGAGGCCCGCGACCCCGGCCGCGGCGCCGATGGGCGTCAGCCCCTCGACCGGCGGGGCGAGGAAGGCGCCCTGCGCGTCGGACCAGACGGGCCGCGCGCCGCGATGGCAGGCGAGCGCGATGACCGGGTTGAAGCCGCCCGACATGGCGAGGGCGTCGATGGCGATCCTCTCCTCGCCGCGCCCGTGGCGGACGATCATCGCCGTCACCGCCTGGCGGCCCGACGTGCCGGCGACCGCGGCGCCCGGGATGACGCGCGCCGCGCCGATCCAGCCCGGGGTCTCGGCGCGCGGAGCGACGATGGCCGCCACCTCGACGCCCGCCGCCTCCAGGTCGGAGGCCAGCGCATAGCCGGCGTCGGTATTGGTGAAGACACCGATCCGCCGCCCCGGCGCCACCGCCCAGCGGTTGAGATAGGCGCGCATCGCGCCGGCCATCATCACCCCCGGGCGGTCGTTGCCGCCGAAGACCAGCGGCCGTTCCTCCGCGCCGCTGGCGAGCAGCGCGGCCCTGGCGACGATCCGCCACAGCCGCTCGACCGGGCGGCGCGGATCGGGCACCGCGACGTGCTTCTGCACCCGCTCCACCACGCCGAAGACGTTCGAATCGTACCAGCCGAAGACCGTCGCGCGGGGAAGCAGGCGGACGTTGGGCAGGGCCGAGAGCTCCGCCGCGAGATCGCGCGCGAAATCCGGGCCCGGGACGCCGCCGACCGCCGCCGTCTCCGACAGCAGCGTTCCGCCCGGGCGCGTCCCCTCGTCCACGATCAGGACGCGCGCCCCGGCCCGCCCGGCGGACAACGCGGCGGCGAGACCCGCGGGACCGGCGCCGATGACCAGCAGGTCGCAATGCGCCCAGGACTTTTCGTAACTGTCGGGATCTGGCTCGTAGGTGGCGCGGCCGAGGCCGGCGGCGCGGCGGATCAGGGGCTCGTAGATCTTTTCCCAGAAGCCCTTGGGCCACATGAAGGTCTTGTAATAGAATCCCGCGCCGAGGAACGGGGACAGCAGGCCGTTCACCGCGCCGATGTCGTGCGCGAGGCTTGGCCAGCGGTTCTGGCTGACCGCCTCGAGCCCGTCGTAAAGCTCCTGCGTGGTGGCGCGTGTATTCGCCTCGGTCCGCCCGCCGCGGCCGATCGTGACGAGCGCGTTCGGCTCCGACGAGCCGGCGGTCAGGATGCCGCGCGGCCGATGATACTTGAAGCCGCGCCCGACCAGCATCCGCCCGTTGGCGAGCAGGGCCGAGGCGAGCGTGTCGCCCGCGAGGCCGGTCAGCGCCGCGCCGTCGAAGGTGAAGCCGAGGGGCGCGGTCCGCTCGACCGCGCCGCCGCTTGCCAGCCGGTAGGCGGTCACGGCCGTTCCTCCGCCGCGTCGGCGACCCGCGCGACGGCGTGGGTCGCGGTGTCGCGCGTCACGACGAGCCAGCGCCGGCAACCGCCCGCGTGGTGCCAATACTCCCGGTAGGCGCCCCGCGGATTGTCGCGGAGATAGACATAGTCCATCCAGGCGGCCGGCCCCGCGTCGGCGGCGGGGCGCGGCAGGACGGCGCCCTTGACGCCGAACTCTTCCCGCGGGCGGGGGCCGCAATGTGGGCAGTCGATCAGGCTTGCCATTCTACGCTCACAAATTCTCGGACGGCGCGGGGGGTCATGGGGCGCTCAATGCAGATTGGCCTGGGCGCCGACGCCCTTTTCGTCGAGCAGATCGCCCCGCTCGAACCGGTCGAGCCGGAAGGCCCGCGCCGTTTCCTGCGGGGCGCCCCTGGCGATCAGATGGGCGAAGCAGAAGCCGGAGGCCGGGGTCGCCTTGAAGCCGCCGTAGCACCAGCCGGCGTTGAGATAGAGGTTCTCCCCCACCCGGTCGATGATCGGCGAGCCGTCCATCGACATGTCCAT
>JBGAJI010000166.1:0-5446 GCA_044225035.1 Amaricoccus sp. | reverse complement strand
GGCTGCCGGTCCCGTCGATCACCACCCCCTCGACGACGATCCGCTCGCCGGCGGCGTTCGGGCCGGCGATGTCATGGCCGAGCTCCCGGTCGAAGATCCTGAAGCCCGCCGCGCCCGGGGCGAGGCCGATGTGGACATAGGGCCCGGCGGTCTGCGACGCGGTTTCGCGCAGGTAATTCAGCGGCTGCGCCATGGCTCAGTTCCCCTCCAGACGGTTCTCGAACAGGGTCGAGCGGCTGCCGCGCAGCACGATGTCGAACTTGTAGGCAAGACAGTCGAGCGGCACGGCGGCGTTGAGGTCGAGCGGCGCGATCAGCCGGTCAATGGCGTCCTGGTCGGGAATCGCCGCGACGATCGGACAGTTGCGGATCAACGGGTCCCCCTCGAAATACATCTGGGTTATCAGCCGCTGGGCGAAACCGGACCCGAAGACCGAGAAATGGATATGCGCCGGCCGCCAGTTGTTCACCCAATTGCGCCAGGGATAGGCGCCCGGCTTGATGGTGCGGAAGTAGTAATAACCCTGCTCGTCGGTCAGCGCCCGGCCGCAGCCGCCGAAGTTCGGGTCGATCGGCGCGAGATAGGTGTCCTTCTTGTGGCGATAGCGGCCGCCGGCGTTCGCCTGCCAGAACTCGACGAGCGTGTTCGGAATGCCTCGGCCGTTTTCGTCCAGCACCCGGCCATGCACGATGATCCGCTCGCCGATCGGCTCGCCGCCATGCGCGTAGTTGAGGATCAGGTCGTTGTCGAGGTCGCCGAGATCGTTGTGGCCGAAGGTCGGGCCGGTGATCTCCGACATGGAATTTTGCAGCGACAGGAGCGCGTAGCGCGGCGAGCGGGTGACGCTCGTCTTGTAGGTCGGCGTCAGCGCCGGGGGATGCATCGTCCGGTCGCGCTGGAAGAATTCGGCCACCGGCGGGCGGGCGTTCGATCCGAAGTCTCGTCCCATCTGGGTCATGGCTCCATCCCCATTTCCTTGTAGGTTTGCTTGACGATCTTGAAGGCGTGGTTCGCGGCCGGCACTCCGGCATAGATCGCGACATGCAGCAGGGCTTCGCGGATATCCTCCGGCGTCGCCCCGGTGTTGGCGGTGGCGCGCACATGCATCGCCACTTCCTCGTCATGGCCGAGCGCGGCGAGGAGCGCGATCGTCACCATCGAGCGTTCGCGCTTCGTCCATTCCGGCCGCGACCAGACATGGCCCCAGGCGGCCTCGGTGATCAGGTCCTGGAACGGCGCGTCGAACGCGCTCGTCATCGCCTCGGCCCGGTCGACATGCGCGTCGCCGAGCACCGACCGGCGCGTCGCCATGCCGGTCCGGTTCGTCTGTTCCGTCATCGGCGTCGCCCCCGCGCGGCGTCCGCGCGGCGCGGCGCGCGGCCCTTGTCTCCGCCAGCGGCGTAATTTGGCTTCATTCCGCATTCCTCCCCGTTTGAAGGGAGATTGCTATAATCTGATGCCTAGGTAAAATCACTTGTGATGGTCAATCGATATACGTCTGGTTATGGATCAGAGCGCCAAGGAATTGCGGATCCGCCTGCGCCACCTGCGCACCTTCCTCGAAGTGGCGCGGGAGCGTGGCGTCGGGCGCGCGGCGGGAACCCTGCATGTGAGCCAGCCCGCCGTCACCAAGACGGTGCGCGAGCTCGAGGAGGTGCTGGGCGCGCCGCTCTTTCATCGCGAGGGGCGGCGGGTGCGGCTGACCGCGGCGGGCGAGGTGCTGCTGCCCTACGCCGGGCAGGCGATGAGCGCCATCCGGCACGGCATCGAGTCGGTCACGGCGGACGGCGCCGGGCCGATGGTACGGATCGGCGCGCTGCCCACCGTGTCGGCGCGGGTCATGCCGGCGGCGATGGCGGCGCTGACGCGCGAGCAGCCGGCGCCGCGCCTGCGCCTCGTCACCGGCGAGAACGCCGTGCTGCTCGAGCAGCTGCGGTCGGGCGTGCTCGACATGGTGGTCGGGCGGCTGGCCGAGCCGGATCGGATGACCGGCTTCTTCTTCGAGCATCTCTATTCCGAACAGGTCGACTTCGTCGTGCGGCCCGGCCATCCCTTGTGCGCCGAGGGCGTCGATCTCTTCGGCGGGATCGCGGATTTTCCGATGCTCATGCCGCCGCAGGGGTCGGTGATCCGGCCCTTCGTCGAAAGGTTCCTGCTGACCCGCGCCATCGCCCGGCCGCGGGTGGTGATCGAGACGGTTTCCGACGGTTTCGGCCGGGCCTTCGCGCGGGCCGAGGACGCGGTCTGGGTGATCTCGCACGGCGTGGTGGCCGCCGATCTCGCCGAGGGCCTGCTGGCCGCGCTGCCGCTCGACACGTCGGACACCCGCGGCCCCGTCGGCCTGACCATGCGGACCGACACCCGCTCGCAGCCGGGGCTCGAGCGGATCATGCAAGCGATCCGCGACGCCGCGCGGCGGTGCGGTACGGCCTGAAGCCCAATAACGGCGGGAAGATGCCGGGGTTCCGCGCCAATCCTCCGCGGCCTTGCTCGCAGGTGCGATAGGCCGTAGCATCCCGAGCGGTTCAGGGGTGGGGTGTCGTGATGAGCAAATGGGGCGCGCTGTTCGCGGTCGGTGTCGTGGTCGCGGCGGACGCCGCCGGGGCCGAGACCCTGCCCCTGCCCGACACGCTCATCTCGCTCGAATCGCCGGAGGGCGCGGCGCTGCTGTTCGGCGCCGAGGCGCGGGCAGATTTCCCGGCTCTGGTCGCGCAGTTCACCACCCAGATCAATCCCGCCTTCTGCGGCCCCGCGACCATGGCGATGCTGCTCAACGCGCTCGGCGTGCCGCGGCCGGCCTCGGACGCGACCATGGGCCTCGGCATCTTCGACCAGTCGAACGTCTTCACCGCCGAGGTCGAGGAGGTGAAGACGAGGACCGACATCGAAGAGACCGGCATGACGCTGGAGGAATTCGGCGAGGCTTTGGAGGCGCACGGGCTCGACGTGACGCTGGTCGAGGCCGGCGATACCGATCTCGACGATTTCCGCGAGACGGCGCTGGCCACGCTGAACGACAGCGATACCTTTCTCGTGGTGAACTACCTGCGCTCGGCGCTCGGCCAGGAGACGGGCGGGCATATCTCGCCGGTGGCCGCCTACGACGCCGATACCGACCGCTTTCTGGTCCTCGACGTCAGCCGCTACAAATATCCGCCGGTCTGGGTCGCGGCGCCGCTGCTTTTCGCCGCGATGAACACCGGCGGCGACGGCTGGACCCGGGGCTACGCGATCGTCGGCGAATAGCGCGCCGGCTGGTATTCGGCCCGCGACTGTCCTATAGAACGCGCGCCGTCGCGGGCGTGGCGGAATGGTAGACGCAGCGGACTCAAAATCCGCCGTAGCAATACGTGTCGGTTCGAGTCCGACCGCCCGCACCAGGCATCAAATCATCCGTGCGCTCCCTTCGCGAGGTCACCTCGATGTCTGCCAAGCCAGCCTTGAGGATCGGACTGATCGGCACCGGCTTCATGGGCAAGACCCATGTCTTCGGCTTCGCGACGGCGGCGAAGGTCTTCGACCCGCCGTTCGAGATCGTCCTCCGGACGGTCGCCGATCGCACCCCAGACCTCGCCACCGCCGCGGCCGCGAGCCTCGGCTGTGCCAGGGGGACGGACGACTGGCGCGCCATGGTCGCCGACCCCGAGATCGACCTCGTCGATATCACCGCGCCGAACGCGCTTCACAAGGAGATGGCGCTGGCCGCCATCGCCGCCGGCAAGCATGTCTATTGCGAGAAGCCGCTGGCCCCGCTCGCCGCGGACGCGCGCGCGATGGCCGAGGCGGCCGAGGCGGCGGGCGTCATGACGCAGGTCGGGTTCAACTATCTCTGCAACCCGATGATCGGCCTCGCCCGCGAGATCATCGCGGCGGGCGATCTCGGCGAAATCCGGGCTTACCGCGGCCTCCATGCCGAGGATTACATGGCGGACGCGGCGACGCCCTTCAGCTTTCGCAACGATCCGGTCGGCGGCGGCGCGCTCGCCGATATCGGCAGCCACGCGCTCGCCACGGCGGAATATCTGCTCGGTCCGATCGTCGAGCTGCTCGGCGACCGCGCCACGGTGATCCGCGAACGCCCCGACGGTCGCGGGGGCATGCGCGCCGTCGAGACCGACGACATCGGCCGCGCCTTCCTGCGCTTCGCCAACGGCGCGAGCGGATCGATCGAGGCGAACTGGATCGCCACCGGACGCAAGATGCAGCATGATTTCGAGATCCACGGCTCGAAGGGCGCCTTGTTCTTCACTCAGGAGCGGCTGAACGAGCTCAACTTCCTCAGCGCCGCGGACGCGGCCGGCCGGAGGGGCTTCCGCCGGATCGAGGCCGGGCCGGACCATCCGCCTTACGGCCTGTTCTGCGTCGCTCCCGGCCATCAGCTCGGCTTCAACGACCTGAAGGCGATCGAGGTGGCGCGCTACCTCGACGCCATCGCCGGCAAGACGCCCGAGCCCTTCAGCTTCCGCGCCGGCCTCCGCGTCCAGACCCTGGTCGAGACCATCCACCGATCCTCACAAGAAGGCCGCTGGAAGCCGGTTTCCTAGCACACCCAGCGCGGGGCGACACCGCGCGAAGCGCGGCCGGCAGATTCTCGTAGGCGTTTCGATCCACGCCCCAGCGCGGGGCGACACGCGGCGAGATCGCTGGGCACGACGAGGCTCACCTGTTTCGATCCACGCCCTAACGCGGGGCGACACGGCAAACCGCGCCCGGAGATTGGTGACCGCTTCCGGGTTTCGATCCACGCCCCAACGCGGGGCGACACCCGGCGGCGAGCGGCAGCAGATCGGCGTTGCCGGGGTTTCGATCCACGCCCCAACGCGGGGCGACACCTTGTACCAGCGCGCCACGCGCTCGTGCGCGGCGTTTCGATCCACGCCCCAACGCGGGGCGACACAGCACGCCCTGATACATGCGGATGCCCATCTCTGCGTTTCGATCCACGCCCCAACGCGGGGCGACACTGCCTCGTCCCGCGCCAATCGGGACGCCACGGCATGTTTCGATCCACGCCCCAGTGCGGGGCGACACCAATTACGCGCAGGGCGGGACCGGATCATCCGAGTTTCGATCCACGCCCCAGCGCGGGGCGACACAATGAGATCGCCCGAGGGGCTTCCCGCCGCGATCGTGTTTCGATCCACGCCCCAGCGGGGGCGACACCTTGAGGCCCATCCGCGGTTCGAGCTCCACGCGTCGTTTCGATCCACGCCCCAGCGGGGGCGACACCCCGAGGAGGCCGCCACCGCGCCCGATGCTCGTGTTTCGATCCACGCCCCAGCGGGGGCGACACGGTCTGGATACTATCGCTTTGGTTCGAAAGTCAAAATCCGATCCTTGGCGCGGGCCGGTCGGCGCGCTTGCAACGACGGCGGCGGCCGCGCTGTCGTTGCAAGCGCGAGCTGGCGATTTCAAGGAGCTGCGCTCCGCGCGAACCCGCCGGGAT
>JBGAJI010000165.1:0-5453 GCA_044225035.1 Amaricoccus sp. | reverse complement strand
CCGGCGCGGCGCCCTGGTAGAGCAGGCAGACGGTGCGGAGCATCGAGGCGAAATTCGTTACGCCGCCGCGCAGTTCCGCCGCGTCCGCGTGCAGCGCCGCGAGGAGCTTTGGCAGCGTGACCCCCTCGCGCTCCGCCATGACGTCGAGCACGTCCCAGAAGGCCGTTTCCAGCCGGATGCTGGTCGCATGTCCGTCTATCCGGACCGAACGACTGACGCGCCGGAACGCCAGGGGTCCGGACCTCGCAACAACGCCGCGCACGCCATCCTTTTCCACCCTCGGATCGGGGGGACGGTGCAAGTCCCCGCCCCCGCCGCTCACTCAAGGGATCAGCACGGCGCGCCCGTGGATCTTTCCGGCATTCAGATCCCGCAGCGCCCGGTTGGCATCGGCCAGCGTATATTCGACCGTGGTCAGCTCGACGAGCCCGCGGTCGGCGAGCGCCATCAGCTCGACCAGCTCGGCCCAGGTTCCGACCAGATTGCCGATGATGTTCTTTTCGGTGATGACCATGTCGACCGTCGGCACGGTGATGTTCTCGCCATAGCCGACGACATAATAGCTGCCCATCGCGCGGGTCATGGCGAGGCCCTTCGCGGTCATGCCCTTTTCACCAACGAAATCGATCACCGCCTCGGCGCCCGCGCCGCCGGTCAGGGCCAGCACCGCCTCGACCTCGTTGCCGTCGGCCTTGACGAGCTTGTCGGCGCCGATCTTGCCGGCGAGCCTGAGGCTGTCGTCGGACTTGTCGACGACGATCACATCCGCCGCGCACATCGCCTTGAGGCACTGGACCGCGATGTGGCCGAGGCCGCCGGCGCCGATGACCACGACGCTTTCGCCGGGCAGGAGGTGCCGCGTCGCCTTCTTCACCGCGCGATAGGCGGTCAGGCCGGCGTCGGCGTAGGGCGCGACCTCCTTCGGCGCCAGCGTTTTCGGCAGGGCGACGATGTTGCGCTCGGAGGTCGCGAGGTACTCGGCATAGCCGCCGTTCGAATCGAGGCCCGGGAAGGTGCCCGGCCCGTGCATGTCATGGCCGCGGCGGCAGGCGAGGCAGGTGCCGCCGGAGATCTTCGGGTGGACGATGACCGGGTCGCCGACCTTCAGGCCTTCGACCTCCTTGCCGATCTCCTCGACCCAGCCGGCGTTCTCATGTCCCATGATCAGCGGCAGCAGGTGGTCGCCATGCGGGTCCATGTGGGGCCGCCAGACGCCTTCGATGATATGCAGGTCGGTGCGGCAGACGCCAGCGCCGCCGATCCGCACGATGACATCGGTCGATTTGTTGATCTTCGGGTCCGGTACGTTCTGAAGCGAGACCCATTCATTCGCCGTCAAGGCCTCGTCGTAGCGGGTGAGCACTTGTGCCTTCATCTGCGTTTCCTCCGCGGGTTGGTTGTTGCGATCATCCCAAGCAATCCGCGTGCCAGCACCATCTGGCACGCCTTTCCAATGGCTTGCGAGGCGCGCGCCGCCGCGGAGCGTTCCGTCGTGGAACGGCGGCGGCCGCCGGGTGTCCAGTGGCGAAACAGTCAGCGAGGGAGATGAGAATGGCTCAGACATCGGGACTGGACCGCGCGCGCGCCGCGCTCGAGGCCGGGCGCCGCTTTCCCGCCGGAGCACTGCCCTCGGCGGTCGCGGCGAGCTGGGATCGCTGCCGCGCCCTCGGCCTCGATCCGCGCCGCCCACCCGAGCCCGAGGTCCTGCCCTTCGCCGAGGTCGCGCGCCGCCGCGAAGCCGTCGCCGCCATGCGCCGGCTGGCGCTGGCCGAGATGCATCTCCTGCATGGCCAGATCGCCGGGTCGGACTTCATGATCGCGCTCGGCGACGCCGAAGGTCTGGTGCTCGACACGATCAGCGATCAGGCCTTCGCCAGCGGTCCCGCGGGGCGCGACATCATCCCGGGCAGCCGCTGGAGGGAGGAGAACCGCGGAACCAACGCGCTCGGCCTCGCCGCGATCGAACGCGCGCCGGTGGCGATCCATGGGCGCGAGCATTTCTTCGCCGCGCATGGCGGCCTCTGTTGCATGGCCGCGCCGATCCTCGGGCCGGATGGCGCGATGCTCGGCCTGCTCGACGCCTCCTGCGCCAACGAGGCGCGCCAGCAGCATACCCACGCGCTGGTGCGCATGGCGGCGGCGCAGGTCGAGAACGGGCTGATCTACCAGGGTTTTCCGGCCGCGATCGTGCTCGCCTTTCACCCGAGGTCCGAATATCTGCGCACCCTGTCCGCCGGCCTCGTCGCGGTGTCGCCCGACGGCGAGGTGCTGGCGCTGAACCGTCCGGCGGTCGCGCTGCTGTCCGGCCTGCCGGCGCGCGCGGGCGCGCCCTTCGAGGCGCTATTCGAGGGGGGGCTCGGCGGCATCCGCGCCGCGCTGGTCGCCGATGTCGCGCAGGTTCGCGACCGAGCCGGCGGCGGGCTCTTCATGGCCTGCCGGCAGCACGGCGCCCCGCCGCGGCCGGCGCGCGCGCCGGCGGCGCCAGCCCGACCGGTCGCGGATTTCGTCTGCGCCGCGCGCGCCGGCGGCGCCAGCCCGACCGGTCGCGGTTTTAGTCTGCGCCGATCCGGGGCTGGCGCGGCAGATGCAGGGGATCGCCCGGGCGACGGCGCGGCGGATGCCGATCCTGATCCTCGGCGAGACCGGCACCGGCAAGGAGCTGATGGCGCGGCATGTCCATGCGATCAGCGGGCGGCGCGGCGCCTTCGTCCCGCTGAACTGCGGCGCCGTGCCCGAGGCGCTGTTCGCGGCCGAGCTCTTCGGCCATGAGCGCGGCGCCTTCACCGATGCGCGCGAACGGTCGGCCGGGCTGGCGTGCGCGGCGGACGGCGGCACGCTGTTTCTCGACGAGGTGGGGGAGATCCCTCTCGCCGCGCAGGCCGCGCTCCTGCGCTTTCTCGACGATGGCGAGGTTCGCCCGATCGGCGCCACGCGCGGCGCGCGGGTCGATGTCCAGCTGGTCGCCGCGACGAACCGGGCGCTCGACGCGCCGGACCGGTCGTTCCGGGCCGATCTGCGCTATCGCCTCGGCGTGCTGACCGTGACCCTGCCGCCGCTGCGCGCGCGGAGCGACTTCGCCGAGGTCGCGCGGCACATCGCCGGGCGCGTCGCGCCGGATCTGATCCTGACGGACGCGCTCGTCGCGCGGCTGGCGGCGCGGAGCTGGCCGGGAAACATGCGCGAGCTGCGTTCGGAGCTGCAGCGGCTGGCAATCCTCGGCGAGGCGGCGGACGAGCCGGACGAGGCCGATTGCTGCGATCTCTGCCGGTCGAGCCCGCTCGCCAGCGCGCGCTGCGCCCGCATTCGCGCGGTCTATCGCGCCGCGTCCGGCAATGTCGCCGCGACGGCCCGCCAGCTCGACCTGTCGCGCACCACCGTCTATCGCCATCTCGCCGACCTCGCCCGCGCGCCGTGAGGCGGATCAGACGACGGGGTTCAAATGGTGGGCATTTCAGGAAACCCGCAGGACGATCTTGCCGATATGCGCCGAGCTTTCCATGCGGGCATGGGCGGCGGCCGCCTCGGCCAGCGGGAAGGTCCGGTCCATCACCGGCGCGATCCGCCCGGCGGCGAGCAGCGGCCAGACCTCCCGCGCCAGATCGGCGGCGATCGCCGCCTTGGCCTCCACCGACTGGGGCCGCAGGGTCGAGCCGGTGAGGGTCAGGCGCTTGGTCATCACCTGCGCGAAATTGAGTTCGGCGGTCGCGCCGCCGAGAAAGGCGATCATCACCAGCCGTCCGTCGGGCGCCAGCGCCCGGACGTCGCGGGCGAGATAGTCGCCGCCAACCATGTCGAGGATCAGGTTCACCCCCGCGCCGCCGGTCGCCGCGCGCGCCGCCTTGACGAAATCCTCGGACCGGTAGTTGATCGCCAGCTCGGCGCCGAGGTCGCGGCAGGCCTGGCACTTTTCCTCCGACCCGGCGGTGGCGAAGACCCGCGCGCCGCGCGCGGCGGCGAGCTGGATCGCCGTGGTGCCGATGCCAGACGAGCCGCCATGCACCAGAAAGCTCTCGCCCGCGCGCAAGCCGCCGCGCACGAAGACATTGCTCCAGACGGTGAAGAAGGTCTCGCAGAGCGCCGCCGCCTCGACCATGCCGAGGCCCTTCGGGATCGGCAGGGCGTGGTCCTGATGGGTGACGGCGTATTCGGCGTAGCCGCCTCCCGGCAGCAGGGCGCAGACCTCGTCCCCGACCGCCCATTTCGTGGCGCCCGGGCCGACCTCGGCCACCACCCCGGCGCATTCGAGGCCGGGCAGGTCCGAGGCCCCGGGCGGCGGCGCCTAGGCGCCGGCCCTTTGCAGCGCGTCCGGCCGGTTCACGCCGGCGGCGCGAACCGCGACCAGGATCTCTCCGGCCAGCGGCCGCGGTGGCTTGCGCCGGGTCGGGCGCAGCACGTCCGGGCCACCGGGCTCGGCGATCTCGATCGCGGTCATCTCCGCCGGAATGCTCACGCCGCGATCCTCGTCCCGGGGCCGAGGTCCCGCCCCGCGCGCCAGACGGCCTTGAACCAGATCGAGATCGTCTCGCCGATCGCCATGCGCCCCTCCCGGCCCGTCGCGTTCAGGTCTTGCGCCGCCAGGAGCCGGGCAGATCCGGGGGCGGAGTATCGCCGGGCGCCTTCATATGGTCAAGCAGGCGTCGCGGCCCCTTCATCATCGCGGCGGCGATCGGATTGCGCGAGACGCGGGCCTTGACCTCCTCGAACCGCATCACGTCGTCGATACGGCGCTGGACGAAATCGCGCGTCGCCTGCATGTCGGGCGTGGTGTCGCCGAGCCAGTAGAGCAGCGCCGAGGAATAGACCGCCGACAGGGTGGTGCGCTTGGAATACCAGTTGAAATCCCGGCTGGTATCGCCGAGCGCGGTCCAGATCGTGTCCGCCGTGTGCCAGATCGCCCGCGCCCCGTCGGCCGCGTGGGTCGGCAGCGAGAAGAAGGCGACGCCCCGGCGCACCGCCTCGCGCTCGCCCGCCACGGCCTCGAGCCGTGCGATGATGGCGAAGGCGACGCGGTCGCGAAACCGCAGCTCGAGCAGGTTCGCCTCGGCGAGGCGCGCGGCCATCTCGGCGTCGCGCTCGTAGTGATAGGCGAGCGCGAGGTCGAGGCCGCCGCGCGGAAAGGCGAGGCGCGAGACGTTCGGATCGACACCCGCGTCATCGACCGCGTAGGACAGCGTCTTGTCGCTCCAGCCATCGAAAGCCACGTGCGGCAGCGCCGCGGCGATCACCGCCCTGGCCGTCGCGGCGAGATCTTGATCGTCGACGGGGCTGGGGGACGGGTCGGTCATGGCATTTCGCTCCGCTGTTCGGCCTCGTCGGGCCGGCTCCTGGCTGTCGGTCTTTTTTTTCCCCGCCGGTGGACAGGCCGGCGGTCTTTGCGTATATAGCGCCCTCCTGCCGAATTTCGAAACTCTTGACTGGAAGGTGGTGACTACCCGTGCAGGTGATGGTTCGTG
>JBGAJI010000164.1:0-5539 GCA_044225035.1 Amaricoccus sp. | reverse complement strand
GATCCTGCTCGAACTCGACATTCACCGCCTCGGAATGGCCGACGAAGACTGGCACGCGCACGCAGGTCGCCGTGACCTTGATCGCCGGATCGACGATCTTCTTCGTCTCCGCGACCATCTTCCATTCTTCCTTGGTCTGGCCGTCGTCGAGAAAGACGTCGATATGCGGGATCACATTGAAGGCGATCTGCTTGGAAAAGACCTTGGGCTCGACCTCCTGGCCAGGGACATAGAGGCCCTTGGTCTGGTTCCAGAGCTCGTCCATCGCCTCCTTGCCGGCGCCGGAGACCGACTGGTAGGTCGAGACCACCACCCGGCGGATCGTCGCCCGGTCGTGCAGCGGCTTCAGCGCCACCACCATCTGCGCGGTCGAGCAGTTCGGATTGGCGATGATGTTCTTCTTCGCATAGCCCTCGATCGCATCCGGGTTCACCTCCGGCACGATCAACGGCACGTCGGGGTCGTAGCGATAGAGCGACGAATTGTCGATCACCACGCAACCGGACTTCGCCGCGACCGGCGCGTATTTCTTCGTCGCCTCCGAGCCGATGGCAAAGAGCGCCATATCCCAGCCGGTGAAGTCGAACGTGTCGAGATCCAGGGTCTTCAGGGTCTTGTCGCCGAAGGAAACTTCCGTGCCGAGGCTCTTGCGCGAGGCGAGCGCCACGATTTCGTCGACGGGAAATTCCCGCTCGGCCAGGATGTTCAGCATTTCGCGGCCCACGTTGCCCGTGGCGCCGACGACGGCGATGCGGTAGCCCATCTTTTTCTCCAAGGATCGTCCGAGCGCGCTTCTGCCGCTTTTCCCGCCAGATGTAAATCACATGCCGCGCGGCAGGTGGCGGAGCGTCAGCCAGCCGACCGCGCTCATGAGCGCGGCGAGGGCGAGAAAGGCCCCGGGATAGCCGAAGGCCATGAACAGGAAGAAATAGGCGACCTGCGGCAGAAGTTCGGCGAGGTCGATATAGGTGCGATAGACCGTGGTCATCTCCGCCCGCTCCCGCGAGCGCGTGGCGCGCAGGAAGGGCACCGGCCCCAGTCCGTCGATCAGCGCGACAAAGAAGGCCGCCGCCACCATGGTCACTCCGGCCAGCGCCGGCAGGAACGGGCTCAGTCCCGCCACCGCCGTGACGAGGGCCGCCGCCGCGAGGAAGGCGGCGCCGAGCACGCGGCGGAGCGTGAAGCGGTCGGCGAGCCGCCGGCTGAAGAGATTGTTGAAGAGCATCAGATTGCCGGCCGCCACCGCGAGTCCGCCCGCTTCCGGCCCGAGCCCGCTCTCGACCATCAGGATCGGGATATAGACGAAGAAGGTCGACCAGAAGGCCGAGCGCGCGAAAGCGATGCTCCAGGCGAGGCGCAGGCGCGGCTGCGCCACGAAGCGCCGGATCGCGGCGACGGGATGCCGCGGCGCGGGCTTCGGCATCGCCCCGCCGGCGCGGATCGGTCCACCCTCCGCCAGCCGCAGCGTCCAGAAGATCGCGCCGAGCGCCAGCGCCGCGAGGCCGCTGAGCAGGCAGGGCGCCCAGAGCCCGGCGACGCTCATCAGCCAGACGCCGACGAACGGCGTCACCCCCCAGCCGAGCGTCGCCACCGCCAGCCGCTGCGGCTCGGACCGCGTCAGGTCGCGCTTGCCGATATTGTCCATGATATAGAGCGCGAGCGTGATGTTCAGCATCGCCGCCCCCACCGTCCGCGCCAGCATCCCGAGCAGCAGCGCCGGCGGCGCCTCGAGGCTGAGCAGGGCGGCGAAGGCGGCGAGCAGCGCGCAGCCGAGCGTATAGGTCCAGCGCCGGCTGAGCAGGCGCACCGCGACCGGGATCGCGAAGCCGAGGCAGAGCGCGGCGAGCGACACCGCCGTGAAGGCGAGGCTGACCGTCTCCTTGCTGCCGAGCAGGGCATAGGCGGTCAGCGGCAGGACGGTGACGAGCGCGGCCCGGGCGATCGATTCGAAGAAGAACAGCAGGCTGAAGGTCCAGGCGCCCGGCTGGGCGACCGCGATCAGCATCGGATGCCGGACATGCGTCGCCATGGGTCAACCGGACCGCGCGGCGCGCCCAGCGGCGCGCCCGGTCACGATCCGAACCAGCAGGCGCGCGGTACGCGCAGCGCCCGGATCTCGCGTTTCGAATAGCCGTCCGTCGGCGTCCAGCGCGCGAGTTCGCGCGGCTCGACGCCGGGCGCGCAGGCCGGCCCCTCGGTGCTCCGCGTCACCAGCAGCACGTCGCCCGGCCCGGGCGTCAGCGGATGCTTCTGGGCATAATGGTGCGGCGGGAATCCCTTGGTCGGCTCGGCCCGGAGCGTCAGGCCGGAGTCGCGCAAGGTGTAGAAGAAGTCCGCGAGGATCGCCCGGTCGCCCGAGACCAGCGTGTCGAGACCGTTTTCCGCCGCGATTTCCGCCGCCCGCCGGCTCACGTCCGCCCGTCCGACATAGCGCGCGAGCAGCAGGTCGCCGGACCCGATCCGCAGGCTGTCGGCGAAGAGCGTGCTGAGCGGCAGCGCCAGGGTCACCGCGAGGTTGAGCGCGAAGGAGGCGATCAGCCAGCCGCGCCGGTTCCGCAGCACTAGGATTCCGAGCACCACCGCCGCGACATGCGCAGTCGCCGCCCAGTTCGCATTCACCTCGGCCCGCAGCGCCTGCGCCGACAGCGCGACGAAGATCGGCGCCGACATCAGCGCGAGATAGGCGGCGACGCCGCCGCGGCGCGCGCCCGGCAACCCGGCGAGATAGGCCGCGAACAGGATCGGCCCCGAGACCGCGAATTGCCCGCCCCAGAATTCCAGCACCCGGCCGGGATCGAGCCGCGAGCCGGCGCCGACGCTCGCATTCTCCGCCGTGTGCCGCAGCGTGGTGAAGCCGTTCTCAAGGTTCCACCAGAGGTTTGGCGCCAGCACCGCCAACGCGACGAGGCAGGCCAGCCCCGCGTCGCGCCACGAGATCCGGGCGCGCGGCAGGACCAGGGCTGCGAGCGCGGCCGAGAGCGGGAAATAGATCATCGCATATTTCGCCAGCATGCCGGTGCCGACCGCCAGGCCAAGGATCACCGCCCAGCCCGGGGAGCGGCGATCGGCGAGACGGATCTGCGCCAGCATGGCCAGGGCGAAACAGAAGAGCATCGGCGTGTCGGTCGAGACGAGCAGGCTGCCGAGCGCCACGCCCGGCACGGTGGCAAAGCCAAAGCCGGCCAGCGCGCCGACCCGCGCATCGGCCAGCCGCCGCCCGATCAGCGCGACGAGGACGGCCGTGCCGGCATGGATCAGGGGCAGCGGCAGGCGGATCCAGAACAGGCCGTCGCCGCCGATCGAGGTGCTCAGCCGCAGGATCCAGCCGATCAGCGGCGGCTTGGAATAATAGCCCCAGGCGAGTTCCTGGCCCCAGAACCAGTATTGCGCCTCGTCCACATAGAGATCGGCGCGGTCGAAGGGCAGGAGCGCCACACGCCAGAGGGTGACGAGTGCTATTCCCGCCAGTCCGAGGCGAAAGGCCCGGACCCCGGCGTCAGGCGCGGGACTTGGCCGCACGGATCAGCCAGAGATTGCGGGCATAGATGAAGAGCCCGGTCGCCTGCCCGAGGATGAAAACCGGGTCGCGGCGATGGATCGCATAGGCGAGCAGGATGACGCCGCCGCCGATCGAGAAATACCAGAAGGCCACCGGGATCACCGATTTCCGCGCCTTCTCGGACTTGATCCACTGGATGATGAAGCGCATCGAGAAGGAGAGCTGGCCCAGGAGGCCGACCACCACCCACCAGAACTCGCCCCAATGGTCGACATGGAAGAACTCGAACAGCGGGTTGTTCAAGACGCCTCCTCCGTTACCTCGACGCCGCGCGCCTTCTTGCGGCGCTTGATCAGCCATGCGACGCCGATGAGGTCATAGACGCCGACCAGCGCCCGGCCGAGATTGGCATAGTTCGATCGGCCGGCGTGCCGCTCGGCATGGGCCACGTCGACATGCGTCACCCGCCAGCCGTCGCGCGCGAAAAGCGCCGGCAGATAGCGGTGCATATGATCGAAATAGGGCAGGGCGAGGAAGGCGTCGCGCCGGAACAGCTTCAGCCCGCAGCCGGTGTCGCGCGTTCCATCCTTGAGCAGGCCCTGCCGGATCGCATTCGCCGCCTTCGACGCCCAGCGTTTGGACAAAGTGTCGCGTCGCCCGACGCGCTGTCCCGCGACCAACGCGACATCGGCGGGGAATGCGCGGCCGTCGAGCCTGCCGAGCAGCTTCGGGATTTCGGAGGGCGGGTTCTGTCCATCGCCATCGAGCGTGCAGATCGCGCCGCCCTTGGCGACCAGCACGCCGGAGTGGATCGCCGCCGATTGCCCGGCGCTGACCGGGTGCCGGACCAGCCGCAGGAACGGAAACCGCCGCCGCAGCGCGAGGATCGCCGCCGCCGTCCCGTCGGTCGAGGCATCGTCGACATAGATCGCCTCGAACGGCCCGACATCGGCGCAGGCCGCCGCGATCGCCTCGGTGACGAAGGCCACGTTCTCGGCCTCGTTCTTCATCGGAACGACGATGGACAGCCAGGGTTCGTCGGCGACGGCGGCACGCGCCTGATCGGGCACCGGGTTCTCACCAGTCGGGGAACTGTCCGGCCGCGGCGGCATGGCTTGCCCTTTTCCACGCGGCCGATCCGCCGCTTTTCGGGCCGCGCCGGGACGGACTCCGATACTTGGTCGGAGTGAGAGGATTCGAACCTCCGACCCCCTGCTCCCGAAGCAGGTGCGCTACCAGGCTGCGCTACACTCCGACACAGCGCGGGGTCTAAGCCGAAGGCCAGGGGATTTCAAGGCGGATTTGGCGGCGCGATGGAACGCGATGCCGCCGCGAACCCTACCGCGACTCGGGCGGCAGGCGCCAGTCCACCGCCCCGCGCCCCCGGGCTTCGAGCCAGGCGTTCGCCTGGGAGAAGTGGCGGCAGCCGAGAAAGCCGCGGTAGGCCGAGAGTGGCGAGGGATGCGGGGCGGTCAGCACCAGATGCCGGGCGCGATCGACCAGCGCGGCCTTCGCCGCCGCCGGCGCGCCCCAGAGCAGGAACACCGCCGGCGGCCCCTGGTTCACCGCGCGGATCACCGCGTCGGTCACCGCTTCCCAGCCGCGTCCGCGATGCGCGCCGGCCTTGCCGGCCTCGACCGTCAGCACGGTATTGAGGAGGAGGACGCCCCGCCGCGCCCATGCCTCGAGATTGCCATGCGACGGCGGCGGCGCGCCGAGGTCCGCTTCCAGCTCCTTGAAGATGTTGCGCAAGGAAGGCGGAGGCGGGACCCCGGGGCGGACGCTGAAGCTGAGGCCATGCGCCTGACCCGGCCCGTGATAGGGATCCTGGCCGAGGATCACCACCTTGACCGATCCGGGCGGGGTCAGTTCCAGCGCCCGGAAGAGATCGGCTTCATCGGGATGGACGATCCGGCCCCGCGCCCGCTCCCCCGCCTGAAAGGCGAGCGCGGCCCCGAGCGGCGCGCCGTCCAGCGCCGCGCGCCAGCTGTCCGGCGCGGTCACCGCCGGCGAAAGCGCAGCAACGCGCCGATCCGGGGA